>CAYTGC010000537.1:0-3479 GCA_964437195.1 uncultured Myxococcales bacterium | reverse complement strand
AAGCAGAAGATGTCGAAGGAAGGCATCCTGCAAGAGGTCAAACGCCGCCGCTTCTATGAGAAGCCCAGCGTCAAGAAGAAGCGCAAAATGCGCGAGGCCCGTAAACGTCGTCGTCGCGAAATGAAGCGTCGCGGTTCTGGAGGAGCCCCCCCCACCCGCTAGACGGTTCGATTCCGACCAGGCCGCAAGGCCTTACCAAAGAGCCCCCCAAGACCACCTTGGCGGGGCTCTTTCATTTTCCCCCCCTGTTTCACAAGCCCGCCACAGTCCGCCCACGGTGCTTTTGCCGCCAGTGAGCTTGACGTGGATTTTTTGCCCACATACGCTCCGGCGCAGACTAGCAACCCCTCTTCTCGACGGAAAAAACGATGTCGCATCAGCTCATTAGCAACTTCATTGGTGGTCAGTGGCGCGAGGCAGCCTCGGGCCGCAAGACCCAGAACTACAATCCAGCCACCGGCGAGCTACTCGGCGAAGTGACCGCTTCGGGTGTCGAAGACGTGGAAGCCGCAGTGGCCGCTGCCAAGGCCGCCCTGCCCGCTTGGAAGTCCCTGCCAGCCCCCAAGCGCGGCGAGATCCTGTGGCGTGCGGCGGACCTTATGCGCCGTCGCAAAGACGAGCTGGCCCGCGCGCTGACGATGGAAGAGGGCAAGTCGCTCACCGATGCGGGCGGCGAGGTCCACCGCGCTGCCAACTGCCTAGAGTTTGCCGCGGGCGAAGGCCGTCGCATGCACGGCCAGGTCATCCCGTCCGAGCTGCCCAACAACATGATCTACACACGGCGGATCCCGCTCGGCGTCGTTGCCCTGGTAACGCCGTGGAACTTCCCGGTCGCGATCCCGGTGTGGAAGGCCGCTGCTGCGCTCATCTGTGGAAACACCATCGTGCTCAAGCCCGCCTCGGCAACGCCCTGGTGTGCAAAGCTCATCAGTGACATCTTCGCCGAAGCGGGAATGCCTGCCGGGGTGTGGAATGTCATCTTTGGCTCCGGCGGCAAAGTCGGCGACGCCCTGGTCCAGCACCCCCACGTCGAGGCCATCAGCTTCACCGGCAGCAACGACATCGGACAGCGGCTCTACAGCATGGGCGCCGCCGGCAAGAAAAAGGTCCAGTGCGAGATGGGCGGCAAGAACGCCATCATCGTGCTCGACGATGCCGACATCGACCTGGCGGCGGCAGCCACCGTGCAAGGCGCGTTCTACTCGACCGGCCAGCGCTGCACCGCAACCTCGCGCGCCGTCGTGATGAAGAATGTCGCCGCCCGCTACCGCGAGCTGGTCGTCGAAAAGACCCGCGCCCTCAAGGTCGGCAACGGCCTGACCCAAGGCGTCAACGTCGGACCCGTCGTCGATGACAAGCAGCTTGCCACCGTCCTGCGCTACATCGAGATCGGCAAGCAGGAAGCCACTCTGCTAGAGGGCGGCAGCCGGCTGTCCGGGGACTTGTCCGCTGGATTCTTCATCGCGCCGACGGTCTTTTCCGACGTCAATCCCAGCCACGTCATCTTCAAGGAAGAGATCTTCGGCCCGGTCCTGTCAGTCATCGAGGTGGCCGACGAGGCCGAAGCCTTCGCAGTGGCCAACGACAGCCGCTACGGCCTGTCCTCGTCGGTCTACACCCGCGACATTGGCCGGGCGTTCCGCTACATCGACCAGATCGAAACGGGAATCCTGCACATAAACTCGGCCACCGTTGGCGGTGAAGCCCAGGTGCCGTTCGGCGGGCTCAAGGACACCGGGGTCGGCGGACGCGAGCAGGGCACGACGATGCTCGACTTTTTCACCGAGTGGCAGAGCGTCTACGTCGACTACACCGGCACCCGTCGCACCGCATCGTTCTACTAGCCGAACCGCCTTCGCGTAGGTACGCCATGGAAAACAATCCCCCAAAGAAAGCGGTCGTGCTCCTGTCCGGCGGCCTCGACTCGGCGACCGTGCTGGCGATCGTCAAGAGCCGCGGCTTTGTGCCCTACGCGCTGTCGTTTCGCTATGGCCAGCGCCACGCCGAGGAGATCGCCGCGGCCCAGGCGCTTGCCTGCAGCTTCAGCGTCGCCGGCCATGTCATCGCCGATATCGACCTGCGCATCTTCGGTGGCTCGGCGCTGACCAGCGACCTGGCCGTGCCCAAGGATCGGACCGATGAAGAGATCGGCAGCGGCGTGCCAATCACGTACGTCCCGGCGCGCAACACCATCTTTTTGTCGTATGCCCTGGCCTACGCCGAGGTGCTGTCTGCCCGCGACATCTTCTTAGGCATCAACGCCGTCGACTACAGCGGCTATCCCGACTGTCGCCCCGAGTACCTTGCAGCGTTCCAGCAGCTTGCCAACCTGGCGACCCGCGCCGGCATCGAGGGACAAGGCGTCCAGCTACACGCACCGCTTCTGCACATGAGCAAGGCCGAGATCATCGCCCTGGGTCTGCGGCTCGGTGTCGACTACAGCATCACCCGATCCTGCTACGACCTAAGCCCAGATGGGGAAGCCTGCGGCACCTGCGACGCGTGCCAGCTCCGTCGCACCGGCTTTCATCGCATCGGGCTGCAAGACCCCGCCCCCTACAAAGTCAGCGCCGCGTAGCTCCCCGAATATCATCGACGGGCCGCTACGGCTCGGACTCCTTCTGCGTCGGGCCTGGGCCAGCCAGCTGCTTGGGCGCTGCGTCTTTGGTGGTCGGCAAGCTGCCCACGCTACGCCCCGGCAGCGCGGCACGATCCGAGTCCAGCGCGATCACTATCGACTCCAAGTTCTGCACCCGCTCCTCTAGCTCCTTGAGCCGCTGCGCGTCCGCCTCGCTGCGTCCTGGCAGCAGCTTGCCGCCCGCCGCTTGCAGCTCAAGCTGCTTTTCCCGAAGACGAAAGTAGTTCCGGGTGAAGTACAAAAGCACTGGCGTCATAAACACAATCAGTGGGATCAGGATCTCGGCCATGCAGGGATGCTACCTAAGCCTGAGCTGTCCGCCAGTTACGGCGTAACGCCCACGCCGACACTTACAGCCACAACAGGCAGCCGTTGCGGCTACGATATGGCGGACAGAAATGCGAAGTCCTGGTCTTATCGCTCAAGGAGCGCCCACGATGTCATCCGATCCCCGCAGTGTCGCCGAAGCTTTCTACAGCGCGTTTTCACGCCGAGACGGCGCAGCCATGGCCGATCTCTATGCGCCGGACGCTACCTTTTCCGATCCCGCCTTCCCGGGCCTTCGCGGGGCCGAAGTCGGCTCGATGTGGAAGATGCTGACCACCCGCGGCAAGGACACCCGCATCGAGTACAAGGTCGTCGAGGTCAAGGGTGACGTCGTCATCGTCGACTGGCAGGCTTGGTATACCTTTTCGGGCACCGGCAAAGCCGTTCACAACATCATCCGCGGTGAGCTGACCGTGAAAGACGGCAAGATCGTCTCCCACGTTGACCAGTTCGACCTCTACCGCTGGATGAGCCAAGCGATGGGAATCAAAGGCAAGCTCCTCGGCTGGCTCCC
>CAYTGC010000536.1:0-3479 GCA_964437195.1 uncultured Myxococcales bacterium | reverse complement strand
GAGGTGCGATGGTGAGTGGACGAGCGCCCGAGATTTGGATCGGCGAAGACGGCGAAGCCTTGGCCCGAGAGGGCGTGCGGCGCTTTATTGATGCAGCTCGGCGGTCCATTTCGGCGCGCGGTCGCTTTGTGGTGGCGCTGGCTGGTGGCAATACGCCGCGGCGGCTGTATCAGCTGTTGTCCCACGTCGAAACGATGGACTGGAGCCGCGTCCACGTCTGTTTTTCTGACGAGCGGATGGTGGCTCACGACAGCCCCGACTCGAACTTCAAGATGGCGCGGGACAATCTGCTGGGGAGCGTGCCGATTCCGCCCGGCCAGGTTCATCCCATTCCAACGTCGCTTTCGATAGAGGAAGCGGCGCAGCACTACGACCAAACCCTGCGTGAGATTCTGCCCCAAAACGAGCCACGACTCGACTTGGCGCTGCTCGGCATGGGCTCAGACGGTCACACCGCTTCGATCTTTCCGGGGTCACGGCTGCTCGCGGGCGTAGATGATGACTTCTTGCTGGACGATCCCGAGACCGGACCGCTGCGCAACGAAGTTCCGACGCCGTCCCTCGACAGCTTTGGCAGCGAGCGTTTGTGTGCGCCGGTCTACGATGCGCCCAAGCCGCCAGCGATGCGGGTGACGATGACGCCTTATGTGCTCAACTTGGCACGTCAGGTCATCGTGCTCGTGGCTGGCGATGACAAGGTCGCAGCCGTGTCGGCAGCGCTCGAGAGCGATGCGCGCGTGGCCGAGATTCCGATTCGAGCGATTGCACCGGCGACGGGCGAGCTGGTGTGGCTTCTGGATCGCAAAGCAGGGCGTGCGCTCGGCAACCCAATGCGATAAGACCGCGCAAGGACTCGCGCGGAGCCAGCTTTGCCCATGTCGTTTTCTCGCTTTCTTTTGGTCGGTGGTCTGCTTCTGTCTGCGTCGGCGTGTACGGAAAAGCTGCCGACGCGTAAGCCAGCCGTGTTTAGCGACAGCTTTGATCGCGCCGAGCTTGGGCCAAGCTGGAAGTCGACCGCACCGCCAGGCACGTACCGAATTGAAAACGGCGAGCTGGTGGTGTCGGGGGCGAAGAACCATCCGCTGTGGCTTGCGCAAGCGCTGCCACGCGACGCCGTGATCGAGCTGGACGCGTACAGTCGGAGCCCGGACGGAGACATCAAGGTCGAAGCCTTTGGGGACGGCCAGAGCTTTGCCAAGACCGTGTCCTATACCTCGACGGGGTACGTGTTTATCCAGGGCGGCTGGCACAATCGGCTGGCGGCGCTGTGCCGTATGGATGAGCACGCGGACGACCGCAAAACCCGCGGGGACTTTAAGGTCGTGCCGGGCCAGCGCTATCACTGGCTGATTGCCCGCAAGGACCAGCTTGTGCGCTTTTACATCGATGGAAAGCTGGCGCTGGAAATGGACGATCTGGTGCCGCTTGAAGGGCCGGGGCACAGCTTCTTTGGGTTTAACAACTGGGAAGCCGAGGTTCACTTCGACAACGTGGTGGTCAGGCCGTACTAAGCGAGCCGAGGGCGGTATTTCTCGACGGACAGGCGAATCCTAGCACGTCTTAGGCGAGGTTCAGCAGCGAGGGTCGGGTGCCACACGCGGCGAGGACCAGCGCTTTGCCATCGGGAACGGCGCTTAGCTCGCCACCAAGCGGTTCACTGCCGACTTCGGCCACTGCGACTGTGAGCTGTTGGCTGCTGGCGGGCGTTTGTCCTTCGCTAACGACCTGATACCGCAGGCTGCTTTTGCCGCGACGAGCAATGACGAGCAAGTCACCGTGGCTCAGCGCCGCGACGACGCCCGAACCGGCCTCGTCCGGCACGGCTTGGCGCAGCACTTTGGCCAAAACCGCAACTGCGACTTCGGCAGTCAGCTCGGCTGCCGTTAGGTACGCCGGATCCGCGTCGTGCAGGTTGGAAAGGAGCCCGTGAAAAAACAGCTCGGCTTCGCTGCGTCCGCGCAGGTTGTCGCGCAGCAGCATGGGGAGATCCGCCGTGTGTTGGGCACGCGCTGCCGCTGGCTGAAGCTGCCCCATGACTGCACACAGAAACTGCCGATAGCGAAACACGCCTTGCAGCAGCGGCGGTTCACCCACGACGGACAGGATCTGGCTCGTGCGGAGGTTGGCGGTCGCTCGATAGGCGGAGAGCTCATCGGGCCTGCTGCGCTGTATCAGCGGCTCGCCGTCAATGTAAAAGCCCTGGTCGTGCTGGACGGGCTTGCCTGCCGCTTGTGGCGCTTCGTCTCCGCCTGGGACCGCATCGACGAGCGCGGCAGGCGGCATAAGACCGGCCACACGCTGAAAGAGCCCGCGGGCTCGCACTGGTTCGCTGCTTCGGAGGACAAGGAGTCGGGACATGCGCTACTCGTATTCACTTTCCACGATACGGCAGCCGCGTCAGTTCGGACAAGTGCGCGTTTTGGCGTCGGCTGTGCTGCGGCTTGACAGCGCCCACTGTCAGGTGAATGATGCAAAGTGATGTTGAAAACGATTTTCAATATTCGCTTGTTGGTCCTGATCGGTTGGCTGCTGCCGCTGACGGTCTGGGCCACTGACGAAGAACGTGCGACCCAGACCCAGCAAGTCGCTGCGCTGGTTGACTATGTGGCGGCTGACTATCCCGGTGCGGTCAAAGAGGGGAAAGTCGTCGATGAGAGCGAGTATGCGGAGCAGCGGAACCTGCTTGAGGAAGCCAGCAAGCTGATTCCGAAGCTCGGTGGCAGTGACCAGGATCAGGGTCGACTGCGCGAGGCCGTTGCGGCTGTACGCACGTCAGTTGACGGCAAGGAGCCTGCGCAGGTCGTGGGAGAGCGCTGTCACGCGGTGCGCCAAATACTGAAGGACGCCTATCAGCTCAAGATGGTGCCGTCACAGAAAGTATCTGCGCAGCAGGCCGCCGAGCAGTACCAGGCGTTGTGCGCTTCCTGTCACGGTGCCACGGGACGTGCTGACACCGACGCAGCGCGCAAGCTGACTCCGCCGCCCGTGTCATTCTTCGACGAAGAAAAGATGCCGGGTGTCGCGCCACAGCTTGCCTTCCACGCGCTGACGTTTGGGCTTTCGGGCACGGGCATGCCAAGCTTTGGCTCGCTATCGGCCCAGCAGCGCTGGAACCTGGCTTTCTACGTCGTGGGTCTGCGCCATGGGACGCCGGGACAGGGCAAGCCCTCGGGGCTGTCCTCGCATGCGGCGGTGGCTGGACTTCAGCTGGCTGACCTTGCGGAACTGTCCGACGACGAGCTGTGCGTCAAGCTGGGGCAGGCGGGAATCGACAAGAGCCGCTGCCCGGAAGCGCTGGCGCTGCTACGAACCCAGACGCCGTTTGTGTCGAACATCGAAGGTCCGATGCACTTTGAGAGAGCACGGGCACTGCTTGTCGAGCTGCGAGGCGCTGTCGAGCGCGGTGACAATGCTGCGTCGCAGAGACTGGCGATTTCTGCCTACCTGGATGGCGTCGAGCCGAATGAAGCGTCGCTGCG
>CAYTGC010000535.1:0-3488 GCA_964437195.1 uncultured Myxococcales bacterium | reverse complement strand
CTTGGCCCACAGTCGATCGTAGATCTGCTCGTTTTGTTTGATCGCGTCGGACATTCGTCAGTCTCTCGGGTTTTTGCGCCGCTATCGCGCCGCGCGGGCATACAGCTGAGTCAGGTGGCGCAGGTGGGCCAGGCTGCCGTCGTCCAGTTGGCCACTGAGCAGACGGAACTGCCAGTTGCCCTGCGGCTGCCCTGGTGTGTTCATGCGTGCAGCATTGCCCAGGCCTAGCACGTCTTGCACCGGAATGATCACGGTCTCGGCAGCTGTCGCCATCACCAAGCGAATCAGCGAAAAGTGGGCGTAGTCGGCGCCGGGGACGTGGCCGATGTAGTCGTGCAGCTTGTCGCGCTCGCGGCGGGCCTGTTCGTCGGTGCGCGTCCCCTCTTTTTCACCGCGATACCAGCCCATGATCGTGGCGTTGTCATGCGTGGACGTGTACGCAACGGCGTTGGTGCGGAACGCCCAGGGCCGACCGTCGTAGAAGTCGTCATCGCCAAAGCCAAACTGGAGCACCCGGATGCCGGGGAAGGCAAAGCGATCGCGCAGCTCCTCGACATCGGGGGTGATGACGCCCAGGTCTTCGGCGATAAAGCGCACGCTGCGGGTTTCCGGTGACTGGGTCAGCACCTCAAACAGCGCGTGGCCGGGGGCTTTGACCCAGTGGCCAAACTCGGCGGTCTTGTCCTTGGCGGGAATCTCCCAGTGCGCGGCAAAGCCACGGAAGTGATCGATGCGCACCCGGTCAAACAGCGCAGCGGCCCGGCGGACGCGCTTGTGCCAGAAGGCAAAGCCATCGGCCTGCATGCGGTCCCAGTCGTAGAGCGGATTGCCCCACAGCTGTCCGGTCTTGGAAAAATAGTCTGGGGGCACGCCGGCTTGGACTTTGAGCTGTCCATCGGGATGGAGCAGAAACTGGCTGCGATCACTCCAGACTTCGACGCTGTCGTGCGCGACAAAGATCGGCACATCGCCGATCAGCTCGATGCCGTGCGCGTGGGCAGCCCGCCGCAGCGCTTGCCACTGCCGCTCGAACTGCCACTGGACGAAGCGGTGCAGGTCAAGCCTCTCGGCCAAGCGGCCACGGGCCTTCGCCAGCTCACCGGCATCGCGGTCGCGCAGCCCTTCCGGCCACTCGGTCCACGGGCGCAGGTGCTGCTCTTCCTTGATGGCCATAAACAGGGCGTAGTCATCGAGCCAGCTCGCCTCGGCCCGCGAAAAGGCGAGAAGCTCGCTGCGCAGACGCGACGCAGTCTCACCTTGCTCATCGCGGAGTGTCGCAAATGCCTGCTCAAACAGCGGCCACTTGTAGGCCTGCGCGGCGGCAAAGTCAGCGAGCGCGGCTTCTTTGGGTGCGCCTTTTGTCACGTCGCGCGGCAGCAGACCCTCATCGACCAGCTTCTCGATGCTCAGCATCAGCGGGTTGCCGCCGAGCACCGACGCGGTCTGATACGGCGAATCACCAAACCCAGTCGGCCCGATGGGAAGGACCTGCCAGGCTCTTTGACCGCCGCGGGCGAGCTGCTCGATGAACTGAGAGGCACTGCTACCGAGGTCGCCGCAGCCTCCCGGTCCAGGCAGCGACGTAATGTGCAGAAGGAGACCGCTGTGGCGGGGCCAGTTGGAACGTCCAGGCAGCGCGGGATGACCAAGCATGGCGGCAGTATATCGAGATCACCGCCTTCGATTGCCGCAAACCGCTAAGGCAGCGGCAGCAGGCCCAGTCGCTCGCGCACTTCGACCATCGTGGTCGCGGCAACCTTGCGGGCCTCGGCGGCTCCGCTGCGCAGGATTTCTTCGACCAGACCGGGCTTGGCGAGCAGCTCGCGCTTGCGCTCTTGAATCGGCGCGAGTGTGGTGATCATCGCTTCGGCCAGGGCTCGCTTGCTGTCGACGCAGCCGATGCGGGCCGAGCGGCAGCCCTCGTGAAACTCTGCGACCTTTTCCGGCGGCATAAAGAAGGGTTCGAGACCGCAGACGTAGCAGCTCTCAGGGTGGCCGGGGTCTTTCTTGCGCAGGCGCTGCTCATCGGTAAATGCGCCGCTGATCTTTTTGCGAATCACATCCGGCTCATCCGAGATGGCGACATAGTTGCCGAGCGACTTCGACATCTTGGTTTTGCCATCGAGTCCCATGATCCGCAGCGGGGTGCGGTGCATCGGCAGGGGCTCGGCAAACAGCGCCGGTTCACCAAAGCGGCCATTGAAGCGGCGGACGATCTCGCGGGTCAGCTCCAGGTGTTGAATCTGATCTTCCCCCACGGGAACCCGCGTCGCTTTGTACAGCAGAATGTCTGCCGCCATCAGCACCGGATAGGTGAACAGACCGCAGTTTACGTACTCGGCGCGCTCGCCTTTTTCCTTAAACTGGGTCATTCGCGACAGCTCGCCGTAGGGCGCGACGGTGCTCAGCACCCAGGCCAGCTCGGCGTGCTCGGGGACCTGCGACTGGACAAACAGCGTCGCCCGGTTCGGATCGATGCCACAGGCGAGCAGCTCAACAGCCATGTCCATGACCCGCGCAGGCATGGCCTCGGGGGCATACGGCTGGGTGAGCGCGTGCAGATCGACGATGCAGTAGAAGCAGCGATGCTGGTCTTGCAGTGTCACCCAGTCGCGCACCGCGCCCAGGTAGTTGCCGATGTGAAAGCCACCGGAAGGCTGCATTCCTGAGAACACGACTTCACGGTGGGACGATCGCGGGGCAGCATGTTGTGTGCTGTCAGCGACGGGGGATGGGGCGGATGATTCGTGCTTGGGATCCATGGCGCAAAAGATGCATACAGTGCGAGTAGCGTCGCTGTCAAACAATCGTCCTGACGGACGAGCCAGCTAGCTCCGACGAAGTGAAGAAATCTGGCGTATTGCTCGTCGGAAAAAGTAAAATGGGATGAGACACATAGGAGAAATGCTATGAAGCGAGTACTTGCCGCGCTCTGTGCGCTGGTCGGGGCAAGCGGCTGCTACGGCACCACGTACGTAGAGACCCCTTCGCCCCAGTATGGAACGACGATGGAGTACATTCCCGACGCGCCGCCGTCTCCGATTTCGGTGACGGTGGCTCCGCCGGCTCCTCGCTACGAAGCTGTGCTGACCTGCGGTTACGGGACGCTGTACGTTCCGGGTCGCTGGGAATGGAGCGGTCGCTGGTACTGGGCGCGTGGCTACTGCTCGCCAGCGCGTCAAGGCTACATTTACGTTGGGCCACGTTACGTCGGCGGTGTGTACTACCGAGCGCACTGGGCTTCGGCGGGCTACGGCGCGCCCGCGTATCCGTCCGGTCCGATGGTTTCGCCGGCTCCCGTGTATCGGCCCGCGCCCATGTACGGTGGACCGACGGTGGTATCGCCGCCGCCGCCTGCGCCCGTGTATCGGCCTGCGCCGGTGTACGGTGGACCGACAGTGGTATCGCCGCCGCCGCCCGCGCCCGTGTATCGGCCCGCGCCCGTGTATCGGCCTGCGCCGGTGTACGGTGGACCGACGGTAGTTGCG
>CAYTGC010000534.1:0-3488 GCA_964437195.1 uncultured Myxococcales bacterium | reverse complement strand
GTCCTCGTATCGGGGAATCTACCTATTCTAGCGAGGCGGTGTCATCAAAATGACAGCTTTGTCGTCAATACGACGACAATTGTCACTTTATTGACATCGTAAGTGTCATTTTGTTAATGAAGTGACACAAAAATCGATCGCGCTTCGCGCGACAGACCCCAGAAAGACCAGAGGCCGCCTTGCGGCGTCCAACAGGTCAAAATCCAACGGATCAAGGCTGGCGCGACACCCCACGCACACACCGAAAGCCGATGTTCCTGCCCTGGTCCCCGGGCGGGAGCCAGAACCGGCCCGCCGAGCGCAGGTCCCAGGGCACAACCACAAAGGAGCCCCCGCGAAGCACGCGCGCTTTGCAGTCCGTAGGCTCGACGCGAGGATTCACCAGAACAGAATCAGACTTCGGATACTCGGCAAAACAGTCCGCCACCCATTCCCAGACATTGCCTGCCTGGTTTAGCGTGCCAAACGGACCTTTGCCCTCGGGATGTGAGGTGACGGAATCCGGTTCTATGGGATTGTCCTTCGCGTGCTCGATTGCAAAGACGGCCAGCTTCCGCTCCGGAGCGTCATCCCCCCACGGATACTTGCGGCCATCGCGTCCCCGCGCTGCGTATTCCCACTCGGCCTCGGTCGGCAGCCGTCCGCCCTGCGCTTCACAGAACGCTTTGGCTTCGTTCCAGTTCACTAGATTCACGGGCTGCTCATCGCCGTCAAACCGGCTCTTGTGAGCGGGATCGTGCAGACGATACTGTGCATTCGACACCTCGTACTTGCCGATCCAGAACTCATCAAGCTTCACCCGGTGCGCGGGCTTTTCGAAATTGACGGCTTCTTGGTCTGTGTCCGCCGACCCGAGCGTAAACTCACCGGCGCAGACGCGGACGTAGACGATGCCGTTGTGCGGTTCCTCTTTGTTCGGGCACCAGTCGGCGATATCGGTCTTTTCCCGCCGTTTTTCTTCGTTCCAGCGGATGACGACGCGGCTGCTTGGGGGAACATCGACCTGGCCTTTGCTGTCCCCTAGCTCGGCGATGACGCGATAGCCCGCTGCTGCTGTTTCGACGTGCCAGGTGGGCTTTGCTGTGGCGCTTTGCGGAACGGCTGCCGTGGTGACCTGTGGCGGACCGGGGACCTTGGCTGGCTTCCAAGCATGAAACCCCGCAGCCAGCGCGGCGGTGCCAAGCGCGGCGACTGCCAGCGGATAGCGGGCCGGACGCCGCAGACCAACGTGATCTGCGGTCAGTCCGCCGAGTCCCAAGCGCGACAGAAGGAGCCGCGCCTGGGCATCGAGTCCTTGCCAGCGCCACGGCAGCGCAATCAGCGGTGGGGACGCGCCGCGCGGGCCATACTCGCCGAGCAGTCGCCGGATTTCCTCGGCCAGACCGGCTCCGCTCAGGCGATGTAGCTCGGTCGCCGCCTGCTGCGGCGCATCCCACAGGTCGATGAGCGCCCGATCAAGCTGTAGTCGTCTTTGCGCAGGCGTGTCGTGCCAGGGCTGCGTGGCGTGGGACTTCTCGCGCTCGTGCTCGGTGGCGGAAAGCACGCCTCGCCACAGCACAAGCGCCCGCGCATACAGCGAGCCTTTGCCCATTCCCTCGGCTTGCAGAAGCCACTGGAGCAGAGACGACCGCAGCGGGGGGGCAAACGCAAACCGCACGCCTTGCTGCTTGGCAAGCTGGCGCACTTCCTCGAGCCGCCAGGCAGACACGTTGAGCCCAAGCTGAGTCCGTGCCGCATGGGCCAGCTCGTCATCAACGGGAAACGGGGCCAGCGCCAGCACGGCGGCCCACGCACGCAGGTCGCCGTCCACTGCGCCGGTCGGAACGGACACGACCTCGCGACCCGCCGCAAGACTCTGCCCTGACAAAAATGTCGGCAGGTCTTGCGGCGCCAGCAGAAGCAGATCGAAGGGCGCCAGCAGCAGAGCCAGCGCCCCGGTTCCGCCATCCACAAACGCAAGGTGCGGCCAGTGTGACAAGCTTCGCAACAGGGCGGCGGTCGGAAGGTGGCTGTCGGCGTGCTCCATGCGGTGGCCGAGCAAGCGACCATCGGTCAGGATGCAGACCAGGGCAGCGGCGCGACGATCTTCGACCTCGGCGGGACAAAACACACTGCCTTCGCCCGGTCCTTGGCGTTCCAGGTGGTCGGGCAGACCCGAAAACAGCGCAACCTCGACGTGCAGTCCGCCGCGTCGCAAGGCTGTCGATAGCTCGGTGGCCAGACGCCGCAGCGGACTGTCATCGGCCAGCGAGTCATCCAGCCAAAACCAGACCTCGCGGGTGTGGCGAGCGGGATGAAAGCGAAGCTGCGGCAGCCCACCGGCCCGCACCGTGGCGCGAACCGAGTCCGGCACATCCAGCGTCTTGGTTCGATCCTCCGAGACAAAGCGACCAATGCCCCACACCACCGCTTCGGCCTGCTGCCGGTCGAGAAGGCGCGGCACCACACCCGAGTGGGAATCCGGGGCAGAGGGCAAAATGCGCGGCGGACCTTTGGCGAGCGGCGCCTTGAGCACCTCGGGCAGCGTCAAGTCACTGCGGCGCAGCCGGTACAGCACAAACGCGGCAGCAACCCCACCTGGCAGAAGCAGAAGCCACAGCCAGCCCGCAAGCGGATGCGGCGGCGGGAGCACCTCAAAGACGGGCCGATAGGTCAGATACAGCTTCGGCCCAGTCGTCTCGGTGGGCTTTTTGTTGTCTACCGCAGGCTTGGGTTTGTCCGCTTCGGTCTTGGGCCGATGGAAGTAGCGCCATCCCGCATAGGTGATGCCCGCCATCCCCGCCGACAGCAGAAGTCCCATCCCAAGCCAGCGCAGGATTTTCCGCCATCGAGTAGGCCGCGGGCTTGGCGACGGCTGATTCCCAGCAAGCTGCGAAATCGGCCTGTCCAAAAGCGGTGTCGCGGCTGGGTCTGGGATTCGAGGAGCGGCCTCTGTCGCCCAGCGCTCGCAGACTTCCCGAACGGTGGCTCGCTCGCGCTCGGACTTGGCCAGGACGGCGGTCAGGGTGTGCGGAAGATCCGTCCCAATGTCCGGCTGCGAGGACAAAAGGAAGTACACGCGGACCTCTTCGGCAACGCCCACGCGCAGCCCTGCCGCACGCAGCTTGGCGAGCAGCAGATCGATTTGGCTGGGGTCCGAGGCGTGGGCTGGCATGGCAGCGGTCAGCGAAGCTGCGTCAGATCATCGTGGTCTTTGACCAGCACCGATAGCTCGGGCAGCGCGTCCAGGGTTCCGCCCAGGCGCTCGGACAGGTTCGCGGCAGTCTGCGGGCCATTCTGCGCGGCCAGCACAATCAGCCAGGCGAGAAGCTCTGCCGTCGCCGGTTTTTTGCGCAGGCTGCGGGTCCGAAGCTCGAAAAAACGCTCCACGGCCAGGGTCACTTGGGCTTCCGACAGCGCAGCGAACTCCTTGCGGTGGGCGGCTACGGCGTCGCGGACCAGCTCCTCGGTGAACGCAATGTGGTGGAACACGCAGCGGCGCAGAAAAG
>CAYTGC010000533.1:0-3495 GCA_964437195.1 uncultured Myxococcales bacterium | reverse complement strand
TAGGCTTTACGCCGCGGGAGCAGCCGCGATAGGCTGCACCGATGAGGCGATATCTCCTCCACCTGATGACTGTGCTCGGACTGCTCGCGGGAATCGTGGCGCCCGCCGAGGCAGATCCGGTTCGCTTTTCACTCAAGACTCCGGTTCCGCAGCCCGATCAACCGCAGCTGGTGGTGATCGCGGATCAACCGATCACGGATCTGTCGGTGGCGCTTTTGGCCAAAGAACCGGATCCGGCGCTGGGAGCGGCTTCTGGCGAAAGCGGCGAGTTCAAGTACCAGGCCAAGAAGCTCGGGTCGGGACAGAAGACGTCCTTTAAGCTCGGGTCCGGCAAGCCCGGCGCGACGCACTGGGAAGGCATGATCAGCGCCAAGGTCGGTGGTGCGCCGTGGAAACAGCCGGTGACGTTCGACACGGTTCTGACGCGGACGATCCAGATTGGCTATGACAAGAACTACGTGTCGCCGCACCTCAACGTCGAGAAGCGCTTTGTCGAGCTGACCCTGTCGAGCCCCGCTGGTCACGCCGAAATCGAGGTCTTTTCTGACGAAGGCATCAAGATGGGGGACGGCAAGGCGAGCTTTGCCGGGGAACCACCGGGCACCTGGCTGCGCATCCCGTGGGAAGGTACCTCGTCGGCCCCGAACGAAAGTGTCGTGCTTCGGCTGTCGGTAAAGCTCTATGACAAAGACGGAGCCAGCGCCCACATCAACCTGTACCCGTGGTTTGTGTCGGTCCCGCACGAGGACGTGAACTTCGACACCAACTCGTGGGAAGTCAAAGACAGCGAAAAGCTCAAGCTGGACGAGAGCTACAAGAAGGCGAGCGCTGTGCTCGATCGCGTCGAAAAGACGCTGCTCAAATGGTCAGAGCAAGGCGTCGTGATTGGCGCGCTGCCGCAGCCGATGCTGTTCGTTACCGGGCACACCGACACGGTCGGCGGAGACAGCGAAAACGTGGTGTTGTCACGCAACCGCGCCAAAGCGATTGCGACCTACTTCCGACAGAAAGGCTTCCGCATGCCGATTCATTTCGTCGGCTACGGCGAGCGCTCTCCGCTTGTGCGGACCGGAGACAATGTCGATGAAGCGCGCAACCGCCGCGCTGACTACACGATGACGCTCCAGCCTCCGCCGACGATCAGTGGCACGTCTTGGTCGAAGCTCTAGCGCTTGTCGCACACGCCCCCTGAACGTACGTAGCGCTTGCACACTGTGGGGAAGTTGGCCGATGCTCCGCGCTGGCTGAAGCGCTGAACTACGGCGCCAGTTCTCACCACTCGTCAAGGAGTTCGGTCATGAAGAAGATCATCCTCGGAACCCTGTGTGCATTCGCTCTCAACACCGCCGGTCTAAGCCTCGCGATGGCAGAGGACAAGCCTGCCGCTGACGCCGCAGCGGAGAAGCCGGCCAAGAAGAAGGGCAAGAAGGCCGCCCCGAAGGCCGAAGGCGAGAAGAAGGAAGAAGGCGCCAAGAAGGCTGAGAAGTAGTCCAACCAGCCGCCGGGGCAGTGACCTACTGCCCTAGCCTCGCTCCGCGCCCTCGGAATCGGCGTACATCGCCTCGATTTCGGGGGCGTAGTTTTTTGCGATGACCTTGCGGCGCAGCTTCTGCGTCGGAGTGACTTCTTCGCGCTCGATGGAAAAGTCGCGCGGCAAGATGGTGTAGCGCTTGATCTGCTCGAACCGAGCCAGGGTCTGGTTGAGCCGCTCGAGACTGTCGGCGATGAGCAGGCGGACCTTGTCATGGCGCACCAGTTCGGCCATTTCCGTCGGCAGTTGATTTTCTTTGGCGAACTTGGTCGCGCGGTCGGGGTCTAGCGTCAACAGACAGGTTGGGAACTTCTGGCCTTCACAGACGACGACGGCCTGCGACACCAGCGGCATCGCCCGAAGCTGCGACTCGATCGGCTGGGGCGCGATGTACTTGCCGCCGGATGTACGCAGCAGATCCTTCTTCCGATCGGTGATGCGCAGAAAGCCGGCTTCGTCGATCTCGCCCACGTCGCCGGTATACAGCCAGCCGTCCTGGAAGGTCTGTGCCGTCGCAGGTTCATCTTTGTAATAGCCGAGCGCGACGTTCGGACCGCGAAACAGGATCTCGCCATCTGGCGCAAGCTTTAGGGCCGTGCCCGGCAATGGCCGACCGACAGAGCCAATCCGCGTCTGGCCAGGCGACGCCGTATTGAGCGTCAGCGGACCCGAACACTCGGACAAGCCATAGACTTCATGGATCGGGATGCTCAGCGACAGAAAGAACTCGAGAACATCTTTGCGAATCGCCGCCGCGCCCGACACCGCAAAGCGCAGCCTATCAAGGCCTAGCTGGGTACGAATCTTGGTGAAGAACAGCCGCCGCGCCACGATTTCTTCCAGGGCCAGAAGCCCAAACGGTGCGCCCGATTCAATCCGATAGTGACCAACACGGCTGCCAACGTCTCGCGCCCACGCGATAATCCGCCGCTGGAGTGGTTTCTGCTCGGACAGCTTGGTATCGAGAGCAGCTTGCAGCTTTTCCCACACCCTCGGCACGCCGAACATCACGGTTGGTCGAGCGGCGAGCAGCGTCTCGCGCAGCTTGTCGATGCCCCCCGCGAAGTAGATCTTGGTCCCGGCAGTGATGGCAATGTAGATGCTCAGCATCTGCTCGGCGATGTGCGAGAGCGGTAGGTACGACACCATCACGTCTTGGGTATCGACCTGATACGCAGACAACCCCGCCCGTGCCGTCCATGCCAGGTTGTGGTGTGTAAGCATCACACCCTTGGGTCCGCCGGTTGTCCCCGACGTGTAAATCAGCGATGCAATCCGGTCGGGAGAAAGCCGTGCAAAGCGCTCGTCCACCTCGGGCTCATGCCCTTTGCCGCTCTCAAGAAACGCGTTCCAACCAACCACAGAGCCAGGCTTGGTCTTCTGCGGGTGATCGGCGTCGGCCTCCGTCAAAGTGACGATCTTCTTCAGCTTCGGCAGGTTCGACAAGAAGGGCCGCAGCGCCTCGACCTCGCGAGGACCTTCAACCACCGCCAGCGCGGCCTCGCTGTGGGCAAGGATGTAGGCGGCCTGGTCGGGCGTCGAGTTCATGTAGATGCCAGACGCCATTCCTCCGGCTGCTTGGGCTCCCAGCGCGGCCAGCACCCACTCGATGCGGTTTTCACAGAAGATTCCAATTGAGCCCTCTTCTGGCATCCCCGCCGCCACACAGGCACAGGCGACCCGGTGAACCTGATCGCGGTAGTCGGCAAAGGTGAGGTGCGCCCACTCGCCGTCGTCCTTGCGCGCAAAGAGGACGGGTTCGCTTGGACGAGCGCGGGCGTGCTGCCAAAGCCTATCCAAGACGAGGTCGCGACTGTCCGCGGTCTGCATGGCGCCATGCTAGCCAGTTCCACGGAGGCAGCACAACGTTCGAATAGAGGCCTGTCGTCGAATTCGCCCAGAACTGCCACCGGTCGAATAATTGGCCCACTGTCCGCTTGTTTCTCGCCGACGGATTGGCCTAT
>CAYTGC010000532.1:0-3507 GCA_964437195.1 uncultured Myxococcales bacterium | reverse complement strand
GTGGTCGTGCTCAATGCCCAGAAGGTTCACCTGACCGGCAAGAAGCTCGACGACAAGATGTACCACAAGCACACGCTGTATCTCGGTGGTCTCAAGTCCCGTCCGGCTCGCGAGATGCTGGCGACCCGTTCAGACGAAGTCATTCGTCGCGCGGTGTGGGGCATGCTGCCGAAGGGCCCGCTCGGACGGGTCATCATCAAGAAGCTCAAGGTCTATCCGGGCACCGAGCATCCGCACAGCGCCCAGCAGCCCGGCAAGCTCACCTTGAAGACAATGCGTGGCTAGGAAGGTATTTTGAGAAATGGCGAACGTTGAACGAAACGCTGTGTACGCCACGGGACGCCGGAAAGAGGCGGTGGCGCGTGTATGGATGATGCCCGGTTCGGGCAAGGTCACCATCAACCACCGTGATGTCGACAACTACTTCGGTCGGGCGACCTCGAAGATGGTGCTTCGGCAGCCGCTCGAGCTGACTTCCCAGTCGGCGAACTTTGACATCTACGTCAACGTCGCTGGTGGCGGTCTGTCGGGCCAGGCGGATGCAATTCGTCTTGGCATCACCCGCGCTCTCATGAAAGTCAACGCTGGCTTCCGCTCTTCTCTCAAGAGCGCCGGCTACGTCACCCGCGACCCGCGCTGCAAAGAGCGCAAGAAGTACGGTCAGCGTGGTGCACGCGCACGCTTCCAGTTCTCGAAGCGCTAAGCATCCTGCCTTCGTCTGTCTGGCGAAGGCGTTTGCCAACATTCCAAGCACAGCCCTGGTCCAAGTGGCCTGGCGCTGTGTTTTCTTTTTTCTTCCGCACATCAAGCGACGTCACCGCAGCTGGCCGTTTGGCCGGATGCACATGCGCGTCGGCGGCCAGCGTAGACTCGCTGTCATGAGCACGGGCCGCACACGAATCGCTTTGGGCTGGCTTTTGACGCTTGGCGCTGTGCTTGCGTCGGGTTGCAGTTGGATCTTCGACGACACGGCGCCCGAGCTGCCCCTCGTCGGCGATCCGCCGGTGATGGAGCGTTTCCTGAAGCTCAACCAGAAACCGGCTCGTGACGCATTTCTGATCTACGACGGCTTCGACAAGCCCTGGGCGGTGATTCCAGAGCTGCCAGCACTGCCAGTCGGTATTCCAGACGGCGTGACCTTGCCCAACTTGCCAGAACTGATTCGCTTGGTTCGGCTGGATCCGCAGGAAGATCCGACGCTGTCGGTGACGTATCCGTCCCAGTACCTGCTTTTGACGCTGCGATCGCTGTACATCATGGTGACGCCGCAGCTTTTTGACCCGCAGAGCAAAGACAAGTCGGTGTTTCTGACGCGGGTCAGGCCGGGGCAATCGCCCGAGCTGCTCGGACAGTTTCCCGAGGGAACGCCGGTGCTGCTGGTCAGCTCGAACGAGCAAACTGGCGTCATGATTTCGCAGAGCAGCAAGAGCAAGGCCCTGCGTGTGTTCCGCATGGACGGAACAATGGATACGCGAGACGTTCCGATTCCCGAAGGTGTCGATCCGGCCAAGCCGTTTGACAAAGGCCGCTATCAGCTCGACGGCAGCGGCGAGCACTTGTTTGTTCAGGACGGCAAGGACGTCATCACCGTGTACGAGACGCGGTCCAAGGGCGGCCAGTTGTCACTCGGAAAACAGCTTCGGACGTGGGTGCTCGATAGTCGGCAGGCCGCGTTTCTCATGTGTGGGGAAACGGGACTGACCAGGCTACCGGTGGATGGCAGTCCCGCGACGACCCTCGACGCACTTCCGTGTTCGCAAGACGTCTTTCGGCTGACAGCGATCGCAGGCAAGCGTGTCGTGCTCTACAAGAGTGGCGACGGACTGAGGCAAGTCGCTGAAGATGGCTCAACCGCAGCGGAGTGGAGAATGGACTCGCTCGGGCAGCTTCTGGCGCTTGGGACTTCTGGGGAACTGCTCTATTCCACCGACCCTCCGGCGACGTATGGCGCGGGAATTGGCAGCGGCTTTCTCGGCTCGCAGCAGGTGATCGAGCGTGGGCGTCGACCAGCCTGGTCGGCGGACCGAAGCCGCCTGCGGTATCTCGAATGGGCGGCTCGATCGGACGGCGCGGGCGATTTTCACTCTCGGCAGCTCGCGTCCAGTGAAGTCCTGCGGATCGCTCGCAACGTTCGTAGCTTTGCTGAGCTGTCCGATGGTCGCGTCGTCGCGGTAAGCAACTCCGTCCCACGCGGAACCCACAACCGCGTCATCGTCGTCGATGAGAATCTTCATCTGGCACGCTGGGTGGCCGACAGCTCGCGGGATTTCCTGCTTATCCCCGGTTCAAGCGATCTGATCGCCAAGGTTGTGATCGGTCAGACCGGCTGGGACATCCGTCGGGTGCCGATCCCGCCGCGCTAGGCGCAGCGCCACGTAAGCGCTGAGATTACATCGCAGTGACGTTATTGTGTGATATTGGTCACCTCTGCTTTGTATTGATTGATTTATTCGATTGTTTTGTAAATATGTCGCTGCGTTACGTGGGCAGATGACGTCTCAATAGCCAGATGTAGACTGGCACCGGATACGTGACACAGGTAGCGCCCTGTCTGTCGTCAGCCTCGGATGTGGCTGCGCTTCTATGCTCGCAGACGACATGTTGAATTGGGCGAAAGCGCCTATTCGATTGACACGTACCTTCCTTGTCGATTTATGATCGGGTAGACGATTAAGAAGGGGGGGCGCGATGCAGAAAAAACGCTTTGTCTGGTCTATCTTACCGGGATTGTTCTTAATTATCGGAGTGGTCGCGGGCTACGGCTCGGGCTGTTCCGGTAACAACGTGGGCGGTGATGATGTCGACGCTGGCACAGATCCAAATGCCACCGAGGACCTCAGCATCGATCCCAAGGCCGCAAGCTGCGCGGCGATCAACGCCAACTGCGGTCTGATCAGCGACGGCCAAGGTGGCACGATCGACTGCGGTACATGTACAGATCCTCAGACCTGTGGCGGCGGCGGCGTCTTCTTCCAGTGCGGTGGCACGACGGGCGGCTGCAAAGCGAAGACCGCAGCCGAGGTTTGCACGCCCCTTGCCGCCAACTGCGGCGAAGTTTCCGACGGCTGTAACGGCACCGTTAGCTGCGGCACCTGTACCAACGCAGGCGAGACTTGCGGTGGCGGCGGGACTCCATTCGTTTGTGGCAAGGGCGGCGGAACTTGCACCCCGACCACGTGCGCAATGCAGGGCATCAACTGCGGCCCAAGCGGTGATGGCTGTGGCCTTCCCCTGGACTGCGGCACCTGCACAGCCGCTGGAGAAACCTGCGGCGGTGGCGGCGTGGCGGGCAAGTGCGGCAAGGCGATGTGTACTCCGTACACCAACTGTGCGCAGGTCAACGCCAACTGCGGCTTCGCCGGCGACGGCTGCGGCGGCATCATTGGCGGCGCGACGGGTCCGGGCTGTGGCTCGTGCCCGAGCGGCCAGATCTGCGGTGCCAACGGCATGGCCAACAAGTGCGGCGTGCCCGCCCCGGTCTGCACCAACCTGTGCCTCAAGCAGGTC
>CAYTGC010000531.1:0-3509 GCA_964437195.1 uncultured Myxococcales bacterium | reverse complement strand
CGCGGGAAGCCAGGCTGCCAAGCGGGTTTGTGCGCAAAAGTTCACGGGAAGCCAGGCTGCCAAGCGGGTTTGTGCGCAAAAGTTCGCGGGAAGCAGGGCTGCCAAGCGGTCTGTGCGCGACAAAAGCTGTGTGGCAGCGCTTCCGCAGCAACCTGGACGCTTTTTGGAAACGTGGCCAAGACACCGCACAAGCGGGGAATAAGGTCTGTAGGGCGCGGGTTTCTGTACGGCACCCATTACAGGAGAGTTCCATGCAGATCCCGACATTGTCCCCGTCCTTTGCTCTTTCTTCGGTTCGCCGCGAGCTGCGCTACACCTTGGTGCGGATTCGTCCGTTTTCGTGGGCGACCGCGCAGGTGCTGGCGTTCGAGGCGCTGCTAAAAACCTGCGACATCCTGATTGCGCAGGAGCTTGTGCTGCGCGATGCGCTGGAAGACGCCGAAGCGCAGATTGATCACGTCGACAGCGAGCTGGACGCGCTGGCACTGTACCTCGACAAGTTCATTCGCGCCTCGCTTGGGGGTGGGCAGCGTGACCTTTTGCTCAAGGCGATGTTCCAGGGGCAGTCGCCGAGTCGCTTTGTGCGTCCGCAGCTTGGGCCCGAGCTGGATCAGGTGCGAACCTGGCCTGCGCTGCTCGCGGGGGCGAAGCTGGCCAAGCTGGTGGCGCTGGGGACGGACGTGGAGTCACTGCTCAAGCGGATCGACACAGCGATTGCCGCGCACGCGAAGGCGTCATCGGACATGGCGGCGTTTGCGCTGAATGTGCACGGGCCGTTTGTGGCCAAAGCCAACGGGGAACGGCAGTCGCTCGGCGGTGAGGCGATGAAGCAGAAGCGGCTGGATGGCACAAGCGGCGATGTCGGGCTGTTCCGGCGGCTGTCGAGGTCGCGGGCCAAAGACGTGGTGACGCTGTCCGCGATGGACGGGCTGATTCAGGAAGCGGAAGCGCAAGTGGCCACCTTAAAGAAGCAGAAGACCGAGCTGGAAGCAGAAGCGAAGGCAGAAGCAGAGGAACTGGCGGAGCTTCAGCGCAAAGAGGCGGAGCTTTCGGAGCTTGCGAAGCTGGAAGCCGAGACCCGAGAAAAAGCCAAAGCCCTGCGCAGCGAGCTGGGTCACCGCTAAGGCCGGGGCCCGGGCACGCGCCGTACGCCCGTCGGTGGTGTCGGCGGTGTCCCGGCGGATGGGGGCTAGTTCAGGTCGGCGATGCGCCAGCTTTCGCCTTCGCGCCGAAGCTCGATGAAGAAGCGGGGATCGTATTCAATCTTGGCGCGATCGCCGCGGATCTCGATGTTGGGCTTGATGAGCGCGGCGCGCAGTCGTTCGATCCGTTCGCTGAGCTGGGCTTCCAGCGCCCGCCGCTCGTCCGCCGACAACAGCCGCAAAATCGCCGGAAAGTTCCGCTGCTCGGCAGCCAGAAGGAGCAGCTTGAGCACATCCTCTGGCGTCGGTGCGGTGACGCGCTGCAGGTTGGCATCGCTTAGCAGCCACACCGTTCCCGTCGGTTTCGTTTCCGCCAAAAGACGTAGCACCGATCCTTGCGGCAGCCGCAGCAGCGCTTGCTCGTGAACCGCGTCCGCTGGCTTGTCGCCCAGGCGCTCTAGCAGAAGTCGCTGCTCGGTGAGCTCTTTGCGGTTTTCCCGCCACTGCTTGTCAAACTCCGGGGCAGGCAGCCGCGCCGTGACCGATGGGGCCAGCAGCTTGTAGGCGGCGCGCGAGTCGTCACTCGCAATCGCCTGGGCGTAGCGCCGTAGCGTGTCATCGGCTCGGCTTCGGGGTCCGGCTGCACAGCCCAGGTACAAAAAAACGCAGAGCAGCGCGCAGATCACACCTTCGCTTCGACCTCTGTGGCTGCCTGGGCCTTGGCGCTTGCGCATGCCGCATCGTACCGCAGCCGCCCACGTTCGCATACGCGAAGCGCCGTTCACTCGCCATTCGTTAACAAGTGTTCACAGCCGCGGACGCACTTGGCGAGTTCCCGTGTGGGGCTCGGCTGAGAAATCGATCTAGCAATGCGGCACGGGGCTTGTAGGATGGAACTGTAAAAGCTTCAAAAGCTCTATCGCTGGAGGAAAACCATGCTCCGCACTGCGATCTCCCGAGCTGGAAACAGTCGTTTGTCGTCCATCGTGATGCCCCTGGTCCTGGGAATTTTGTCCGTGCTCCCAGGCTGTGACAAAGATCCTGCGCAATCGGAGCGCCGCTACTGCGATCAGAGCGGCTGTTTCGCTTGCGTCGGTGACAACTGCTATCCGGTTCCCGGAGATGCCACAAAACCGCCGGAGCCACCGACGACCTCGGTGTCTGCCTGTGACACCGATGCAGCCTGCGGCGCGGGCCGCGTCTGTGACATCGGCAAGTGCGTCTCGGCCTGCACCGACAACTCGGCGTGCAAGGTCGGCAACACCTGCGTGTCGGGTCGCTGCCGTCCGTCGGATGCCGCTGCTTGCGGTCTGGTCGGCGCGCTGTGCACGACCGATTCGGCGTGTGCCAGTGGCTCAAACTGCGTAAACCGCGTCTGCGCGACCTCTTGTGCCACGGGCGGCAAGTGCGCGCTCGGCCAGGTCTGCTCGTCCGGTTCGTGCGTCGAAGATCCGTCGCCGACCACGCCGCAGTGCGTGTTCGATGCGGACTGTGGCACGAGCGGCTTCCGCTGCATCAACGCCTACTGCCTGACGTCCTGCACGGACAGCAAGCAGTGCCAGGGCGGCTCGGTCTGCCTAAAGGGCGTCTGCCGCGGCAACCGTCTGCCGCAGTAGTCCCAAGTCCACCGGGCGGCACCTGCCCGCGTGTGACTAGGCGGCTTTTCGCGCGATTGCGATAAGCCCGCCGTCCGGATGACTTTGGTTGATGTCGTCCGTCCGCCAGTTCAGTACGAGGCGCATCTCGCCCTCGACCGCTTTTTTCTTCAGCCAAATTGTCAGCTTGGGCCATCCGGCGACGGCACGCAGGAACTTGCCGGCCAGGTCGCCGCTCAGCTTGCCGAAGTTGTTTGGCTGCGTGGTCCACCGCTCAACGGTGAGCCCGAGCTTTTCCAGTCGATCGCTTAGCTCTTGTGCGACATATCGTCGGACATGACCGCAGGCGTCGTCAAAACCGGTCCACAGGTTGGGATCGACGGGAACCGAGAAAAACAGCGCCCCGCCAGGCCGGAGCACGCGCGCCATTTCCGTGAGCACGGTGTCGTCATCGGGGATGTGCTCCAGCACCTCGAACGCGCAGAGGACGTCAAACGCGCCATCGGAAAAGGGCAAAGGTCCCGCCGATCGGACGCCATGACCGCCGTGCTCATCAAGCTTGCGCAGCGCGGCTTGCGACAAGTCGACAAAATACCCGCCAGAGATCGGAATCCGCGGCAGCACCCCACATCCCATCTCCAAGAGACGCGAGTCGGGCTGGATTTCCTTCTGCAGCTCCGACCAGATGGGCCACTCGGTATGGGCTGGAATCGGAAGCTTGGCCCACAGTCGATCGTAGATCTGCTCGTTTTGTTTGATCGCGTCGGACATT
>CAYTGC010000530.1:0-3527 GCA_964437195.1 uncultured Myxococcales bacterium | reverse complement strand
TGCGCGATCACGACAAGCTGGCGCACTACTCGAAAGCGACCACCGACATCGAGTATCTGTTCCCGTTCGGCTGGGGCGAGTTGGAAGGCATTGCCAACCGCACCGACTTCGATCTTCGCCAGCACCAGCGTGGCATTCGCACCGTCGGCAAGTGGGATGGTGGTGACCTAACTTCTGTCGAACTCGCTGCCGAGGATGGCGAATACCACAAGGGCAAGCTGTCGTACTTCGACGACGAAAAGAAGCAGCGCTACATTCCTTACGTCATTGAGCCGGCCGCCGGTGCCGATCGCGCCACGCTCGCATTCCTGTGCGATGCGTATGCCGAAGACACGGCTCCCGACGCCAAAGGCCAGGAAGAAACCCGCGTCGTGCTGCGCCTTCATCCCAAGCTGGCGCCGATCAAGGCGGCGATCCTGCCGCTGATGCGCAAAGACGGCCACCCCGAGAGAGCGCGCAAGATCTACGACGACCTGAAGAAGCGCTTCTTTGTCGACTACGACGAGAGCGCCGCGATCGGCAAGCGCTACCGCCGTCAGGACGAAATCGGCACGCCGCTTTGCATCACTGTCGACTACGACACCATCAAGGATGGGACGGTGACGGTGCGAGATCGCGACAGCATGCAGCAGATTCGCGTCAGCGAGGACAAGCTGCGTGGTTTGATCGAAGAGAAGCTCGGAATGTAATAACGGCTGCGCCGCCTGCTTTTGGGCGGCTCGCTGGGTTCGGTACTTGCCAAGGAGACATCCATGAAGCGCATGTTGAGCGGACTGCTGCTGGCTCTTTTCGCGGGCGGCTGCGGGGGTCCCGACGGAACCGCCTGCCCAGCGATTGCCAAATCGAACTTCACCGTGACGGTGACAGACACGACCACTGGTCAGCGCATCTGCGACGCCACCGTGTCGGCCACGGAGGTCGGCACGGGCAGCATGATGAACCTGATGCCTTTTGGTGGCGCCGCGGACTGCACCTACAGCGGCGGCTACTACGAGAGTCCCGGCACCTTCAACATCACCGCCAGCAAGAGCGGCTACGTCCCGAGCACGCAGCTCAACGTCGTTGTGAGCAAGGCAACCTGCGGCATCGATACTGCGATGGTCAGCCTCAAGCTCGGCAAGTAGCTACTCGACCGTCGGATCACCGGGAGGAACGCCGAGCGTCTCTTGGAACATCTCCTGGTAGTTCTGGAAGTGTCCGGGGCCGACGCGCTGAACGTAGAACGCCTCGGCGAGCGGCACCTCGGGCTTCATCATCGCGACACCCTGCGCCATCATCTGCAAAAAGTTCCGCGCCCCTGACTCAAGCTCGGCTCGCTGGGCATCGGTAAGCTGCGTCGGGTCGGCGCCCTTGACGAACCAGTCCGCCAGCATCTCGATCTGCGAGGAGTGACAGAGCAGCGACCGCACCTTGGTCTCAAAGGTTGCGCTGATGTCGACGAGGCGGTTCGGCTTGTGCTCCGTCGGCATCATGTAAAAGACTTCCTCGGGCTGGTGCGCCGTGACGCCGCCTTCCAAGTGCTCGGGATGGAGCAGCGGAAAGCACGAAAACACCGCCGCTTCCGACGCCATCTTTCCCGCCGTGATGTGGTCGGGATGGATTTCGTAGTGCTTCCACGGATCGAACGTCACCACGCGATCGATGGCCAGCTTGCGCAAAAAGTAGATCAGCCGCTCGCGCAGTGCCGCTGCATACTGGCTCAGGTGTCCGTCGGGAAAACCGAGCAAGATCGGCGGCTGTCCACCCAGTGTCGCCAGCGCCAGACCCAGCTCGTGCGCGCGGGTCTCGGCCAGCTTTTCTTTGGAGACGTCGCGACGCTTGCTGCCCAGGTCGCCGTTTGTGGCGCAGATCGCATATACGGTGTGACCCTGCTGTGCCCACTTGGCGAGCGATCCGGCGGCAAAAAACTCTCCGTCGTCGGGGTGCGCGTAAATGGCGGCGATTGTTTTGCGAGCACTCACTGGCAAGCTCCCTCCCGAGCAGGATACAGGCGAAGTCGGACGTTCACCGCTCGTGGCTGCGTCGCGTCTTGCGCAGCCCGTCGGTCAGCGCTTCCACATCGAGCGCATGCGGCTCCCCGATAAAAATCAGCCGCCGGGGCGCGCGCGACAGGGCGGAATCGGGCAGAAGCTCCTCCCAGTCGATTCGATCGCCCACCGCTTGCACGAGCAGCGGCGTCGTCGGCGTTTCGGTCGCTGATTCATTCTGTCGGTCCACGATCCCTTTGATGCGAAAGATCCGATCCGCTTGCGCATCCAAAAAGTCCTCCAGCGCGTCCCAATTCACCGCAAACGGCATCGGAATCGTCACCGCCCCAATCCCATGCGCCTCGGGGTGATGTGGGTGATGACTCGGCTGCGGCGCCGGAGCCGTCGCGCTCAGCGGCTTGTGCGTGCCCAGATCGAGCTGCCCGAGCAAAAGCTTGGCGTCGACGTTTGCGTGCGCTGCGAAGATCTGCTGCGCCCGTGGCGACAGCGTCGCAAGCCAGGCCGCCAGCCGCTTCAGCGTGTCCCTTTCGGGCACAAGGTCGATTTTGTTCAGAATGAGCAGGTCGGCGGCGCGCACTTGGTCTTCAAACAGATCGGGATGTTCTCGGTGCGCTCGCTCGGCATTGTGCAGATCGATGATCGTGACCACCGCATCACACTCGACCGGCGCATCAAACGACAGCGCGTTGACCGCAAAGCTGACTTCCGACGCCCGCGCGATGCCGCTCGGCTCGATCAGGATGTGCTCGGGCGGCTTCTGCAGTCCGTCGCCGCGCGCCAGCGACACCAGCGCCTCGCCCAGCTCGCTGCGCAGCGTACAGCAGACACAGCCCGACGTAAGCTCGGTTACTCGCAGCGTCGGCGTATCGGACTCGCTGGCGATGATCTCGTGATCGAGCCCCAGCTCACCCAGGTCGTTGACCAGCACCGCCAGCTTGCGTGGCAAGCTCGGATCGGACAAAAGGCGGCGCAGCAGCGTCGTCTTGCCGCTGCCCAAAAAACCTGAAATGACGGTGACGGGAACCTTGCGCTCGCCCATGGCCGACGTCTACCCCGGCTAGTCGACGACGCGCTGCTTGGCGCTCTCGGGCTCTTCCATGTAATAGCGACGACCGCGATAAAACTCGATCGCCGACAGGCCCACCGACACCACAAGCGCCCCGTACAAAAGCTCGGGCGGCTGACCCGTGAGGACCAGCGCACACAAGATGGTGATCAGCCCGACCCGCGCGCCCCACAGACTCGCCGACGCCTGCACGCGATGGAAGCACAGCAGGTTGTCGAGCCCACCGACCGACAGCTCGATCGCCATGATCAGCATCACCACCCACGGGCGCAGCACATGCTGGGTCTGCAAGATGAGCAGCAGCGTCGGCGGCACAATCGAGCCAAACAGCCGCACGAAGTCACCGGCTTTTAGCTCGCCACTGCGCAAAAGCGGAAACAGCGGCGTGATGTAGGTCCAGCCCGAAATCCAGGTGATCCCGATGATCGTCACCGTCAGAAACTGCGCCGTCGCTTCCGATCCCCAGAGCTGCT
>CAYTGC010000529.1:0-3529 GCA_964437195.1 uncultured Myxococcales bacterium | reverse complement strand
CAAAGAACGCGTCATCTTTGCGCAAAAGGTGCGTAAGGATTTCGCGTTCCAAATCCGCTTTGCCGCGTAAATTGAGAACTCCTGTGCAGTATATCTGCCAAAAGCCGATTCCCGCGGTAACAATGCGATTCAAAAAGAAAATCGCCACCAGCAAGAAGGAAAGGCCGATTCCCAGGCTGGCCGAGAACTGACCAAGCACCGACGGAACCGGCATCTCCTTGCCTTGCCCCGGATCGGCGAGTGAGCTGGTAATCCAGCCCAGCAGCGTGTCGTCGAGATAGACCAGCCCCGAAGCCGCAGTCCCCGCCAGCATCGCCTGCGTCAGCATCGAGCGGTAGCGGCGGTGAAAGATCGCAAACCACGAAAGCAGCGAACCGCCTTGCTGCGACCCCGTGCGATCCAAGCCGATACCCCCTTTGTACAATTATCTTGCGGGACCTACATCGTTTTCAATCACCGATTTGGCAAAGTATCGAGCACATCGAAATCGTTAAAAGATTAGAAAAATACTGCCTTTGCGTATCGTGAAGTGCCAAGACATGGTAGATCGCTCGGCATGTGGCGACGGCTGCGGAGCCTGTGGAGCCTGATCCTCATCATCTTCACCATCGTGGACAGCGGACTTTTTCGCCCGCCCAAGCGACGACGACCAGAGCGGGCCGAGCCATGAACCAAGCGCTTGCGGCCCTGCGGGTGGTGCCGACACACGCAAAGCGCAGGGTTGTGCTGCTCGTCTTGGGGTTTGTCCTGCTGCTAATCTTCCCGTGGACACTGTGGCCTCATCACCGGCTGTTGTGGGCCACCATCGAGCTTGGACCTACTTTTGCGCTGGCGGTGTTTTTGTGGTGCCGAGTTCCGCTCGGGCTGTGGCTGGTTCCCGCTGACCTCCATGGCCACCTACCCAGTCCCAGCGCTGCACCTTTGGTCCTGACGTTTGACGATGGACCCACAGACGGCCTGACCGATCTTGTGCTCGATCGGCTGGCGGCGCATGGCGTCCGGGCGTCGTTCTTTGTCTTGCTCGAAAAGGCCCGGCAAAACCCCCAAGTCATCCGTCGAATCGTGCAGGAAGGGCATCTGCTCGGACTTCACGGCGAGGATCATCGCCTGCCGCTGTGGCACAGCCGAAAGTCCCTGCGGGAAAGCCTTCTGCGCGCACGGCAAGGGCTGGAGCAGATCGCCGGTGAACCCATTGCGCTCTATCGGCCAAGCCATGGCGTGCGGACACCAGCGCTTTTGGCTGCGCTGCGGGACGTCGGCCTGCGGCTCTGCATGTGGGATCACGGGGTGTGGGACACCGACGCTCCCGACCACGCCGTGCTGCTTGCGCGCATGCAGACCGTGCGCAAGCTGGGGAAGCGATCCGGTCGGGCGCGGGTGCTGCTGCTTCACGACGGGCGGGGCGATGACCCGCAGGTTCCGCCACACGCAGGGTCGCTGCTGGCAGCGCTCGCCGAGTTTCTGCCCACGCTCGGGCAGCCTGCGTCGCCGGACCTAGCGACGACTGGCGAGCAGCTCGGCCTGCGACTTGTGGATCAGCCAGATCTCACCGAAGTACGTGACGATGTTGCGCAGATCGGCCACCTTGCTTCGCCCGGACAGCCTCGGCATGCACTCGATCTCGGTCGATCCGATGCGCTTGCCGAGCGACCGACTCTTGGCGGCAATCTCTAGCCCAATCGAACCAGCCGACCGCATGCAGACCAGGTTCAGTTCATCGAGCAGCGCGCGTCGAAAGAGGTACGGACCTTCCAGCCTATCGGCAAACCCCGTTGCCAGCCGGACCATGATCCGCACCGTCTTCGACATCGTCGCACGCCAAAGGCCATCGGGACGGTGCCGATAGGTCGTCAGCAGCAGATCTTCGCCTCGGTAGGCGCGGAGCATCTTGTCTAGCTCGCTTAACGGAATCTGGCCGTCGGCAGGAATCCAGGTGACAAGCTCGCTGTGGGCGCCGAAGAAGCCGCTGCGGAGAGCAGCGGTAAGGCCCTGGTTTTGTGGATGGGTGATGACCTGGATGCGTTCGGGGTGCTGGGCCAAGTGCTCGGCCATGACCTCGGCGGTCGCGTCATTGGAGCCGTCGTTGACGAGCAGCAAGGTGCAGTTTACGCAGCGCCCTTCGATAAAGCGCAGCGCCTCGGGGAGCACCACGCGCAGGTTGTCCGCTTCGTTGAAGGCAGGAATCACCACAGTCAAAGACGGCTCAAACAAGCTCACCCGAAAGCTCTACCACCCGAGCGGGCTACTTGGCGTTTTTTTTGCCGACCACGATGTACTGGTCGGGAAGGTCTTCTGGAAGGACTTCTGCCGCAAAGCCAGCGGTCGAAAGCTCCAGGGACACGGCGTCGGGCAGCAGACGGTGCTTCTTCGGTGGTCCGTGGGAAGACTCCATCGTAAAGTCGACGATGTAGACGGCCCCCCCGGGCTTTAGGGCAGTGAGGAGCTTCTCGGCATATGCGATCCGCGACGGCACATGGTGCCAGGTGTCGAGGAAAATGATCTTGTCGACGCTCGCGCTCGCCAGCTTCGGGTCCGACGGCAGACCAAGCTGAGCGGTCACCTGAGAAAGGTTGGCTTTCTTGGCCCGTGCGGTCAGGTGTTCGACCATCTTGGGCTCGATGTCGACGGCAATCACCCGGCCTTTGTCACCCACAGCCGCAGCCAGGTGCGGCATCAGGTATCCGGTCCCCGCGCCCACGTCGGCCACCGTCATGCCGGGAGCCAGCGCGAGCCGCTTCACGATTTCCTGGGGCTTCTGCCACCCATCGCGCTCGGGACCGTCGAACACCGCCGTCCACTTGGCCGGATCGTCAAAGCGGTGAACCATCGGCTTTTCACCGTGCGGACCGTGCGGACCCTGATGCGCGTGGGGCGGTGGTGCCTTGTCAGCCCACGCGAGCTGAGGCAAACCAAGCGCAAGGAGTGTGAGTGCAAGTCGTGTCGTAGTCTTCACGTTGCCAGACGTTAGCACAGCCGTCATTTCGGTGTAGCGTGGCCGAATGGACATCCTTTTGCCGGTGCTGGCGACGCTGCTGCTCACCTTGTTTGCGGCGTTTGTGCTGTGGCGACTGCTTCGCTCGTTTCGGCACGGCCTGTCGATTCGGATGCAGGTGTTCGTGGCCATGGCGACGGTGTCCGGCGGGTTTGCAGCGCTGCTCGGTCTGCTGGCAGTGCAGCGGCTGGAGCTGCGCGCAGCCCGGCTTTTGGCGGAGGTGTCGCGCGAGGAAGCGGCGCTGCTCGCGTCCGTGATTGCGCTGTCGGGGAAGACCCCGCACGAGCTGACCGCAGTACCAACGCTGCAGCAACTGGCCGAGGTGCAGCCCGGTGGTCTGCGCATCGAGGTGGTCGATCCAACGGGGACGGTGCTGCTCGCGAGTGGAGCCCCAATTCCGCAGCGGCCCATTGAGCAAGCGCTGTTGCGATCGGCCTCGGGTGCGGTCCTGGGTGCAGTGCGGGTGTCACGGGAGAGCCTCGGCTTTCGCCAGATCCTGCGCGAGGTGGCGTCGCGGGCGGCGCTGCTGACGCTGCT
>CAYTGC010000528.1:0-3529 GCA_964437195.1 uncultured Myxococcales bacterium | reverse complement strand
TGACGGTGCGAAAGTGATCGTCTACGAAGCGGCGCTGCTTATCGAAAACAACATCTATCAGGGAATGGATGGGCTGATCGTCGTCGATATTCCTGAAGCGCTGCAGGTCGAGCGGGCGGTCAGTCGCGGTGGCCTTTCCACTGACGATGCGCGCGCGCGAATCCGGTCCCAAGTGTCGCGAAAGGTGCGCCGCAGCGCGGCAACCTGGATCATTGACAACCAAGGCAGCGCAGCCGACCTACGGAAACAAGTCGTTGCGCTTTGGCTGGAGCTTTCGCAAGGGCGGCTGCCTCCAGCCCACAAGCCCGAGCTGGCCGAGTAGGTGCTACTCGTCGTCGTCGTCGTCGCCCGCGATGCTGATGATGATCACACACGAACCGGCCGCTTTTTCGGCGGGAGCGGCGATCTTCTCGCAAATGTCGCTAGGCACCGGCAGCTCGAGCTGAAGGGGCTGTAGGCCGCAGTCCCAGGTTGCCGCGAGGGAACCGTACGTAGACTGGCGGCGGGTGATGGCTGGTTTGCGGCTTGAGCTGCGCTGCAACATGGGACATCTCCAAGGGAAAAAATGTTGCCTGTTCTTACAATAACATAGCGAATAAAAAGTTGCAGCCGAGACTTCCGCGCTCCGACGAGCCGGTGGCCGCTGCTTGAGGCCTGACAAGCCACTGTGATAGTTTGAACTGTCTTGGGTTTGGGGAACGGGGGCGGTGGGGTGGAGTCTTTCTTGCGCCATCGAGGACCAAATGTCTGATCAGTTCACGTCGGTAGAAGAGAAGGGTCTAGGAACCAACCTGGTTGACTCCATCAAGGGAGTCGCCGTCGGAGGTCTCCTCTTTATCTGTTCGTTCATCGTCTTGTGGATGAACGAAGGCCGGGTCGATCTGTCGGAAGTCGCCAAAAAGTCGGTGGTGGCCAATCCGGCCAGCGTCGATGGCGCTCTGAACGGAAAGTTCATCTCGGTGACGGGCGATCTGGCGACGGATGAAAAGATCGGCGACCCCGAGCTGCTCAATCCTGGCAACTACCTGCGTTTGCACCGCAACGTCGAGATGTACGCCTGGATCGAGAACGTCAAAACGTCGTCGGAAAAAAAGACCGGCGGCAAGAAAGTCGAGACGCGAACGGTCACCTACACGAAGGGTTGGACCGACAAGCCGAAGCTGCCAAACGAAATGGAGCAGCCGAAGGGCCACGAGAACATCCCGCTGTCGATCAAAGACGAGAGCTTTTCGGCGCAAAAAGCGACGGTTGCGGCCTATCCGTTCGCGGTGTCGGAAGCCAGTCTGCCGAGTGCCGAGCCTCTGAAGCTGACCCAGGACATGGTCAAGGGGAGCGCGGACGAGGCCAAGGCCGCCGAAGCAGTGACGGATGGGGCGAAGCCCGCGGAAGGTGAAAAAGCCGAAGGCGACGCAGTCAAGCCTGCGGACGACAAGGCCGAAGAAAATGCCGACGACGAGCAGAGCAAGAAGAAGGACAAGAAAAAGAAGCGCAAGGGTCGGACCGTGAAAAAGCCGAAGCCAGCACAGGTGGACGTTGGCAGGGCCGAGCGCAAGGCCGAAGCCATCGCAGCGCGCAAGCCCGCAAGCTACACGCTGGTCGATGACAAGTACCTGTTCAAGGGATCGGGAACGCTGTCGCAGCCAGAAGTTGGCGACGTCCGCATCAGCTTTTCTGCGCTGCGTCCAGGGGCCAAAGTGACGCTGTTCGGTGTGCTCGACGGAGGATCGGTTCGCGCCTACAAGGACAAGGACTCGACGCTGTTTCGGGCGGTGCCGGGCTCCCGCGAGGAGGCGATCACCACGATGCACAGTGAGCATCAGACCGTGGGCTGGGTGCTGCGGATCGTCGGCTTCCTGATGATGTGGTTTGGTCTCATCCTGTTCTTTGGGCCGATCAACACCCTGCTGGATGTGATTCCGTTCTTGGGGTCGGCGGGGCGCTTCCTGATCGCGGTGGCGATGTTCCCCATCGCGTTTGTGCTGACGCTGGTGACGGTCATTCTGTCGATCATCGCCCACAGCCCCATCCTGCTCACGCTGGTGTTCGTCGGTATGGGGGTTGGCGGCTACTTCCTCTACCAGAAGAAAAAGCGCAAAGCCGCCGCGTAGACTGTGCGCTGTCCCGCCCCGCCCAATTCGCAAACACGCCGCTAGACATCGCCTGCGCTCCGCGTTATACCGCCCGCCCGGCGGTGCCTATTGCCGCTCGACACCATGCCAGTCTTCGCCAGCTACCAGGAGTTCGCCGCTTCTGTCTTTTCGATGGAACCGCACGCGCTGGTCATTGGAAACTTCGACGGCGTGCATCGCGGCCACCAGGCGCTGATTGCGGAGGCGCGCAGGCAGAGCGGTGAGCACGGCCGCGTGGTGGTCCTGACGTTTTTTCCTCATCCAGCGTCAGTCCTCGCACCGCAGAACGCACCGCTTGTGCTTTTGTCTTCACAGCGCAAGCGCGAGCTTCTGCATCTGGCCGGTGCTGATGTGGTCATCGAGCAGCGCTTCGATGCCGAGTTTGCACAGCTATCGGCGACGGATTTTGTCGAGAAAGTCATTCTGTCAGGCCCGCCGCCGCGCGCAATCTGTGTCGGGCACGACTTTCGGTTTGGACGCGGACGAGCCGGCGATGCCGATTTGCTGCGGACGCTGCTCCTTCCGTCGAAAACGATCGTGACCCAGCTGTCGGCGATCTCTGTGACGACGCCTTTGGGCGAGACACTTACCTGCTCTTCGACGCTGATACGTCGTGCACTTGCCGATGGAGACCTTGAGCGGGCCGCGCTCCTTCTGGGCCGTCCGCCTGAGGTCGAAGGCGTCGTGGTACATGGTCACGGTCGAGGCCGTACAATCAACGTACCGACGGCGAATCTGCGCGTTCAGTCGGATGTAAAGCTGCGTCCCGGTGTGTATGCAGCATTTTGTGAAATCTTGGGGCCTCTCGAGTCGACTCGCTCGTCGGTAACCAGGCCGGTACTCGCAAGTCACCCCGCCGCGGTAAACCTTGGATATAATCCAACGTTCCAGGGCCCTTCTGCCGCAGACAAGCCGCCACTTTCCGTCGAAGCTCACCTGCTTCCGGCGGATGGCAAAGAGCTTCCCTCGCTGTACGGCAGCGAACTGCGACTTCTGTTTGTGGCCCGGCTGCGTGACGAGAAGAAGTTTTCCCAGGTGGCGGAGCTGGTCGCGCAGATCCACAGCGATATCGCCACCGTCAGACAGCTTACTGGGGGAACTCCGTCGCAAAAAACGGACGCGACTGCGACTGGCGACGGAGCTGGAGTTGCTATGGGTTCCGCAAAAGACCGGGAAGAAGGCGGGCTAACGCCGACAAGTGCCGAAGGCCAAGTGTCGTCACTTGCGGCGAGCCGACCTTTGCAAGACGCGAGCGGCCACGTTGACACAGCACACGAACCGAAACCGCGCCGACGCCCACCGCACGATGAATCGCTTCCGGAAACGTACGGTCGCGACGAGGTCGAGGTCTTCTCGAAAGACCCGCACTGGTACTTCATTTACTGGGAAGTGACGGAGCA
>CAYTGC010000527.1:0-3532 GCA_964437195.1 uncultured Myxococcales bacterium | reverse complement strand
TCGCCTACGAAGTCATCACCAACTACCTGACCCAGAACCAGACGATGAAGGTCGTTGAGAGCCACCGGCACAACTACGCGACCGACACCCGCGTCGAGACGCGCAAGAAGCTCGATGTGGCGATGGAAGGCAAGGCGGTTGCGTCCAGCATGTCGTGTGAGGACCTGTGCCTTCTCGACGAAGCGAAGAAGCGCAACGCCGACAAGGTGCTGACCTATCACATCATCGACATGGGCGCCAAGAAGCTGACCATTCACTATCGGCTGAGCGATGTGAAGAGCGGCACCGTCGATGCGTCCTACACGCTGCATGTCAACCACCCGACCTCGGTGGACGTCAGCTTCGTCGAGCCGGCACCCTAATTTGATTTAGTAGGGCAGGGGGGGAAGCTGGACTTCGGCAAGGAGTCCAAAGTGGTCGCTTGGGTAGACTCCGTCTACGTCTGCACGATCACAGACAATGCGGCAGCTATGAATGGTGCCGCGTCCGTCTCGGCTGGGGGGACTCACGAAGATGTAGTCCAGCCTGCGGTCGCTTTGCAGAAAGCGCAGCCGCTGGGTGTACGGATTCCTTCGCGACCAAGTATAGCCTGGCTCTGCAGGGGAATCGGTCGCGCAAAGGAATGCATCCTGGTAGTACGTTCGTCGTCCTTCCAGCGTATGCAGTCCGCGCAGAAACCGTAGCTCATCACTGTCGGGCGTGCTGTTGAAGTCGCCTGCCAGCAGCGTAAGCTTTGTGCCCCCTTCCACAGTCTGGGCATGCGCTTTGAGGAGTCGGTCCACCGCTTCGACTTGCTGTTCCCGCGCGATTCCGTCCGTCATCCGGTAGTGCAGATGTGTCGTCGCTGCGAGCACGATTCCATGCGGAGTCTGAAGCTCGGCGATGAGCAGTACGCGCCGCTCATCTACACGCGCTTGCGGAAGCTCATGCACGGCATGGGTGGAAATGGGCCAGCGCGATGCAATCGCGAGCCCTTCCGTTCCACCTCCCCATTCCGTTGCAGGTGCAAACACGAACGACATTCCCAGCCGGTCCGCGATCTGCTTGGCGGTGTTCACAAGCGTGCCCGGAATCTCACGGACTTCTTGCAGCGCCAAGACATCTGGAACCAGCGCCGCAAGCTCCTTCTGACAGAGTGGGAAGCGTTTTTCGAACGGGCCCTGCTCTCCCCACAGGTTGAGGGTTACCAACCGTAGTCGAGCATCTTCCGTCGCTGACTGAGTTTCAGAATGGATCGGCATGCGCTATCTATGTTGCCGACCTTGGGGTCCGTAATAGATACAGCGCGAGTCCACCGTTTCCCACAGCGTCACCGAACAGAGCCCGGGGAGCGATGGGAAGATTCGATCGTAGACATAGCGCGCGATGATCTCGCTCGTGGGATTTTCAAGTCCCGGAATCTCGTTTAGGAGTCGATGATCAATCGAGTCAATCACCGGCTGTACCACCCGATCGAGATCATAAAAGTCGATCAGGAACCCCGTCTCTTCATTCATTGGGCCGCCGAGCACCACGTCGATCTTAAAGGAATGCCCGTGCATCCGACGGCAGCGATGGCCATCGGGAACCTTGGGCAGAAAGTGAGCCGACTCGAAGCGGTACTCGCGAACTAACTCCACGTACATCGATCTGTCCTGTCTGCGCGGTGGTTAGTTTGCGCCGTGGCACTTCTTGTACTTCTTGCCGCTGCCACACGGACACGCATCGTTGCGACCAATCTCGGCTTGCGGACGGTGCTTGGCCTGCGTGCGAATCTGTCTTTGTGAAGCCAGAAGCGGCGACACCTGCTCGCGCATGAAGCGGTAGCGATTTTCGTACATGGTGACAAGCTGCGGCTGCGAAGCAAGAAGGTTCGCTACGAGCACAAACAGACTGTTTGCATCGACTCCGGTTGCGACCTCCAGGACCGCCGGTTCCTTCTTGGGAAGCGAGTAGTTGACGGTACCAATCTTCTGCACGCCACCGCTCGGCGTGGTGGATACGACGGTCCAGACCACGCGCTTGCAGTCACACTTGGGCTCGATGCAGTACGCATCCTGCAGACCAATGGACACCTGGGGGGCGGGCTTTGGCTCTTCGCCTTCTGCCGCAGGCTGCTTTTCGTCCGAGGTCATCGTAAAAAGCGGAATTCCTTCGGCCCGGAAGACGTGCTGCCACAGGACCAGCTCGCCGGGCTTTACGCCGGACCAGTCGAAGTAGCGGAAGTGGAGGTTCTTGCCGAACTCCCGTGTGTCGGAGTAGTGCTGTCGCATCTTCTCCAGCTCGCCGTGCTGCAGGACATCGCGGACATTCTTGCGCAGCTGATCGCGCGCTGGACCGCCCTGGTTGTCGAGGAAATCGATCCGCTGGGTGTCCAAATCGACGGTCATCACCACGCCGCCGATGCGCAGATGGCCGGTCTTGCAGTCGCAGCCATGATCGCCGCAGTAAAACTCTTCGGCTTGCTGACCAGCGACGGAAAACGGCTGGTCTTTCTTGATCGTTTCGGTTTCGGGAACATCACGATAGGGAATCAGTGCCATGGCTGGTTTTGTCTCTGCTTGGATGCGTAAAGGGACGGATTTTCTCGGGGCTGGGCACTAGGCCTGACCACCGGCCAAGATTCGTTCCGCAACGGCGGTGCGGTTTGGGGTCAAACAGGACTGCGCAAGCGCGGCTTCGTCGGCTGTCGGCGAGCGGCCCTCGGCGTGCGCAAGCTCGCTTCGATAGATGGCGCGTAGCTCCTCATATCCGGCGGCGAGGTCGCGATTGAGCACCAGGTAGTGGTACATCGCGAAGTGGGACAGCTCCTTTTGGGCCTTGTGTAGCCGAGTCAAGATGACGTCTTCACTGTCGGTGCCACGACCCCGAAGCCGCGCTTCCAGGTCAGCCAGCGACGGGGGCAAAATGAACACCAAGCGGGCCGAATCGGCAAACTCAGCCAGGATGCGGGTCGCGCCTTGGTAGTCGATATCGAGCAGCACCTTGCAGCCACTGGCGAGCGCCTTCCGTACAGTGTCGATGCCTGTGCCGTAGCGCCGACCATGGACCCAGTTCCACTCGGCAAAGGCACCGTTTTTCACCATGTCATCGAACGTCTCGTCGCTGACAAAGTGGTAGTCGATGCCGTTTCGTTCCCCGCTGCGCGGCGGACGAGTGGTGTATGAGACGGAAAACTGGAGCTCTGGCTGCTCGGCCAGAAGCCGTTTGCACAGCGTGGTTTTGCCCGCACCCGACGGGGATGACACAACCAGCAGCAGTCCGGCTTGGGCGCTGGTCATCGGCTATGCCTCATCGCGGCCCGCTGCCTCACCATCTGCCCCGAGCGACGTCGCCGCCGTGCCTGCTGCACCGCCACGCTCGAGCCGCTCGGCCACCGTCTCGGTCTGGAGCGCCGACAGCACGATGTGATCCGAATCGGTGATCAGGATCGAGCGTGTCCGGCGGCCTTGCGTCCCGTCGATGAGTCGACCCGCTTTGCGCGCTTCTTCTTTGAAGCGCTTCATCGGTGCCGATTCTGGGCTGACGATCGCGACCACTCGCTCGGCGACGA
>CAYTGC010000526.1:0-3545 GCA_964437195.1 uncultured Myxococcales bacterium | reverse complement strand
ACCGCCTTCTGATACAGGTCCAGCGCCTGCGGCATCATGTTGTGCTCGGCGTAGATGTCGCCCAGTCTGGCCTGGCCTTGCGCGCGGCCTTTGCCCATCGTGAGCAGCCGCTTCCAGACTTCGTCGGCTCGCTCTTTGCGTCCGCGGGCCCAGTACAGCTCACCAAGGTTTACGACATAGCTCTCTTCCCGTGGATCGAGCCGAACCAACAGCTCGGTTTCTTGCAGTGCGAGGTCCGCTTCGCCCCAGCGGGCGTACAGCTCGGCCAGCGCCGAGTGAAGTGATGGATCGCCCGCGAAGCGCGCCGCAGCCCGTCGCAGGGTCAAAAGCGCTTTGGGTTTTTGGCCGACTTTCCACTGCCGCTCGGCCAGCTCGAGGTAACCGCGCGAATCACCGGGCGCTTGGGCGATGAGCTGCTCATATTCGGACAGCACCTCGGGCGTCACACCGCCACGCTCCAGAATTGCGATCATCCGCCGCCGGACATCGATGTGGTGCGGATCTTTGCGCAGCGCGCCGCGATAGGCCGAGAGCGCCGCTGCGGTGTCGCCCCGCTCGTCGTACAGCCGCCCAAGCAGCTCCCAGTCAGAAAACGTCCGCGTCGCCTGGGGATGTTCGGCCTCGAACTGCTTGAGGAACTGCGGCAGCTCGTCTCGTTTGCGCGAAAGCCCGATCAGGTGCTCGCTTACGTCCCGCTGGAGGTGATGCCCGATCGGCAGAAGCTTCTGGGACTGACGATACGTTGCAATGGCTGCATCGTCATTGTGCAGGGTTTCCTCAAGCTCTCCGCAGCGAAGAAGCGACTGGGCCTTGGCTTCCCCGGCCTGTCTCTCCGCGAGCTGCCGATACTCCGCGAGTGCATCTTTGTTCTTGCCCGCCCGCGCGAGTAGCTCGGCCAGTTCCTGCTGAAGTCGCTGCGATTCGATCCCTTGCGCGGTCTTTTGCAGCGCCCGCAGCCCTTCCTCGGCTGCTGGGGTGTCGCCCGCCTGCACCGCCAGGTCGATCTGCCGCCGCTGGGTTGGACGCCGCCGTGCATCGCTCGGCTTTAGCTGGGCGAGCGCTCGACCTAGCTGCTTGCGCGCTTCGGCCACATCGGGCGGCGTCTTTTTCTGAGCCAGCTCCGACAAGATGAGCGCCGCCTTGGCTTCCTCCAGCCCCTTGCCCACCGCTTGCTCGAGGAGCTTCGCTGCTTCCTCGATCTGCCCTCGCTCGCGTGCCACCTGGGCAGTCAGGTAGAGGTCGGTCGCTTGCCCGGATCGCTCGGCTCGCTGCGCAAACTCGGCTTGCAGCTTGTCGAGCGAGCTGTGCCGACGATACAGCCCAGTCAGCCGCCGAAACAGACCTGCATCGTCCGGGCTCCTTCGCACCTGCTCTTTCAGCTCGGTGACGATGCGCGGGTCAAACTCGGACCGCGTGACCTGCCAGTCGTCCGCCAGCGCCGAAGAAGACGGCAGCATCGGCAAGATCAACATGCCGAGCCACAGCCCGCTTCGCAGAAAACGCAGCCGCCGGGGCTTTCGCAAAAGCACAGACATGGCTCAGAGTGTAACGCCACCTTCGGCAAGACGCGCAAACTGACGCAGTGGGATTTGACGAGAGCGCACGCCGGAAGATAGATTGACGACAAGGAGTGGCTCCTCGTGGCAAGGCTTGTCGACCTGTTTGCTCTCGCGATCGTTGCGTTTCTTCTGCTTTTGCCGCAGCCGACGGTGGTGTTTGCGCCCGGCTTTGCGGGTGACAAGAGCGACATGGATCGAATCGCCGTGCTCGAGGACGCGCTGTACCGCAAGCCGGACGATGTCGAGACGGCGGTCGAGCTGGCCCGCGCCTATCTACGGATCGAGCAGCCGGTGTGGGCAATTGCGACGCTGAAGCCGTACACGCAGAAGGACAGCTACCAAGTACATCAGGTGCTGGCGACGGCCTATGCGACGGTGCTGCGCTTTGACCTCGGACTCGCGGAAGCGGAAGCCGGGATCAAAGTCTGTGAAGCGCAGGGCGCACGCTGCCCGGAAGTGACGCAGATTCGCCTCGGATATCTGGCCAACCTGATGCGGGAGAACGCGCAGAAGGGCATCGACGCCGGAACAGACCCGGTGGCGGCAAAGCGCATGGTGCAAGCCGCGCTGCGTGCGACCAAGGCACAGCTTCCCGCGACGCCACCACCGAGCAAACCGCAAGCGCCCTCCCCTTCTGCCAAGCCCTAAGCGCACATGCCTGCCTCTTCGCTGTCCCGTTGGCCTTTGATTGCGGCGCTGCTGACCGCAAGCTCGCTGTGGGTGTCCGGTTGTAGCAAGCCACCAACGCCGCAGCCGGTCAGCCAAAGCCCAGCCCAGGTGCCCACTGTGGCGTTCTATCCCCCTTCGGGCAGTCCACCTTGGCCGGTCACGGTCGAGCTGGCAAAAAACGACCCAGATCGGGCGCGCGGCCTGATGTATCGGCGCGAGCTGGCGAAAAACAGCGGCATGCTGTTTCTGTTCGAAGCACCGGAAATCCGCCGCTTTTGGATGCGCAATACGCTGATTCCGCTCGACATGATCTTCCTCAACGAGCGCAAGGTGGTCGTCGGCATCGAGGAAAACACCATTCCACACGATGAGACGAGCCGCGGTCCCGATCAACCGGCGCAGTATGTGGTCGAAGTGGCCGGCGGCGAAGCGCGCAAGCATGGAGTGACGGTCGGTTCCCGGGCGGAGTTCCTCAACGTCGACGGAGCAAAGTAGATGCTGATCCTGTTTCCGCTCGCGCTTGCAGCCCAGGCTGCGGTCACGGCCCCGGCCCCAGCGGCCAAGAACCCGGCGACGCAACCAGCGGCTGCTGCTGTTGCCGCAACCACGCTGCCTTTGGTCTTGGAACAAAGCCTGGCCGGACTCAAAGGTACAGGTGGTCTTCAGGCCACGCTGAGCGTGACGAGCGAGGGCAAGCCGCTTGGCGCCGTGCGCTGCGATCTCTTTGCCGACAAAGCGCCACAAGCCGTCGCTGCGTTTGTGGGCCTTGCGCGCGGACTGGTTGCCTTCAAGGATCCGCATCCACGCGGCACGGGCTGGCAAAAAAAGCCTCTTTACGATGGCATGCCGATCCATCGGGTCATCCCCGATCTGCTCATTCAGAGCGGTGACCCAAAGTGTTTTGGCGATGCCCAGTGCATGTTCTCACCGGGAAGCGGCGATCCCGGCTTTGCTCTCCCGGATGAGATTCGCCCCGAGCTGCGGTTTGACCAAGGTGGCGTCCTGGCGATGGCCAACCGGGGACCGAACACCTCTGGGTCGCAGTTTTTCATCACCGTGAAGGCCGCACCGTGGCTTTCGGGTCAGCACACCATCTTGGGTCAGTGCGACAACGTGCAGCTCGTGGAAAAGCTGAGCCAAGTCGAGACGCTGTCGAACGATGTCCCCAAGACGCCGGTTGTCATCGATCGGCTGACCATCACTCGCAAAAACAAATAGGAAGACGATGTCTAGGCACGCAACCCAGGCCCCGGACGAGCTCGTCCTGGGGATCGATGGCTTTGTGTATGCAGACCTGTTTTCTCCGTTCGGCCTGCG
>CAYTGC010000525.1:0-3546 GCA_964437195.1 uncultured Myxococcales bacterium | reverse complement strand
CGTGAGCGCTGAAGTCGGGAGCGTCCAGGACGGGCTTGCCCTCGCGGCGGTAGGCCGACTATGTGTGGCCGTGTGGAGCGGCGCGGTCAGTCGTCCGCTGTTCGCGCTACAGGCCTTTGCGCTGGCCCGGGTGGTGGAGCGACACCCCACGCAGGCGGGGTTTCTGTGCATCGTCGAGACCGGTGCGAAGCCGCCCCACGAGGAGCTGCGCCGCGCATCTGCAGACATGATCGAGTCGCACGGAGAGCAGCTTGCGTTCGTGGCGGCGGTGATGAACCTCCGACAGCAACTGCGCAGAGCCGCTGTCCGCGAGGCATAGACAGCGCCGACAAGGGCGTCGGTCGCACAGCGCAGTCGACGCTGGAGATGAGACGGACCGCCGCGAGAAGGCACGGAGAAAAGTGGTCTTCAGCTGGCGTCCCGCGCGGCGGATCCGCAACAACCGCTACCGAACGGCGCTCTGGGTCGCGGTGAAGCGATCGCGCGCACGCAGTGCGGTGTCTGGAAAGTCGGTAAACAGACCATCGATGCCCAAGCGATAAAACTGGAGGTACTCTGCTTCCGGGTTTCCGCTGTAGCTTGCTGCGAGTCGGCGTGGTTCGTTTCGGAACGTGAAGGGATGCACAAACAGTCCCAGCTTGTGCGCCTCATCAAGCAGCGAGGTGGGACGCTGGGTATTCGCATCGCTGAGCGTGATCTTTCCATCGCCGTTCGTATCGGTCGGACTGCCACTGCCATCAAGCGGTGCTTGGACCGGGATTAGGTACGGCTTCCACGGACCGATTCCGTCGGCGTAGGTCTTCACCTCCGCCAGACCTTCGCGCGTCGTCATGCTGTCATACAGCTTGGTGATCCCCATGCGCGTCCAGTCGTAGGGACGATCAAACGGCGGCGCGTAGGTAATCGTTCCTTTGCGCAGGTCGTAGTCATCGCCGTCGATAAGCTGCACCAGCTTGGTTCGTAGTCCTTTTTGGCGCAGTTCCTTCAGACTGCTTGGCTCAAAGCTCTGGACAAAGACCGGAGCGTTCGGATCATCCAGTCCCGCAGCGCGCAGCTCGCCGAGCAGTCGAGCTTCGAGCGCGAGACCCAGATCTCGGTGATAGGTGGGATTCTTCGTCTCTGGATAGATGGCAATCGCGCGTCCCAGCTTTGCGGACTCTGACCGCACGAGTGTCAGAATTTCCGCAAACGTGGCGATGCGATACTTGCTGTTGTGCTGCTGCGGACGCTCTGCATCGGTTGCGATCGCAAACAGCGTCTTTAGCTCTGCAAGCGCAAAGTCGTGCACGAAAAAGCCTGTCTGTTTTTCTCCATCGACGGGCCAGTCCACTCGTTTTCGCGACGCAAATTCTGGATGCATCGCCACATCGGTGCTGTAGGAAAGGTTTGGATCATGTCGTGCGATGAGGACTCCGTCTTTGGTTGCGACCAGATCCATCTCGATCACATCCGCGCCTTGATCGATCGCAAGCTGGTACGCTTCCAGCGTCTGTTCCGGCAGGTATCCCGATGCGCCACGGTGCGCGATGACAAGCGGGGCTTTGCCATCGAGTGTGGGAAACGAAATCGGCGCGGGCGTCACGCATCCAACCAGAGTTAGACAGCCGAGCAGCATCCCACGTCGCTTGTGTTTCCGTTCGTAATTCGCTCTTTTCATATGTGTCCTTTTTGCTTCTGGCTGTTGAACAAAGCCGCTTCCTTCCGTAGAAGACTTCGCAGCCCGCGTTCACGTTGTGCCACCACCAACATCGGGCCCGATCACGAGGGAAGCCCCACGGGTCCGGCGAACCCAGAACAGAAGTGCCCCAACAGCAACCAGCACCCCTGTATATAAGAGACCTGCAAAACGCTGATTTTGTTCGGCTCCGAAAATCTCGGCGCGAGGCCAGCCGACGTTCACGACCATGAAGGCCGACCAGCAAAGCGCTGCCAAGTTGATAGGAATCCCCAGCGACCCCAAGCGAAAGGCACGGGTTCCTTCGACGGAACCTCCGCGTCCGGGCCAGCCTTGCAAGCGCTTTCTCAACAGCGCGGCGACAACCGCCAGATAGGACAGGTTCGCCCACAGAATCGCAACCGACGTAATCACCTCGACCACTTTCGGAAAGCCCACGTTTGCGAGCAGGAGGACGATCGCTCCGGTCCCGGCCAGTACGGCGGGAAGCGCTGGAACTTGTGACGCGGCAGGAACACGCGAAAGCGTTCTGCTCAGCGGGACCACTCCATCACGGGCCATCGCGAAAAGGAGTCGAACCGCGCCCGAGTGGACGGCGAGTGTGCAGACGAAGATCGCGAAGACGACATTGAAGAGAAGTGCCTTGCCCAGCGTCGATCCAAGGACGTCGGTTACAATCGCAGGCAGTCCTCCGTTCGATGCTGAGAGTTTTGCCGCGCCCAGGTCAGGAGCCGCCATGAGAGCGAAGAGCAGAATCAGCATTCCCGACAGAGCCGCCGCACTCAGCGCCTGCAGAATCGCCCGCGGAGCCTTGTGCCGAGGATCGTGCGTTTCTTCTGCGAGCGTTCCAGCGGTATCGTACCCATACATTACGTAGGAAGCCGTCAGCGCCGTCGCAGTCAGAAACGGGCCGATGTAATGTAGAGACTGACCGTCGCTTCTTCCCTGCGTGGAAAACACCGCATCCGCCGGGGACCGCACAGAATACATGGCCAGCGCCACAACCAGGAATCCGATGCCGACGATCTCGGACAGCACGCCCGCATTGTTGATGAAGGCCAGGAGCCGGACTCCGACCGCGTTTATCACCGTGCTAAGGACAATCACTCCGCAGCCTAGCAAAACCGCGTTTACGGCGCGGCTTTTGGGGTCGTCCAGACTGCCAACGAACTGAAAGCCCGTCCAGATCTGCGGCAGCGAGTTCTGCATCGCCAGGGCTACAGCGGCCAGCGTGACCACCAGGCAGGCGAAAAAGATCCAGCCCGTCATCCATCCCAGGAAGGGCGATCCGAGGTACTTCGACCACTGATAAACCCCACCGGAGAGTGGGTAGTGCGCCGCAAGCTCTGCGAAACAGAGAGCGATGAGAAAGTGCCCGCAGAACATCATGGGCCAGGACCAGAAGAACGCCGGACCCCCCGCTCCGAAGCCAAGGTAAAACATCTGGAACATCCCCGTCAAAATGGAGATGTAGGAGAAGCCTGCCGCGAACGAGGAAAAGCTTCCCAGGCTCCGGCTCAGCTCCTGTCTATAACCAAACCCAGCGAGGTCCCGTGAGTCCGCTCCGTCCTTAGATGAGTGCATCTGATGCCTCTGTTGATCGCTGCGGGTGCCGATAAAACTCCGTCGTTTCCGGCGATAGCGGGGTATTTCCCAGAATCAGGTCCGACGCTTTTTCTGCCAGCATGATCACTGGCGCGTAGATATTCCCATTGGTCACGTTCGGCATCGCGGAGGCGTCCACCACGCGCAGGCCCTCAAGTCCATGCACGCGCATCGAGTTTGGATCTGTCACTGCCAGTGCGTCCGTCCCCATTTTCGCCGTACAGGAAGGATGAAGCGCGGTCTCTGCATCGCGCGCCACCCAGTCC
>CAYTGC010000524.1:0-3547 GCA_964437195.1 uncultured Myxococcales bacterium | reverse complement strand
GACAAAATAGGGGCACCCTTTAGAGAAGGGATTCACTCAAACAAGACAGCCTTCGCTGCTGTCTCGAAATCGCTAATAAAAAAGCACCGTTGCGATTGAACGCACATGATAGGGACAAGGGATGGCGTCGGAAACTACTCCCTCCCTGGCTCTCTACTATCGCGATCCAAACCTGGCAAGTTGCGTCGTTTGTTGGTTCTGTCTCAAGTACAGATGCGGAGGGATTCGGGACGACAGCGAGACTGTGGATGAGTCCTCGTGTGACCTCTGTGGACGTGACCCGGCTGCCGTACAGAGGGAATTGGATGCGGAGAGAAAAAGAGAAGATGCCAACAAAAGAGCTTGGGAGAAAAGCCATCGAGATCACTTGAGAATCATCAGAGGGCAACTGCTGGCGCTTTTTAAGAAGTCCTTCGACCCATCGCTGCCCAGACTCGACCCCGAAAGACCGCTCTTAGACACATTAGACCCGTCGCTACGATCGCAACTCATCGCGAAGTGTAACGCCCAGACTGGGGAGCTTGGCTTCATAGACTACTGCGTAGCTGGCAGCAACCTTGTGATGCTGGCCGAATACCGCCATCCCGACGCAAAAATCAGTCATTGCATCGTCCGATGGATGCTGGATGGTACCGATGAGAGACGAAGCAATTACCGGACACGAGCCCGCGCAGAGGAAGCCTTCCGCAAGGAAGCAGGACTTGGGCAACCTTGGCACTTTTGGCTTGGTTCCCCGAGGGTCAGACAGATCATCCACGAGGAGTGGCAGCGGCTCGACGGGCAAGAGGACAAAAAGCAGCGAGTCAAGGCTTCTGTCTATGCAGTCCTGAAGTCCATTGGCCAACTCTATGAACTGCCCGTGTCACAGAAATGGCTTGCAACGAGGTCAGGGCAAGAGTTGTCGGCAGAGCGTCACCTAAAAGAGAACGCCACGGCGCTTCTCGGGAAAAAAACGCTGCGACTGCGGCATTATTATCCGTACTACGACTCTCTTGCACCGTCGGACATAGAACTGACACCGGCAGAATTCCTCTATCTCACTTGGCGCTATGCGTGCGCAGGTGGGGCATTGCAAACAGGTCCAAGCGCGAGCTATTTGGAACCATCCGAACGGCTTGGCAAGACCATCGCCAAAAAGGTGCGTTTGATTCGTCAGGTGCTCGGGGAACTAGGTCAGCATCGGAACCAAGACAAGACAGGATGGGTTGCCGTTCCCCTGGCCAGGTTGTGTAAGCCTGTCGGTGTCCGAGCGAGCGGGAAGCAATATTCCGCGCTGCGCAAGTTGATGGAAGACCTTGCGGCATGCCGCATCGTGCACGACGATGGCAAGCGCTGGGGGAACGCTTTCCGACTGCTGGGGGCACCGACTGATGTTCCCACAAGACAAAGCGTGCGCGATCGGCAGGACAAAATCGACGAGATCCTGGCATCGCCCCAAAAGTGAAGAACCCCTGTCGCGTGTCGGCTTCTAGCTGCGCGCCAAATCCAGCGGACCTAAAAGGTTCGCATGGGACACGCCGAACCGAAACCGCAGAAAATGAACCGCCGCCGCTTTGATGCGGCAATCGCCTATCAGGGGCGCTCTCTGTCCAGCTTTTCCGCCGCGCTGGGACGATGGACACCACAGCATGTCGCGCACGTTGCAGCCGGTAACCGGCAAGGCTCCGCCGCGCTTTACGCCGCCATCCGACAGGCACTAGGCGAGCCCGCCTGGCTGTGGGTCACCGGCCAAACCGACCTTCTACGCGATGAAGGAGGCGACCATGCCGCAGCTTGATCTTGGCCCGATGGTGGATCGGCTGTGGCTGCGCTACCGGGACGACCTGTGGCAGCACGTCCGGCCATTCCTTTTGAACGTCATCACGGAAGTGATGGCAGACCCGCACGCATGGTCTGGCAGTGCCGATCGTGAGCTGAGCCCAGAAGACCACGAGCTTGCTGCGGCTTGGGCGAGTCGTCACCTGCGCAAGCAGAAGCAGACCAAGACCACGAAAGCGAACCCCACAAAAGCAAATGCCCGACGGGAAAGGTCGGGCATGCGCTCTACAGCAGAAGCTCAAACCAAGGAGGCATGAGCGATGAGAACCATAGAACGGAATACGGAGACAGGCAACGATTTTTCGTCGGATACCAGCGAACAGAGAGCCCTGGGTACACTCCTAAACTATCCCGACAAGATCCACATTGCTGTGGAGCAAGGACTAGAGCCGCGTAACTTCTTTGCACCGCACCATGAGGCGATCTTTGAGGCGATGCTGGACCTTCACAGCCGTAGCGAGGAGATCACGCCACAGTCGGTGGTGGCCCGCATGACGCTACAGAACACCGCCGGACGACTGATGGCCCATGGGTCCGAGTCGTACTTGATTGAGCTGCAAACCGGCAATCACGGGCCAAGTGGTCTTGCGGACTCTGTGCGCGCAGTCCGGAAGGGATTCCTTGATCGAGAACTCGCACGCATTCGCGGCGAACTTGAGCGCAGCGATCTTCCGCCAGAAAGAAGGGACGCGCTGGGAACAGAGTTGATCGAGCGACAGCAGGAATGGGACGCGATTCTGTGCGACCTTGGGCAGTGGTCAGGAGCGCGCACCGCACCGATTCCGCTCGACGTGGATGCAACCTTGCCACCATGGCCCCGGAATGTCTTCCCATCCGTGATTGAGGCGTTTGTGGATGCGGTTTCGGAGTCGCACCAAGTCCCTCGCGACATGCCCGCCAACATCGCGCTGGGAGTCATGGCGACCGCTTGGGTCGGTAAGGCTCAGGTACTTGATCCACGGGCTGGACATGCGGAGTCCCTTAGCCTGTATCTGTTCACCGTGGCCGCTTCCGGGGAGCGGAAATCCTCGACGGTGAACGTAATGTCCGCGCCGATCTTCGCCTACCAGATCGAACGTCAGCGGGAGCTTTTGCCAGTGCGTGCGAAGTATGAAACCGAACGCGAAGCACTTGAAGAGGACTACCGGCGCGCTCTGCAAGACCGCAAGCAGACGATGGACAAAGAAAAACGAAGGGATGCCATCGAGCGGGCTGCTGCACTGAAACAGCAACTCGCAGAGCTAAAACCACCACCTGCGGCTTGCTTTATCGCTCAGGACGCGACCCCCGAAGGACTCACCCGACAGATGAGCGAAACCGGCGGCTTTGCGGCGATTGTGGACTCGGAGGGCGGCGACATTTTCGAGAACATGCTCGGACGGTACGCGAAGGACTCTGCGGGGCCAAACATCGGCGTGTACTTGAAAGGGTACGATGGGGAACCTGTGTTCTCGATCCGTGCATCGAAGGAAAGGCAGCCCGCACCGATCGAGCGCGCATCCCTTAGCATTGTGGCAGCCACCCAGCCCGCGACGATCGCCACGTTGGGGAAACGGTCAGAGCTTCGAGATCGCGGCTTGGTTGCGCGGATGTTGTTTGGCTTCTGTCTGGAGAGTCGGATCGGGTCGCGGAGTGCGGTTATGCCCGCGCCGGATGAGTCGGTGAAACAGGACTATCAGAACGCCATCGCAGCCGCGCTCCGGATCGAGCGTCTGCCGAATCCGTACAC
>CAYTGC010000523.1:0-3555 GCA_964437195.1 uncultured Myxococcales bacterium | reverse complement strand
TCCTGCTTGTCTGGGTGACCGTCATCGCGGCGCTGACCAGCCACGAGCGCAACCGCTCTGCGCTGTTGCTGAGCGAGCACTCAGACGAAGAAAACCCCAGCCTGCCGAGTGACGATCCGGCGCTGCTCATTCGCTACTACCGTGTGGCGCTGGCCCGCACGATGCCGCTGCGCGATGAGCAGCTTCTGCGGATCAACCTGGCCTGCGCGCTCAATGCCGTGAGCGATCATCGCGAGGCGCTCGAGGAGCTGGACAAGGTTCAGCTTCAGCAGCTCAGCCCACTTGAGGTCGCACTGTGGCTGAACAATCGGGCATATACGCTCACATTCCTCGGACAGCCGGATGATGCGGTCGGTCACCTTGATGATGCGGTCGAGCTTCTGCACGGCGATGATGGCGTGTCCAAAGATCCGCTGCTCTCGGCGTGCATCAGCGGCACGCGCGGAATTGCCGAGCTTCACCGCAAGAACTTCCAGGCAGCCGAAGTGGCGCTGGTTTCGGCGCTACGCAACGAGGAAGAGTCGGTATCTCTCCAGTTTGATCCCGAGTGGCAAGTCGATCCCGGACGTACCGCCGAGCGCTGGTTTTGGCTTGGTGAAATCGCGAGGGAAGAAAACAAACCGACGGAAGCCCGTCGGCGATATGAGCGTGCCGCGGCCTACGGCCAGACGCCGTTTGGTCGACGCGCCAAGGAAGCACTTGGCCAGCCGGTTGCAGCCCTTCCCGATCCCGGATCGGCCCCCGTGGCACCATCGGCCACCAGCGCCTAGCTTTCAGCGTGAAATTCGCAAGCTCCCGCCACCCACCCACAAAAGGCCTGCGCCGATGAGGCAGCCGAAGCCAAGCGCCGTCAGGTATTCGCCCCGAACGAGCAGCCACAAAGACAGTCCGAGATAAGCGCCGCCAATCAGCACTTCGAGCTTGGCCAGACGGTCGAGAACCGGACGGTAGAGCCGTGCCTGCCCTTTGTGCCCGCCAGTCTTCGGTGTGCGCACAAACTCGGCCCCTTGCCGCGATGACAGCACGCCTCGCAGTAGCTCGACGGAAAGCGCCAGACACAAACCCATCGACAGCGCCATCACACACGGTGCAAGCCCCACGGCTGACAGCGGCGATCGCCCAAGCCGCCATAGCGCCGCGCCGTAGTACAAAGACAGCGCCAGCCACAAAACCAGCACTGCAGCGAGCATCCCACCCGGTGGCGCGAACAGGCTGTGCAGCACACCGAGCGGCACCAGCGGCAAGACCAAGATCATAAGTGCCAAATAAGGCTGCCGGACGTGGCGAAACAGATGCAGCATCATCGTCGCCCGCTCGCGAAGCGAACACCCAGGCGCCATCAGCTTGTGAAGCAGGCTGCGCAAGACCTGCGCACCGCCACGGACCCACCGCTTCTGCTGGCTGCGAAACGCGGCCATCGTCTCAGGCAGCTCGGTCGGTACGGCAAGATGCGACAAGACGAGTGATTCATACCCGTGCAGCCGCACCCGAAACGAAAGATCGAGATCCTCCGTCACCGATGCCTCGGTATCGGCGTCTCCCCCAACCCAACCACCGGCAGCAAGCAGCGCCGCTTTGCGCCAGATTCCGCCCGAGCCGTTAAACTGCACCGGTTGCTTGTGCGCCGAAAGATAGGCCTGCTCGACGAGAAATAGACCGTGCAAAATCAGTGCTTGGACGCGCAAAAGCAAGCTGTCCGTCTCGTTAAGAAACGACCAACGACCTTGTACAAACGCCAGGCGCGGCTGTGCGACAAGGTGCGGCACCATCTGACACAGGAAATCGGCGGGTGGGACGAAGTCGACATCGAGTACCGCCACAAACTCGCCACGGGCCGAAGGAAGTGCAAAGTCGAGGTGTCCAGCTTTGAAGCTCCGTCGGTCTGGACGACGCACCGCCGAAACGTCGAAACCGGCCCGCCTTTGCGCCGCGACCTCGGCATCCACGATGGCCACGGTCTCATCGCCCGCATCAGAATCATCGAGCACCTGGATCTGCAGCCGGTCTTTGGGCCAGTCGAGGGCACACGCCGCGCGAATCGCTCTGGCTGCAACCAGTCGCTCATTGCGCATGGGAAGCTGCACGGTCACCACCGGCCACCCAGCAGGCCCAAGCGGCGGAGCGGAAGGCTGTTCGAGACGGTGCCTTGCCGCCCACAGTCCAAGCCGCAGCAGGTGGCCGCTCGCCGCAACGAGCAGCAGCCATAGCCCGAGGAGGAGAAGCCCGTAAAGGCCCTGCACCACGGTCATCACTGACGGCAACATGACTTATTGATCGTGACGATTGGAACGAACGTGTGGGTACAGCGAGGGATTCTTGCTGTACTCCGTCCACGGCAGGCGCGAGTCCCCGAAGGTGTCGACGCGCTTCATTGTGATGCAGTCTTCGACGGGGCAGACCAGGCTACAGAGGTTGCAGCCCACGCACTTGTGCTCGAGGATTTCCACCGCCGAGCGGCCTCGTCCGTCGGGCTTGACTGCGATTGCCTGGTGCGCACCGTCGTAGCACGCCGCATAGCAGACGCCACAGCCGATGCACTTGTCCTGTTTGATGTCGGCAATCACCCGATAGTTGAGGTCAAGCTGTTCCCATCGCTGATACGTCGGAAGGCTGCGACCGACGAGCTGGCTCACGCTGGTCAACCCCTTGCGATCGAGGTAACCCGACAGCCCGTCAATCATGTCGAGCACGATGCGGAAGCCGTGATGCATGACCGCGGTACAGACCTGGACCGTCGTCGCGCCCATCAGGATAAACTCTGCCGCGTCGTGCCAGTTGGAGATGCCGCCGATTCCCGAGATCGGAATCTTCACCGACTGACCCACCGACGCGACCATCGACAGGGCAATGGGTTTCACCGCCGGGCCGCAGTAACCACCGTGGGCAGATGCGCCATGTACTGCAGGCCGTGGCGTCATCGTCTCCAGGTCAATTCCGGTCACCGAGTTGATGGTGTTGATGAGCGAAACTGCATCGGCGCCACCTTTTTCCGCGGCCCGCGCTGGAAAAGTCACGTCGGTGATGTTCGGCGTCAGCTTCACAATCACCGGCGTCTTGGCGACCTCTTTGACCCACTGCACGATCTGACAGGTGTAGTCGGGCACTTGGCCGACGGCGCTGCCCATGCCGCGCTCGCTCATGCCGTGCGGACACCCGAAGTTCAGCTCCAAGCCGTCAGCACCAGCGTCCTCGGCTCGTCGCACGATGTCATGCCAGGCTTCGCGGCGAGACTCAACCATCAGCGACACGATCAGCGCATGTTTCGGATAGCGCTTCTTCACCTCGGCGACTTCGCGCAGATTCACATCGAGTGGCCGGTCGGTGATGAGCTCGATGTTGTTAAGGCCCATCATCCGTCGCCCGGCATAGTCGACCGACGAATAGCGAGACGATACGTTCACGATCGGCTGGCCGAGCGTCTTCCACACCGCCCCGCCCCAGCCAGCATCGAACGCCCGCATGATCTGATCACCCGTGTTCGTTGGCGGCGCGGAGGCCAGCCAGAACGGATTGGGCGACTTGATTCCACAAAAATCGACGGAAAGATCGGCCATC
>CAYTGC010000522.1:0-3561 GCA_964437195.1 uncultured Myxococcales bacterium | reverse complement strand
TGCCTGGGTCATCGACGCGGATGGCGGGGCGTCCGTTGACGTTTACGTTGGGGGAACCAGCCACTGCGGGGCCGCTCGCGGTGTGGGGACAAGCGACGCAGCCGTGGGCATCGGCTGGGATGAGTGCTTTGTCTCCGAGGCGGGCTTGTGGTGGCATTCTGAATTCACTTCACGGTAGTTTGTAAATATCGACGTTGTTCCGGCGGCACGTTTTCAGCACTTCCGCCTTACTAACTGGATAGAGTACGAGTTTGGCTAGTGCCTCCATGACAGCAGGTCGGTCTTCAAGCATGCACGAGGCGCTTCCATCGATGCGCCACGCACGCTCTGGGTCGATGAATTCATTGGTGCGTGCGATGGACCGTGCACGTGAGAAATCCTGTTGTCGCAGCAGCTTTTCCGCGAAGTCGAGCGAGTCCAGAGCGCACTCTTTTTTGATCTGGCCAATGGCCTTGTCTTTGTCGGTCCGTTGGCTGTTCTGAATCGCATCGATCACGGCTTGAGAGTCCTTCCGGTTGTTTGACCGGCATGCGGCTCTGCCCAAGAGCAAGTCGCACTGAAAGCGCGTCTCTTTGCCTGCCCCGCACAGCTTCGCCTCGTAGATCGCTTCGACAAATCGACGCGCCTCGAAATGCTTTCGTGCTGCCAGCAGATGCGGATCTGTTTGGTTGGCCTGTGGCGGTAGCGGTGGCTGAACCTGGATTTCGGGCGGAGCTTCTTTCTTCGGTGTCCGAGCTGGTTTCGATTCCTCGCGTGCCGGCTGTGGGGCGGGAGTCGGCTGTGGGGCGGGAGTCGGCTGTGGGGCCAACTCCTGGGTCTTCACCACCGTCCTCACTGTGACCGGCCCAGGGTGATTCACAGTCTCTTGGCTCACTGCGATTGGCTTCGTCGGAGAACGAGTCACGCGATACGCCAACAATGCACAAGCGACGGCGGCTCCTAAGACGCCCACAATCGCCACGCTCCGGTTCCTGGTGCGGCGCTTTGCGCTCGTCGCTTCGCTGGCTGCATCCGTCACCGTACTGTTGTGGTACTTGGGTGAAGGAGGGCTGAGCTGCCCGCGGTTGTCGTCGTTCGATGAAGACGGGATCTCTGCCGAGTCTCTGTGTACGAATGATCGAAGCAGTTGTGGGGAGAGCCGGCGTGTGATGGCAAGATCATCTGTCTGCTCATCGCTTAGGCGCTTTTCGATCTGTTGCAGGCTCGCGACAACCATGTCCATCGACGGACGAGCAGCAGCATCTTTCGCCAGCATCGAATGCACCAGCGCGACAAACGATGGCTCAGTCCCCGGAGCGAATTTATCCAAGGGGGGGACTGGCTCCGTCACCTGCATGATCAGAAGCTCACCCGCTGCTTCTGCAACAAATGGAGGCCGTCCCGCGATCATTTGGTACATCATGATTCCGAGCGAATACACATCCGCTCGGTCCGTCACCAGCTTCGCTCCTTTGCACTGCTCAGGAGCCATGTAGGCGGGTGTTCCCATCACCACATTGCTATCGGTGGCGTTCGGCTTGCCTCCCAAGTGTTCGGACATCTTGGCGATTCCGAAATCGAGAACCTTGACCCGCTCGCCCCCAGGAAGCTCTGGGTCTGGAACCAACATGATGTTGTCCGGCTTCATGTCCCGATGGACAATGCCGGTCCGATGCGAGGCCGACAGCGCCGATGCAACCTGTCGGCTTACGCGGGCGGTATCGGACAGGGACAGTTTCTGCGCCCGATCCAACCGACTGCGCAGGGACTGCCCGGCCAGGTACTCCATCGTGAGGTAGGCCGCTCGGCTTTGGGTGTAGCCGCAGTCGAAGACACGGACGATGCTGGGGTGCTGAATGGCGTTGGCAGCGCGCGCTTCATTGAAGAAGCGAGTTGCCAGGTTCGCGTGCATCGAGATTTCAGGACGGAGGATCTTGACCGCAGCCTTGCCACCAACACCATCGTGGACGGCCTCGAACACCATGCCCATGCCGCCTTCTCCGAGAAGTCTTACTAGGCGGTAGTTCCCGACGAGCTGGCCGATCCAGCTCTGGGCATCAAGCAGGCCATGGTGCGAAGGTGCTGTCATGCCGCAGGGACAGAAGGAGTCAGAATAGACACTCCCCGAATACCAATAATCGTACCCTGTGTATGATTCGAAGTAAAGACCTGCTGAGCGGTACGCTGCACGACGGCGGATGCCCGCAGGCCGGTAGATCAGGCTTTGGGGACGGATCTCCTTCGGCGACGCTACTTCTGAAACGGATTTCGAATCTGAAGCGGATCCGGTGGGGGTTCTGATTTGACCAAGGCGCTGACAGACACGCCAAGGCTGGCGCAGAACTGCTCGACCTCTTTGGCGAACTGTCGCTCATTTTGCTCGCGAAGGAACATGAGCGCGTAAGTCAGATCGCGGTCCATATACAGCCGCTTCTGTGGATCCGCGTTCGTCTTTATCAACTGGCACGTTGCCATGCCTAAGATCCATGGACACTTGTACTTTGCTTCGCCACGAGTCCCGCATTCAGAGGCCAGTTTGGCCGCTTCCGCCCAACTTTTGTCGGACCATGCCCTGATTGCACCTGCGAGTTTCTCATCACGAACCAAAATCCGCCGTTCGGGACGTGATGGAGGAAGTAGCAGATCGGGCGTCGGCTCTGCCATGTCGACCAACAGGCTTGCATCCATCGGTGCAGTGATCGTTTCTGTGCTTGCATCCATTGGCTGAACAGGCCGCTGTGTACTGTAAACTGGGTTCCTACTGCTGGCAAAGTAGAGTGACAGACTGATCGTCAACGTCAGTGCCAACATTCCTGAAACCCAAAACCTTTGCGAGCCGCGCAGTCCCCGCTGTCCCGTCGCGAGCGTCACAGAGTGTTGCATCGGTGGGCGCAGGTTCGGCGCGGGAACAGCAGGCTCTTCAGGCAAGTTCACATTCCTTGGAGCCTGTGCGGCACTGGACCGCTCGTCGAGCGGTGGCGCGTCTGAGTCCGCCTGTTTGCGGGGAAGAACCGATGGGGTATCTGTTTCTGCACCAACTTGGATGGGGTTTTTGTCCGCAAAAGTCTGTGGCAGATGTAGGACAGAGAGCGGCTCGGTCTGTCGTGACGCGATCTCTTCAGACACCGCTGGCACTCGGTTGGGAATCGGAGCCAGCATTGGGCGGGGCGCAGTGGGAGCTAGCTGGCGAATCTCATCCGAAGACAGCCGCTCAGTTTGCGGTCTGCTTGAATGATGTGGGATGGCTCCAGAGACTTGCGTCTGACTCTTGGTGAGTAGCTCCAAGAGTCGCTGTAGCTCGCGAACCACCTCCTCCATGCTGGGCCGCATCGTCGGCTTTTTTTCCAGCAGGCGATGAACAAACTCAACCATCGGATTCTGGACTCGCGGGTTGAAGTCCGTAAGGCGCGGCGGATCCTGCATCATCTGCATGGCGAGGACATCCCCGATATATTCACCAACGAACGGGGGTCGTCCGGCCAGGCACTGGTACAGAATGATTCCAAGGGAATACACATCCGATCGGTCTGTCGCCAGCTTGGCATCACGGCACTGCTCAGGAGCCATGTAGGCCGGCGTTCC
>CAYTGC010000521.1:0-3562 GCA_964437195.1 uncultured Myxococcales bacterium | reverse complement strand
TGATCGAGCGGCTGGCGCGCAGTCCGATGGCGGTTCTCATCCACGGTGAGACGGGCACCGGCAAGGAGATCGCGGCGACGGCGATTCATGTCTGGTCCAAACGGCCTGGCCGCTTTGTGGCGCTCAACTGCGCGGCCTTGCCCGAAACACTCGCCGAGAGTGAGCTGTTTGGACACGAAAAAGGCGCATTCACCGGAGCCGTGGGTCAAAAAGCGGGTCTGCTCGAACAAGCGGCATCAGGCACACTCTTTCTCGACGAAGTAGGGGAGCTGCCTTTGCCGCTCCAAGCGAAGCTGTTGCGGGCGCTGGAAACCCAGAAAATCGTGCGTCTGGGCGGCACCAAGGAAGTACAGATTGATGTACGGATCGTCGCGGCAACGCACCGCGACCTGGAAGCCGAGGTCAAGCAAGGCCGTTTCCGCCAAGATCTCTTCTTCCGACTCGTCGCTGCCCGAGTGATGCTTCCCCCGCTGCGCGATCGTCGGCGAGAGATTCCGCTCCTGCTGCGCCAGTTTCTTGGGCGAGCCGCCGCGCACCTGGGACGATCCGTCCCGCAGCTTTCCGACGCCGCACTGACGCTGCTACTGGCGCATCCCTGGCCTGGCAACATTCGAGAGCTTCGCAACGTCTGCGACTACCTGGCCGCAACCTGCGTCGACAAGATGGTCACCAGCGCCGACCTGTCGATTTTGCTTCGCCACGACAGTCTGCCGATCGAAACTCCCGTCGGAGGGTCAGCGCTGAAGCCGATGCCAGAGGGTGAAGCCACTGGGTCCGCGCCAAAGTTCCAAAATCTCGAAGAAGAGCTTCGTGAACTAGAGCAGCGCCGCATGCGTGAGGCACTCGATGCTGCGCAGGGTGTCCAAGTCCGCGCGGCTGAGTTCCTGGGAATGCCGATCCGGACCTTTTCTTACAAGATGAGGCAGTACGGAATTTCGGCCTCGGGACGAAACACGAAATAGCGACGGTTCCGGCACGAACTGCGCCGACGCAGCTGCACTAGAACGAGGAAACCGAGAACAGATCGGCCCGGGTGTCGCTGGTCCCGCCCGGGTTGCTGATCTTGATCTCGACCGGTCCGGCTGAAATCCCACTTGGCACCTTGACGACCCATTCCACCGACGACATCCATTGTTTGTCAGTCACGGGCTGGCCGCCCAGCTCTATTGTCGCTTCGGGAGAGAATCCCCAGCCATAGAGCGTCACCGTCCGTCCGCTCGACGAAGCGCTGGGTACGACTTTGGCAAGCTGGAGCGACTGACGACGGGCGTCGCTCACTTCGACAAGGGAAATCGGCAGCGTCGAATCCCGATAGAGCGCAAGCTGCCCACCACCGACTGCCACAAGCTGCTTGTTTTCGTCGAGCAGTCGAGCCGCCGCAGCCACTCGGCTTCCCGCTTCACCCGAATCGACGACGAGCAGCACCGTCACCGGATCGCGCTTCATCAGACCGGAAAGATCCGCTGTTTGAATCGGTTCGGCGGCTTTCCACGTCGAGGCAAAGACCGAAACCTGTGGCTCCAAATATCGGGCCGATGCCGGAACCCCATTTGCTTGCAGCTTCAGTTCATAAACAACATCGGCGCCCGAGGTGTTCGCAGCACAGCCGGACAACCACAACACGATGGAAAGCGCGAGCAGTACAGCTCTCATGTCTTGGTTATGCCACGCGTCGGTACAGAATGCGCCAAATCGGGTTGCCGTCCTCGGTGACGCGCTCCTCACGCAGTGACATCGCGGGATACGGATTGTGCTTTTGAAACGACCACTCGCCTGCGGTGTTTTGCAGTCCCGACGTCGTTTCGAAGACTTGCATCGCCGCGATCGCCAGTTCCCAGATGTCGCTTTGAAAAAACACTTCACCTCCGGGAACCACGAGCTGCGTGAGCGTTCTGGCCAGATCGGGGTTCACAATCCGTCGGTTGTGATGAGCGCGCTTGAACCAGGGGTCGGGAAAGTTGATGAAGAAACGACGAATGCGATGGCCGACGAACAGCGATGCAAGATCGAGATTGATGTGTGCAAAGACAGCACGCAGGTTTGGCAGCCCTTCCTCGTTGGCTCGCTGGTTTACGTCTTCGACGTGCGGTTTGCGAATTTCGACCCCCACGTAGCTGCCGAGTGGATCACGCCGAGCGAGCTGAAAAAGAAACTGCGCGTCGGCACATCCAAGCTCGACCTGCAGTTCGGGATCGCGGCCCGGCGGAGAAGCAAGGCGATCTGGCGCGATGTCGAGGAACTGAAGGTGAAATGGGTTGACGTGATGTCGAATGCGCACCGGCATGGGCGGCGCAGGATAGCAAAAGACTTACGGCAGCAGCGCGGCACCAATCACGCCAGCACTGTCTCCGAGCTGATGCCTCACGATCGGCGTCGTAAGCTCATCGCTAAACACCCACTTCGCGGCTTCCCGGACACCCTCGGTGTAGAGCCAAGGCAAGTTCGACACGCCACCACCCAGGACAATGACATCGGGGTCGACGATGTTGATCACCGTCGCGATCGCTCGGCCAAAAAACGAACAGTGCATGGCCAGGACTTGCTTGGCTACCGGATCCACTTCGCGGCGCGCGACGATTTCGGGCAGGTGCAGCGAGGTGCCATCCTCGCGGCGGGCACCACCGGATGCCAGGTAGCTCGCCTCGATTGCGGGTCCGCACAAATACGTCTCGATACAGCCCCGGCGACCGCAGTAGCAGCTTGGGCCCGTGGCGGGTTCGATGCTGACGTGTCCCCATTCGCCGGCGATTCCCTGTGGCCCGTCCCACGCATCGCTCGCACCGTGTTCGCCGGGAAAGACCAGTCCGCCGCCAACGCCTGTGCCGAGGATCACGCCAAACACAACCCGACTTCCGCGACCTGCACCAAACCGCGCTTCCGCGAGTGCAAAGCAGTTTGCGTCGTTGGCGAAACGCGCAGGATGGGCAAGGCGCGCGATGAAGTCAGAACGGAACGGTCTGCCGTTTAGGCAGGTGGTGTTCGAGTTTTTGATAAGGCCACTGCGGCGGCTGATGCTTCCCGGCATTCCGATCCCGATCGGAGGCAAGGTCGCAAGCCCCGCCTGCTTCGCGGTATCGCAAACCAGCGCTTGGAGACCATCCAAGATGTGGTCGTAGCCGAGGTCGCGCCCGGTTGGCCGCCGCAAGCGCGACAGGATCTCGAATGAATCTCCGTCGATACGGAGCACCACAGCTTCCATTTTGGTGCCGCCCAGGTCGACGCCCAAGCGCAGGCTGCCATCTTTTGCCATGTCACACCCCAGATCCGCCGAAAGCACAGAAAAAAGTCCCAACTTCCGTCTGAAGACGCACCCAAGCTTGGCGCAGATTTCACACCCGACGCAAAGAAATGTGGCTCATCCGTTGCCCCGCAAAGGCAACTCGAGCTTAAATCGATAAATCATGCCGCACGGGTTGCCGACGCTGTTTCAACCGATTTCCTCTTCCCCTCTTTTAGGCTAGGGACTGTTTTTACATGGGTCGCCCGTTCCCATATCGGTTGTTTCTCTTTGCGTTTCTGGGCTGGACCTTCGACTTCTACGACCTTGTCCTGTTTGCCTACA
>CAYTGC010000520.1:0-3563 GCA_964437195.1 uncultured Myxococcales bacterium | reverse complement strand
TCGCCCTCGCTGATCATGCGATAGACGCTGGCGTCGTCGAGCGGGATGCGCCGCAGGTCGAAGTCGGGGCGATCGCGCTGCACCATCTGCACCGCGATGTCGATGACGGTCAGCGTCTTTAAGCCCAGGAAGTCGAACTTCACCAGGCCCGCCTCTTCGACTTCATCCTTGGCGAACTGGGTGACGATCTCGCCGTCTTGGCCGCGATAGCAGGGGACGTGATCCCACAGCGGGCTGTCGGCGATGACGATGCCGGCGGCGTGCATGCCGGCGTTGCGGTGCAGACCTTCGAGCGCCGTGGCGATGTCGATCAGCTCTTGAAACTCGGGCTTCTCGGCGGCGATCTGCTTGAAGCGCGGCTCGTTTTCCAGCGCCCAGTCCATCGTCACGGGATGGCCTTCGACGAGCGCCGGCAGGTTTTTGGTCAGATCGTTGAGCTCGGAAAACGGCATGCCGAGCACGCGCCCGACGTCTTTGATCGCCGACTTCGCGGACAGCGATCCGAAGGTGATGATCTGACCGACCTGCGTCTTGCCGTACTTTTCGCTGACGTACTTGATGACCCCATCACGACGATTCATGCAGAAGTCGATGTCGAAGTCGGGCATCGAGATGCGCTCGGGATTGAGGAAGCGCTCGAACAGCAGGTTGTAGGGAATGGGATCAAGATCGGTGATGCGCAGCGAGTAAGCAACCAGCGAGCCCGCCCCCGAGCCGCGGCCCGGCCCGACGGGGATGCCGTGCTCTTTGGCGTAGTTGATGAAGTCCCAGACGATGAGGAAGTAGCCCGGGAAGTCCATCTGCACGATGACGTCGAGCTCGCGCTGCAGCCGCGCGCGATACTGATCCTGATCGACCTTTTTGCCCAGATCGGCGAACTCGGCGAAGCGTCGCTCCAGGCCATCCTGCGACACCTTGCGAAAGTAGCTCGGGATGTCGAAGCCCTCGGGCACGCGGTAGCGCGGCAGCATCGGCTTGCCCAGCTTGAGCTCGACGTTGCAGCTGCGCGCGATGCGCACCGTGTTCTCTAGCGCTTCCGGGATGTCGTGGAAGTGCGCATTGAACTCAGCCGCGCTCTTCAGGTAGTAGGACGACACCTCATGGCGCAGGCGCTTCTCGTCGGACAGCGTGCGCCCCTGCTGGATGGCCATGAGCACTTCCTGGGCCTTGGCATCGCGCTCATGGATGTAGTGGCAGTCGCCGGTGGCGACCAGCGGGATGCCGGTCTCGCGCGACATGCGGCGCCACTCGTCGTTGATCTTGTCCTGATCGGCGAGGCCGTTCGGCTGGATCTCCAGATAGAAATCGCCGGGCGCGAACAGCGAGGCATAGCCCTTGGCCATGTCCTTGGCTTGCTCGTAGCCATGCGTCAGCAGCGTCTGCGCGATCTCGCCGCCCAAGCAAGCCGACAGCCCAATCACGCCCTCGCTGTGCTCTTTGAGCAGCGCCTTGTCGATGCGCGGGTGGTAGTAGAAGCCTTCCAAGAAGGCCATCGACGACAGGTACTGCAGGTTCTTGTACCCCGTCATGTCTTTGGCCAGAAGGATCAGGTGATAGTTGCGGCGGTTCTGACGATCTTTGTGATCGGCGCAGACGTAGGTCTCGATGCCGAAGATCGGCTTCTTGCCGGCGCCCTTGGCCTTCTTGAAGAAGTCGACGGCGCCGAACATGTTGCCGTGATCAGTCAGCGCCGCGGCGTCCATCGATAGCTCGGAGAGCCGCGGGAACAGATCTTTTAAGCGAATCGCTCCGTCCAGCAGGCTGTACTGACTGTGGAGATGGAGGTGCGTGAACTCCTGAACCTGCGCGCCTTCGACTGTACTGGCCATGGGGGGCCCTCATACCACAATCCATCTAGCCTTTGGCCATTGCCCACCCGAGGCAGGTTTGGCACGCTGCGCCCATGTCTTCCACCGCCGCGACAGCTCCTATTCTTCTTTACGGATTCGGTCCCACGTTCGGCATGCCCGACGCCAGTCCTTTTGTCTCCAAGGTGCTGACCTATCTGCGCATGATCGATGTGCCGCATCAGCTCTTGCCGGGCGATGCGCGCAAGGCGCCCAAGGGCAAGCTGCCGTACATCGAAGATCGCGGGCAGAAGATCCCCGACTCCAGCTTTATCGTCGAGTACTTGCGCAAGAACTACCGCGACCTGGATGCCAGTATGACCGCGCAAGAGCGCGCGCTTTGCACCGCCGTGCAGTCGATGCTGGAAGAACACATGTACTTCGTGATCCTGTGCCAGCGCTGGGTCGATGATCACGGCTGGCGGGTGGTCGGTCCGGGGATTGCGTCGGTGATCAAGAAGGCCGGTGTGCCGGGCCTGGTCGCGCCGACCGTCTCGAACCTGGTGCGCAAGCAGGTGGTCAAGGTCGCGATGGCGCAGGGCATGGGCCGGCACAGCATGCGCGAGGTTGAGGACATCGGCATCCGCCTCATCGACTCGCTCGCCGAGCTCGCGGGCGACAAGCCCTACTTCCTGGGCGATGCCCCGCATGCCATCGATGCCACCGTGTTTCCCTTCGTCTGGACCCTAGCCGAGACGCCGATCGAAGGCCGCCTGCGCCAGCACATCCAGAGCAAGCACCCACTTGTCGCCTACTGCCAGCGGATGAAGACGCAGTACTTCAAGGACTACGTGTAACGCCAGCGCGGGTTCGGGAAATGATTGCTTGACGCGTTGCAGCGTCGTAGATTCGCCTTGTGGAATCGTCTGCATCAGCGTCTGGTTCAGTGGTAGCGGGTCCGGCGGGGGCCCAAGGCTCGGAGAGTTCGTCTGGGGCAACGGTGGCCCACAGCCCGCCGCGCGATGTCGAGAACCTGCTCGCGCTGGTCAAGAGCTACCAGCCGAGCGCCGATCTAGAGCGCATTCGTCGCGCCTATCTGTTTGCCGAGAAGGCGCACGCGGGACAGTTTCGCCGCTCGGGCGAGCCCTACGTCACGCATCCGCTGTCGGTGTCGCACGTCATCGGTGAGTTGAAGCTGGATGCCGACTCGATCTGCGCCGGGCTCTTGCACGACTGCGTCGAAGACACCAGCGCGACGGTGGAAGACATCTCGAAGCTGTTCGGTCCCGAGGTGGCGTTCCTCGTCGACGGTGTGACCAAGCTGGGCAAGGTGCCCTGGCACACCAAGGAAGAGAAGCAGGCGGAAAACTTCCGCAAGATGCTGCTGGCGATGGCGCGCGATATCCGCGTCATCCTGATCAAGCTGGCCGACCGCATCGACAACATGCGGACTCTCGGCTCGATGCCGCCCGACAAGCAGGAGCGCATCGCTCGCGAGACCATCGAGATCTACGCGCCGCTCGCCAACCGCCTGGGTATCCAGTGGGTCAAGCTGGAGCTCGAAGACCTGTCGTTTAAGTACCTGTATCCCAAGGACTACGCCGAGGTCGCCGACAAGATCTCGACCTATTTCTCGGGGCGACAGCAGTACATCGACGAGGTGCTGGCGATCCTACAGGACGAGCTACGCAAGAACGAGATCGAGGGTCGCGTCAGCGGGCGTCCCAAGCACCTGTGGTCGATCTATCAAAAGACGGTCAAGACCGGCTGCGAGCT
>CAYTGC010000519.1:1687-3568 GCA_964437195.1 uncultured Myxococcales bacterium | reverse complement strand
GCTTTACCTGCAAGGCGTCCCCCTTCATCAGCAAAATGTTCGTCGGCTTAAGGTCCCTATGTACGATTCCTGCGGCGTGGACGGCGGCCAGGGCAGAAGCAATCTGCCGAATGACAGAGAGCGCAAAGGACTGCTGACCATAGCTGCTCTGGCGCTGGGCCAGCGTACCGCCTTCGACCAGCTCCATCACCAGATACGCGAGGCGATTGTCGAGCAGGTCGACGTCGACGATGCTGACGAGGTTCGGGTGGTGCAGACGGGCCAGCAGCTGTCCCTCCCGCGCAAAGCGAGCCAGATCCTGACGACGCGCTTGTCCGGACAAAACCTTGGCGGCCAGGTGCCGACCATCACTCTGCCGCACTACTTCATAGACGACTCCCATCGCCCCTTGTCCCAAGATGTGAAGGATGCGATAGCGCATGTTTAGGACGGTATCTACCGCCAGAATCGGAACCGCTTCCTGCGACGAGCTGGACCCACCAAGCAGAGAGTCGAGCATAGACTTTGAGCGGGCCTCGATTTGGTGGCGAAGCTCGCTGTTCAGCTGCTCAATCTCGGCAGTCCGCGCCTGAAGTGCGCTGTACTTTTCCGACAGATCCGCTTTGGTAGAGAGCAGGTCGGCATACACGCGCTGGAAGCGGAAGACCAAGATCAGACCCAGCGACAGGACGAAGGCACCGTGGCCAAAGTGCGCAAACGAAGTCCGCACCCGCGGCAGAACACCAATTGCAGCCAGCATGTCGTACGCTGAAAACAGCGCCGTCAGCAGAAAACCAAGACCAAAGATGCGCGCTTCGCGGCTGCCCCGCACAAGCGCCACCGCCACCGTGATCAGGGTGTAGAGAAGTGCAATCAGCGTCAAAAGCTGAAACGGAAGCAGTGTCTGAAGGAGAGGAACCAGACCCAGCAACACCGCCAGAGCAGCCACGACATCGTAGCCAGCTATCAGCCACGCAAACAGCGGCATGAGCCGCCACGGTCCCGATCCAATCACATGATTGAGGAAAAAGATCAGGCTCGGAATGGTGGCGTAAAACGCCGATAGCTCGATGCAAAAGAACAGGAGGGGATGCTCGTCCACCCAAAATCCACTCTTCATCCGGCACAGTGCGTACAGACCGACGCAAAACGAAAATCCCCCATAGCTAAGGTAGGAGCGATCGCGCCGCTGGTTGAGAAACAGCGCCAGGCTGCCAAGTCCCACCGTAAACAGCAAGATGCCGACCACCAGCAGGCTGATGTCCCGACGGAATAGATCGGATTCCAAGCGTGCACGCGTACCAATGCGCTGCTGGCCATACAGCCCAATGTTCAGGTGTTCCGAGTAGACACGCAGTGTCAACGTCGCGCCGCGATAGTCGCGCAAAAGTGTCGCGACACCGAGCGGAATGTAGTGCACGGGATAACCCAAAAACCGCCGGGCCCAGCGACCATTCCCATCCAGCTGACCGAACCGATAGACCAGCTGACCATCGACGTAGGCCTCGCACAGCTGATCGATGATCTCGATCTGCAGTGTGGGGTCTTGAACATCCGGGCCCTCCAGCTGGGTACGCAGCCACAGGAAGTGCCGACCTTGCCGACCCGGCGGCGCACCACCGCCAACAAAGTCCAGCCAGCCCTCGTCCGTACCAGGTAGCGACCACAGCAGAGCGCCACTCGGATCACGCGGGGAATCATCCCAGCGATACTGCCAGCGGCCACGATAGATCTCAGTACCACGCGCAATCCGCAGGGCTGCTGGCGGCGGTTCTCGGCCTTCCGAGAGTGTCTGGTTCACGATCGGACTGACGGCCTGGGCAACCGGAATCGTGCAAAGGAAAAGTAGCAGCAGGCCGACCCGGATGACGAGCCCCAGCACACCGAATCGGAACCACGAAA
>CAYTGC010000519.1:0-1587 GCA_964437195.1 uncultured Myxococcales bacterium | reverse complement strand
ACGGACACTGGATATGAAGCGTCGCAGGACGTTGCGGAGTCCGGCACCGAGCTGCTCGCCCAACCCAAAGCGGGCATCTACAGCAGCTCAACCGCGGTAAGCGGATTCCCACTCGGAAAGTGCGGGTACAGTGGCACACCCGCCCAGCGCGACTCGGACATGAATCAGTACAACGCACCGTATGTGATGGCGTGGACCAGCGACTCCTGTCTGGTGCTGGCTGAACGTCCCGGTGGCTGTGGACTGTCCCGCGATGCGGCAGAGTGCGAGAAGTGGAAAACGCAGCTCATGAAGATCGTGTTTCCCATGACCTGGACTGGCAGCGATTCCTGTCTCACTCCGAACCAACAAGCCAAGCTAGCCAGCAGCAGCAACATGCGGAGCATCGACATCGGGACAGTGACCGCCACCGACGCCACCAGTCCCACCGCTCCCACCGTCAACGTGGGCTACTTCCGAATTTTTCGCCACAATGCGAACTATCAGTACGAGATGGTCGCGTATGGGAGTCGTGTACCGTTCCTAGACGGACCCCTGAAGGCCGCATTTCCTGGTCGCAAGAGTCTCTCAGGAATCAAGCTCTGCTTTGCCAAAACGTACGTCTCAGGACTGGCACTACCGACAGGTCGAAGCGCTCTGTCTTGTGTGCGATTTAACGATCAAACCAAAGCCAACGCAGCATTCGGGAGCCTGAATACCACCAGCACCGCGTACGGATTCTACGATCCCAGCGGTCACGCCTACTGTCCAGTTGACTTCGCACCGCGGCCTTAGTCGCAGGCATGCCTGGACTTACGTCCGCTCAAGGTCCGTTCCCTTGAGGTGCCAGTACGCCCCCAGGGACGTCATGAGCATGTACGCAATGTTCAGGTGAACGCGTCGCCACTCCGGAAGGAGGATCTGCAGCGCAATCGAGACCGTACAGAGAAGCGGGACGAAGAGATAGCGACGGCCCACAGAGCGAACTTCGGCCAAGAACAGGAGGGTCATACCGACCATCTCTTGAATCAAAAAAGGACCGGCAGAGTAGCCCTGTGTGACACCGATTGTTCGTCCCACAACCAAGTAACCAGACAGCAGCAGCATGAGCTGGAAGAGTCTGCGAAAGCGAGGCTGTGCCAGGATCTTTTTGCGCAGCAGCAGGGCCGCGCCAAAGATGCATGCAGAGAACACCCACGCCATTAGCATGTTGAGCCGCAGATCACTCCGCTTCCCATCATGATAGACCCACAGAATGCTCACTGTGGTAAGCAAGAGACTGAGCGTCACCGCCGCACCGAGCATCACTTTGTTGCGATGCATGCTCTGTGTCTCTGCATCGGGAAGGAGCGCGGGCTGGAGTGCTGCAATCAGTGCATCCAGGGACGCAAAGCGTGCTGCTGGATCGATCGACAGACCCCGGGTCAGAACCTTCTGGATCAGCAGCGGAACCTCGACGCTGCCAGTGCGTCCCGGCGGAGGACGAAAGGTCGCGTGCAGAATGCTGTCGGCATACTCCTCTAGCTGGTCGCTTCCGTAAGGTAGCTGCTGATAGATCGCCTCGTAGAGGGAGGCACAGAAGCTAAACTGATCGCTGCGGGCATCGAC
>CAYTGC010000518.1:0-3576 GCA_964437195.1 uncultured Myxococcales bacterium | reverse complement strand
GCGTAGGTCCAGCGGGCTTCGCCGACGGCACCGACAGTGGTAGCGTCGAGTTCGCTCACTTGGTAGGCGTAGCGACCGAAGACCTCACTGGTCGAAAAGTCGAGGAAGCGCTGGCAGCGACCAGTGGCATGGGCTGCTTCTAGCAGAAACGCGGTTCCGAGCAGTGATACCCGCATCGTCTGGGTCGGCATCCGCATCACGGTATCGACACCGGCAATCGAGGCCAGGTGGATCACCACGTCGGTATCCCGAACCGCCCGCTCGACCGCCGCAGGATCGGTGACATCGCCCACGACCAGCTCGACATTTTTGTGCTCGTGGAGCCCCGATGGCCGCAGCGCGTCGCGACGCATGATGTCGAGGACGCGGACGCGGTTTTTGCTGCGCAGTCTTTCCACAAGATGGGAGCCGATAAAGCCCGCCCCGCCGGTGATCAGCACATGCGCGTCGCGCAGCTCAACGTTTGCCATGGACATGGCCGCGCATGCTATCCGGGTTTTGCGGCGGTTTGCCGGTCTTTTTGTCGGGTTCGGGCCCTGGACCGCCAGCCTGCGACCGCAGGTAGTGCAGCCGCTCGCCGAGCGCTCGCTCCAGACCGTTTTGACTCGGCTCGTAGAGCTGGCTGCCGCGCAGCGCGTCAGGCAGGTAATGCTCGGCGACGTGATTGCCTGCGAACGAGTGGGGGTACTGGTAGTCCTTGCCGTACCCCATTTCACGCATGAGCTTCGTCGGCGCGTTGCGTAGATGAAGCGGTACCGGCAGCGCGCCATGCTGCTCGACAGCTTGTTTGGCCGCCTGGTAGGTTGCGATCGCACTATTCGACTTCGGGGCGAGCGCAAGATAGATGGCGGCCTCGCTCATCGGGAGCGTTCCTTCGGGCAGACCGACAAAGCGCACCGCTTCGGTTGCCGCCACTGCGACTTGCAGCGCCCGTGGATCAGCCACCCCAATGTCTTCCGCGGCAAAGATCACCATCCGGCGCAGCACAAACAGCGGGTCTTCCCCGGCTTCCAGCATCCGCGCCATCCAGTAGACCGCAGCGTCCGGGTCCGATCCGCGCAGGCTCTTGATAAATGCCGACACGACATTGTAGTGCTCGTCGCCGCTTTTGTCGTAGAGCAGCACCTTGCGCTGGAGCGCTTCCTCGATGCACTTCTGGTCGATGAGCAGGCGGCCCTCGCTGTCGCGACGGGTGGCGTGACTGACCGCGACCTCCAGCACCCCGAGCGCCCGGCGACCATCTCCTCCCGAATGTTCGGCCAGAAAGTCGCGCGCTTCATCGGTAAGGTCCAGCTTGCTGGCGCCCAGACCGCGCTGGCTGTCCGTCATCGCGCGCCCAAGGAGCTGCCCAATCTGCGGTGGCGTCAGCGCGGAAAGCTGCACCACGCGGCAGCGAGACAAAAGCGCAGCGTTGACCTCGAACGACGGGTTTTCGGTCGTCGCGCCGATCAGCACGACGGTTCCATGCTCGACGTGAGGCAGCAGCGCATCTTGCTGCGCTTTGTTAAAGCGGTGGATTTCATCGAGAAACAGCACGGTCCGGGCCCCGTGTGAGCGCTGCCACTCGGCTTCAGCGATCGCCGCGCGCACCTCCTTCACCCCGGCTGTGACCGCAGACAACGAAGCAAAGTGGGCCGAGACGGCACTGGCCAAGATCCGCGCCAGCGTCGTCTTGCCGGTTCCAGGTGGTCCCCAGAGGATCAGCGAGGGAAGCTGTTTCGACTCCAGCGCTCGACGCAGGAGCTTGCCTTCCCCGAGAAGGTGCTCCTGGCCAATGAACTCATCGAGGGACTGCGGCCTAAGCCTCTCGGCCAGCGGCGCACTGGGATCGGGCTTGGTGGGGTGTTCGGCGGTTGAAACGGGCTTTTCAAGACGGGAAAACAGGTCCACGCGGCGACGCTAGTACAAAGCGTAGGCCGGGGTCTATCAGCGAACTTTGGGGGCTGGTGCAGTCGAATGCGTTCTGATTGGGGCCCAGAGCGGCCCTTGCAACTACGAGCGGACTGGCACAGGACGATCGATGGCGCTGCGCAGGAGCGCCATGACCTTGAGCGAACGACCCGCGGCCTCGGCGACACCGCCATACCGAATCAGGTGGTTGGCGAAGTCGCATAGATCCTGGGGCGTCGCAAGATAGGTGACGCCCATGGTCTTGAAGATGGTGGCCGCGATGCTCTGGCTCTTCGCCGGGCCGAGAGCGCGGGCCAGTCTCCCCATCGTCGTCTCGGTGAGCGAGTTCATCGGTGCGCACACGGTTTCTGCTGGCGCATCTAGGCGGAGAGCCATCATAGTTCCCCCTGTCCGTATCGGGCTGTAAGTTCGCTTGTACGAGCCAAAAGCGCTGGGAAGCGCTCGCCGAGATACTCACGAAACAGCGAATTCGTGAGACCGTACCAAAGGAATGCCCGCTGGTAGCTGCGCGTCTGCGCGTGCTCGATCTCCTTGCGGACATCGTCAGAGAACGTCTTGCCGGTGGCTGCCTCGAGGCTCTGCACATCGAGCGCCGCTTGGCGTCCGAGGAGCCCCGAGAAGGCGTCGAGGATCTCGACATACTCGGCTTCGGCCAGGGCGCGCTGTTCCGGGCTGGCGCCTTCGAGCAGCTTTTCTAGTTCCAGCGCGTCGAGCTTGGCGTGCTGCGCTTCCTCGAGCCAGTGATGCTTGAACAGGCTGGTGAACAGCGGTTCCAGATCGGTATTGTCCTTCATCGCGTCGACGTAATGCGCCTGCGTAATGATCTCCAGATGCAGCGTCACCAGCAGCACTGCCAACGGGCTCTTGCCAAGGATGTACGACGCAACCTCTTGGGGATTGTCGGTCAGACCGCAGTCTGCGCCAAAGTCGCGATCAAACAGCTCGCCAAAGCGCAGAAACAGCTGCTGGTGCTTGACCTCTTCCTCGGTGAAGCGCAGGAGCGCCCGAAGAGCGAACTCGTCGCCATAGAGCTCGGCCCGTGCGTGTTCCATCGTCGCCGAGATGATATAGGCCTCAACGAAGTAGAACAGGTAGCCGTACGCCCGTCCGAAGATCTGGTTTAGCTTGCGCTTCTCGACAGCCGTCAGACACTCGAGCTTGTCAGCGAGGAACATCGCAGTCGGCATAAAGGACCGACCAAAATCGAGCTTGGACTCACCGGGCACCACGTCAGCCAGGCTCCAGGCGACGCGCTCCGATGCTTCAAGGCATTTGCGATAGTCCGTACTCAGAAAGCTCATGACTCCATTCTAGAGCAGCCTGCGACGCTGCGGACGGTCAATTTGTAAGTTGCGGAAAAATACGCGGTATTGCGTACGGATATGGCGGTGCGTCGAGCACTTCTGACTACTTCAGATTCTGAAGCAGCTTCACGAGCCAGCTAAACTCTGGAAGCTGGGTCGACAAAAGCGACACAAGTGGAATCAGGACGTAATAGACCAGTGGTCGCAGAAAGCTCGCGTCCCAGGTCAGCTTGCCCGGCTCTGTGCCTGTGAGCTGACTCAAGATCGGGCTGCGGTTTAGCATCATCAGCACCATCGCCGTCAGCCCGCACACCGACAGAAAGATCAGCCAGATCAGGATCGTCATCCACTGCATCGGCTG
>CAYTGC010000517.1:0-3577 GCA_964437195.1 uncultured Myxococcales bacterium | reverse complement strand
TAGTTTTTTCGCACCTGCCAGAGCTGAAAGTCGTCCTGCGTCGCAATCGGCACAAGATGTGCGGACAGCTCCGCTTTTGGCGTGCCGACCGTTTGAATCAACACGTAGTCGTAAAAACGCCACTCTTCGTCGGTCACTTTCAGGTTTGCGACCTCACGCTGGTCGCCCCAAGGAAGGTGTCGCAGCGCATGTTGGCCCCGCACCGCGAAGACATGCGGGCTGTAGGAATCGCGCAGCACAACGTAGTTTCCGACGCGGTGGACCAGGAAGTCCCGCCACTTTGATTCCGGCAAGTCCAAAAGTGGCAGCACCCGGCTGTGCGGCGGAATCTTGGCCAGGAGCGCCGCATCGACCCGAGAGAGCTTTTCATCGACGGAGGCATGCAGCTTGTGCGCACTGTGCAGCTGCGCCCCGGCCACAAGCAGTGTGACGACGACCAGAGCGCCCTGCGGGCTTTTCCAAGAACTGGCTTTGGGCAGCCGCAGGGACAGCGCTTTGAGCAAAAATCCGCCGAGGACGAAGCGAATCGCGATCTCGCCCTCTTTCTGGGTTCCGTCGGCAGCCAAGATGCTGACCGGGCCCAGATAGGCCGCAAGCAGCACAACCAGACCGGGGAACAGCAGCGCCGGATGGACAAGCTGACACAGCGCCGCCCACCGATCGTTTTTCTCCGTCCACAGCGTGCGGAGTGTCTGACGCTGCGCCACGAAAAATACCGCCCCGATTCCGACGTACAGAAACGCGAGCCACGCCCTGTGCGGTGGCTCCGGTGAGTCAAACGGATCGACCATCATGTGCACAAGCCGTCGCAGCGACAGATCGAATCCGAGCGATCCACGGTTGCTGTCCGAGCCATGCTGAAACAGCACAAAGTACGCCGCGACAGCAAACAGCAGATAGATCCAGCCGATCCCAACGACATGCGATGCGCGCAGCTTGTGGACGGGCAAAGGCGGCACTTTGTGGGAAAGCAGCGCGAGTGCGGCCCACGCCGAGGCGGCAATCAACAGCAGCGTGAGAGCGTAGATGTGGCAGACGTAGGACAGCGCTGCGAGGAGCACGAAGCCGAGGAAGGTCGGCGACCAGAGCTTGCGGCTGCGGACAAGGAGAGCCAGCGCCAAAAGCGCCACCGGCTGCCCGAGAAGATAGTTCGATTCGCCCATCCAGTAGCCCCAGTGAAACACCGTCAGCACACAGAGAGGCAGCAGCGGTGGCACTTCGACTTCATTCCGCGACGGATCGTCCGTCGGCTGGACCAGCGACCGGAACAGCACCCACAAAGACAGCGGAAGCAGCGCCAGGTAGAGCCCAATGCAGACCTTCCAGGCCCACAGCGGCGACAGCACTTTTTGCAACAGCAGCATGAGCAGCGCCGTCGCCCAGTACGGCACCGGAATCAGGTCGAACTTGTAGTGCGCGGCAAAGAATGCGTCTCCGCCGAGCAGCTTGTGGGCGATGACCGCGTTCGCGATGTGGCTCGGGGCATCGTTCATCGGCAAAAAGCGGTGGCCCAGTGCCAGCAGCAGTCCGATGAGACCTAGCACCTGTGCAGTGCGCACAAGCCAGACCGAGCTGCCTCGCGAGAGCTTGTCCATCGCTTTTTCTCTGCGAGCCGACTAGCGCTTGGCCGTCGGGCTGAGCAGATCCGATTGGAACGAAAAACCGAGCACCAGCGACGGCATGGCCGGATTTTGCACAAAAACGCCAGGGATGATCGCGGCGGGCGCGGCTCCGGTGCGGTAGCGGTGCGACAGGAAGAAACCGGAGATGAGAAGCAGGGTCGGCCTGTTAAAGCGCGTAAACGGACGATCGTAGAACGTGTACGACAGCATGGGTCCGAGGCGATGGATGCCGTTGCTGACAAAATCGACGTATTCGCCTGGGAACAGATCGTTGCCGCTGTAGAACGGCTGCACGACGCTGTAGCGGACACCAACGGTCAGGCCAAACTTGGACACCCAGCTTACGTCGAGATCATTGGCCAAGACCCAGCCGCGCGCCGGTACCAGCGTGTCCAGTGTCACGTCGTAGAACACGCGATCACCGTCGCGGAGGTTCATGTACCAGTACTCCAGCGCCAGGCGATTGCGCATCGCGACGGGCCCGAGCTTGAACTGGAGCACCGGCTCGATCATGACGTGCAGACCGCTGGCCTTGTAGTTGCGCCGCTCGCTCGCTCCCTGCTGAACCATGCCGTCGGTATCGCGATAGCTACAGCTCTCGCGCACCATCGCATCGGTGCTGGCACAGGCTGCCATGAGCTTGTCGTTATAATCGTCGCGCGCGGAAGAAAACGACTGCAAGAAGCCAAAAGTCGAAAAGAAACCGATGTATTCCGCCGCAAATCGCACATTTATGATCGAAAACGGCTGAACTTCGACCGATGGCCCGACTTTGATGAAGGCTGGATTGAGGCGCGGTGCCAGGCCAAAGAACACAAATCGGTCGCGGTACAGCGGACCTTCTTTGCCTTCGATGTCGGGCAGGCGACGCTGGAAGCCGAAGCGGATCTGGTCCTCAAGACCGATCGGATACACCCGCAGCACGAGCAGGTTGCTTAACATCAGACGCCAGGTTGGCGCAGTCGGCGGCTTCGGCGGCGTCGGTGGCGGCGTCACCACTGTAGGTTCAGCGACGACCGGTTCTGGAGGCGGCAGAATTCCTGGCTGGCCTTGGACGGGCACCACAGTCGGCTGAGCACTTGCTGGGATTTCAGTCGAAAAAGGCGGGTCTTTGGTCTGCGCAGTCGCGTCGTGGCCGACGCCGAAAGCCAAAAGGCAAGCGGAAAAACAGAGCGTGCGAGTCGTGAACATCGCCGGACTATATGTGCTTTCTTGGCCCGCAAAACTACAAAAGCTTTTGGAAAGCCGACCCGCATTGGCGCAAATCGGGGCAAGATCAGAGGCCAACCTCACGCGCTGCGCGAAACCGGGGGCGATGAGCCTGGGGCGGTGGGGGATGTGGACGATGACTGCCGAGCGTGTTCGCAAGTGTCCCGAGTGTGGCCGGACGTATCCGATCAAGGTGCTGTATTGCCGCGCCGACGGATGCCAGCTTGGTGATCCGGGAGAAGAGCAAGCCGACGCGAAGAAGCCGACGCCGGGACGGGATCAGCTTCTGGGACGGACGGTGGCGCGTCGCTTTGTCCTCACCGAATACATTGGCTCGGGGGCGACAGGCCTGGTGTACCGAGCGGTCCACAAAGCGCTCGATCGCGAGATGGCGGTCAAGCTCCTCAAGCGCGAGCTGCTCTGGGACGAGCGTTCGCTGCTGCGCTTCTTCCGTGAGGCCAAGACCTGTAGTGCCGTCGACCATCCAAACATCGTCTACCTATACGACTTTGGCCACGACGACACCACGGGGCTGCCGTATCTGGTGATGGAGTTTGTGTCGGGTCAGACGCTGCACAAGGCGATCCACGAGAGTCCGTCCGGCAACCTTCCCATCGAGAGAGCGCTCGCGATCTTGCTCCAGGTCTGTCACGCCATCGAGCATGCCCACAACCGCGGCGTGATACACCGAGACATCAAGCCCGAAAACATTCTGCTTACCGAGAGAGATGGACGGGCAGACTGGG
>CAYTGC010000516.1:0-3579 GCA_964437195.1 uncultured Myxococcales bacterium | reverse complement strand
CGCTGCTCGGAATTGGCCTCGGCTATCAGGTCGGAGACAATCTGCTTTTGGCCGCAGACACCGTGATAAACTTCACCGGCCACGAAACGTGCAGCGACATGGCGGCTTCGACCTGCAATGAAACGGCTCGGCGGACGACGGTGCGAGTAGGCGCTGGCGCCGAGTACATGATTGTTGGCAAGGTGCCGCTGCGGCTCGGATACCTGTACGACGACAACATTCGCGGTCACCACGCGACGATGGGTCTTGGGTACACAAGCAAAGATCCGGGCTTTGCCTTCGATGTCTCGGTGCGGCAGCGGGTCGCACCGGGCAATGAGACGGTGCTGCTGTTTGGAATCCGCATCCTGCGCGACGGGATGGCCGGTGGTGAAGGCGGCTAGCCATGGACTTGCGCGATGAAGGCGAGCTGATCCGTCTGCTCCAGCAGCACGACGAACGAGCCTTCCAGAAGTGCGTGCGACTTTACCAAGACAAGGTCTATGGCCTCGTCTATCGCATGCTCGGCAGCCAAGCCGAGGCCGAAGACGTCGCGCAAGAAGTGTTTGTCACCGTCTTTAAGTCGATCGACAGCTTTCGCGGCGACTCGAAGTTTTCGACCTGGCTTTATCGCATCGCCGCCAACCACTGCAAAAATCGAATCAAGTATCTGCGTCGTCGCGCCCACAAACAGACGTCAGAGCTAGACGATGCAGCAGAGCGGCAGCTCCTGGGGTCAGGACAGAGCACGCTGGGTCAGCAGCACGCCAGTCCCGTCGAGGCGCTCGAGGGGCTTCAGCTAAATACGATTGTTCAGCGGGCGATCACCAAGCTCGACGAAGAACACCGGCTGCTGCTCGTGCTGCGCGACGTCGAAGAGCTTTCTTACGAAGAGATCATGCAGGTGACAGGACTTCCCGAAGGAACCGTCAAGTCGCGGCTGCACAGGGCGCGGCTCATTCTGAAGGAAGAGATCAAGCGGCACACCAAGTAGAGGGAAGCTTGTCCGTCGACTTGGGTGATGGTACGGAGACTGAAGAACACGATGAGCGAGCAAGCAGAGCAGAAGCAAAATCCGACGGCTGTGCCAGACCCGGCGCCGACCCCGGCAGAGGATGAATCAGCGGCTGCCGAGACGCGCTCTCTTTTGGCGGGCCTTGGGCGGGTGACGCCGACGGCGGATCTGGCTTCCACGGTGCCAGACATCATCGAGAGGCGCTCGCGCGGTCGGTTCTTTGGTCGCAAGCGACTGCACGAACGGATTCCGTTTGTGTGGGTGTCGCTGGTGATGCTGCTTGTGGCCTCGCTCCTGTATGCGGTGCTGCGTCTGGCCCCTGCGATGTTGTCTTCGCCATAAGTCACGCGTGCTAGAGTGCCGCCGTGGCTACGAAGCGGTTTTCTGGCAATGAGCGTCCGGCGACGGCAGCGGGCGGTGGTGTGGCGGTTCACAGCATGCCGCCAAGCGCGGGTCCAGACGGAGGACCGGTACGGCGGATTCTCCCGCATAGCGTCGATGCCGAAGAATCAGTAGTCGGTGGTCTGCTGTTTTCTGGTCGAGCGATGACGCTGGTCGCCGACATCGTAAACGCCGATGACTTTTACGACGCCAAACACGAGGCCATCTATGCCTCGATCGTCGAGCTGGAGCAGCGAACCAAGCCCATCGATCTGATTACTGTCGCCGAGCAGATGCGCCAGAGCGGAACACTCTCGAAGCTCGCCGCGCATGGCAGCGAAGCGTATCTGGCCGAGCTGCTCAACAAAGTGGCCACCGTCGAAAACATCGCCCACCACGCGCGGATTGTGCGGGAAAAGGCGACGGCGCGACGGCTGATTTTGGCGGCATCGACGATTCAGGAGCGCGGCTATTCCGACGAGATCGATGTCGATGGCTACATCGATCAAGCGCAGCAAGCGGTGTTCGAGATCGCCAATCGCTCGAACCGGCAGAGCTACGAGCCAGTTCGTCGCGTCCTCCACAGCGCCATCAAGGCCCTGGAGCAGCGCTTTTCGCGCAAGCAAGCCGTCACAGGCGTCGCCACCGATTACATGAAGTTCGATGAGATGACCGCCGGTTTTCAGCCCGGCGATCTGGTCATCATTGCCGCCCGACCCTCGATGGGAAAGACGGCGTTTGTCATGAACTGCGCCCAGAACGCGGCGCTCAATCATGGTGTGCCGACGCTGGTGTTCTCGCTCGAAATGTCCAAAGAGTCGCTCATCGAGCGTGTGCTCTGTAGCGAAGCGCGCGTCGAGTCGCAGAAGCTGCGCTCGGGATTTCTGGAAACCCGCGACTGGATCAGCATCACCAAAGCCGCAGGCCGGATTGCCGAAGCGCCGATGTGGATTGATGACGGCGGCGCGCCCTCGCTGATGGAAATTCGCGCCAAGTGTCGGCGGTGGCGATCGGATTCTTCGATCTTTCCGACTGGTCTTGAGCAGCTCGGGCTGGTGGTGATCGACTACCTTCAGCTCATGCACGGCTCGCCGCAGGGTCGCGACCAGAGCCGCGAGCGCGAGATCAGCGAGATCTCCCGCGGCCTCAAAGCGCTGGCCAAAGAGCTGAAGGTGCCGGTGCTCGCGCTGTCGCAGCTCAATCGCTCGGTCGAGTCGCGCGCCGACAAAAGACCGATGGCATCCGACCTTCGCGAGTCCGGCGCCATCGAGCAAGACGCCGACGTGATCTGCTTTATCTACCGCGACGAGTACTACAACAAGGAATCGCCCGACAAAGGCGTCGCCGAGATCATCATCGGCAAGCAGCGAAACGGCCCCACCGGAACCGCGCGCCTCGCATTCCTAAACCAGTACACCCGCTTCGAAAACCTCGCCGAAGATCGCGCGGAATAGCAAACCCCTGACCCGCAACACCGACGGTTCTGGGCTGGCCACGTCTCTGCGTCGCAGCTACAGATACGTGTCTTGGTTTTTCAGCTGGCCGTGCAGGTCGTTTTTGTAGCAGTGGGAATTGCCGTCGATGATTCCCTTGCTCTGCGCGACCTTCACAAATGCGCTGGCGATCTGCGGCGATTCGTCCCAGTTGAAGGCTCTTCCGTAGTCGCTGCCAACCTGACAGTACAGAGAGTGATCAAACTTGGCTTTGTCGTGGACTTTGCCGTCGTGGATGTGAACGGTTGGGAAGAACAGCTTGCTCGCATCGGCGCGCGGAAACACAAACGCCATCGGATGTACGCTGGTCGCGCTCTTGCGCAGCTTGAACACCGCAAAGCCCGCTTGCCGATACTGCGGCAGCTTGTCCCAGACTCCTTCTGGCATGCGGAACCGCGGATCGAGCCGCGAAAAGTCTTTGACCTGCGGCACAAACGACGCCTCGAAGCTGCCGACATTGACGACTTTCAGCGGGGCCGAAGCTGCGGCGGGCGCACTGTTGCTTGGGATCGAACGCGACCGCGAGACGGGCCGAGGAAAGCCGGAGTCCAGGTCCACAAAAAACGTCTCGTAGTCATGCAGATCGATAAACTGCACCGCGTCTTCTTTGCTTCCCGGCGGCACCGGGAGCGGCAGCACCATCGCCAGATCTTCTCCGGCGCTGTAGTTCATGCTGTAGACCAGGTACTGTTTTCCGTTTCCCGCATCGCG
>CAYTGC010000515.1:0-3584 GCA_964437195.1 uncultured Myxococcales bacterium | reverse complement strand
CTCCTCCGAGTAAGACCGACAAGCCACCGGCGAAGCGAGGACGCAAGCCGAAGGCGCAGGAAGTAGCGGAGGCAGAGCTACCGCTGTTTGCGAGCCTTGCGAGTCCACCCAAAACCTCACGCAATTAGCGACCGTTTGCGGTCTTGTCCGCCGTAACATGCCTCCCCCGGAGGCCGTATGTCGCTGCACCCCATCGCCGTTGTCGATCAGGTTCTGGAAGAATACCGCAGCTATCTGTCGACGGAGTTTCGTGCTCGCGACGAGCGGCTGCGCCAGGCGCTGACGGAAGCCATCGAGCGTCCTCGCTTCCTGGCCCAAGATCCGTTCTTCCAAGCGCATAGACCGTTCAAAGATGGGAAGAACTGGAACGAGCTGGGCCTGGATGCGCGGCTGGCCCGCGTGATGGAGCAGCGCACGGGCTCGAAGTCGGCTTACCTGCACCAGAGCCAAGCGATTGAGCGACTGCTGGGACCCGAGCCGGGACCCCTGGCGGTCACGACGGGGACGGGCTCGGGCAAGACCGAGTGCTTTCTTCTGCCAGTCATCCAGAATGCGATTGAAGACTCGGTGCGGTTTGGAGCACGCGGTGGGCTGACGGCGCTGCTGGTCTACCCGATGAACGCGCTCGCGAATGATCAAGAAGAGCGCATCGAGCAGTACCTTCGGGAGTCGGGGCATACCCATGTTCGAGTCGAGCGCTACGACCGCTCGACGGATGAGGCCGCGCGTGCCGCGATGCGTCAGCGTCCGCCGCACATCCTTTTGACCAACTACATGATGTTGGAATACCTGCTGGTGCGCCCGGCAGACCGCACGGCCCTGTTCCGCGATCATCGCTGTCGGTTCCTGGTACTAGACGAGATCCACAGCTACCGCGGCAGCCTGGGGGCGAACATTGCGCTGCTGTTGCGTCGGCTCCGTGCGCATCTGACCGAAGCCGAACAAACCTTCCTGACCGAAGATCCCACGGACCCACGGCGTTTTCCGGTGCTGCTGCCTGTCGCAACCTCGGCGACCATCAAGAGCTTGGATGAGATGGACCCCGCAGCCACGCTGTCGTCTACAGAAATCCGCCGACGGCGGGATGTGGCTGTACAGGAGTTTGTCGGCAAGCTGTCAGGCTACGCTCCCGAGAGATTCTTGGTCATTGGTGAAGAGGTCACAGAGCTAGCTGTACCCGAGACTGCCCGCTGGACACCTGCGCCCGTTGCGGTGACTCCCCCGGATTATCGGGACGCAGATTCGGTACGTCGCGCGCTGGCCACGCTCGCTGGACTACCAGCGTCCGCACCGCTCTCGGATGCCGTCGCACACGCCGCCATTTTGTGGAAACTGCACGCGCTCCTGTCGCAAAAGCCGCTGTCTGTGGAAGGTGTTGTTGAGCGCATCCTGGCTGAAGTTCCCGAACGGCAAGGCTGTGAGGCCACGGCGGTCACGCAGGAAGTGTCAGCGGCTCTGGCCATCGGGGCAGCCCTGCCCGATGGCACGCCGGGGGCTCTACGTCTGCGCACCCATCGCTTTCTGCGCGGTGGCTGGCGATTCCATCGCTGCGTCGATCCCGTTTGCGGAAAGCTGTACGCGATGGGAGCCGAGAGCTGTGAGTGTGGCAAGCAGACGGCTCCACTGTATCTGTGTCGCAGCTGCGGCGCGCACGCGCTGCGTTTTGTTGGGGCTGATGCCGCCGAAGTCGATGTCCTTGTACCCAGCGAAGCACGCAGCAGCGAGACCGTCTTTGAGTGGTTGCTGTACGAGCGAAGTACCGCTGGCGAATCGGATACAGAGAACGAAGACAGCGACGAAGGTGACGACACCCCCGGCAGAAGCGACCGATCTGGAAATCTGGTTGGCACCGAAAAGCAGATGAAGAAACGGCCAGTCAAAAACGGCTCGTTTGATCCCGCGACGTGCAGTTTTTCGACAGGTGATGACTATCCAATTCGCGTCACCCTGGCCCCCGCTCGTAACCGCTGTCTGTGCTGTGGCGCAGCGACCGCAGCGGGTAGTGTGCTGACACCTGTGGCATTGGGTACCTCCGCTGCGGTTCGGGTGGTGTCAGAAGGCTTGGTCGAAGGGCTATCAGAACAACATAAAGGACAGCCAGGCTTTGATGGAAAAGAGCGGCTGCTGATCTTTGCCGATAGTCGGCAAGACGCTGCCCACCAAGCGCGATTCATCACCTATGCCGGACGCTACGACCGCATGCGCTGGCGACTCGTCGAGATCCTTCGCGAACATCGCGACGGCCTGACGCTAGGCGACGCAGTCCACGCCCTGATGGTGCGCGGAGTCGAGCGACACGACAACCGGCCTGCGCAGGACTACCGCACAGATGCCGATCTTCTGCCCAAGGACGTGCAAGCCAAGGCGCTGGCCTGGGAAGAAGCTCCGCTTCTCGATGACATTGCCGTCAGCGCTGGGTATCGCGCCACCGTCCTGAACCTGGGATTGTGTGGCGTTCGTTATGAGCCGCTGAGCCGGTACGTGGAGCGTCATGGCGCTGAGCTGCGGGCCACGCTCGGTCTGCCCTCGGACGGAGCGCTGGTCTACGTACTGCGCGTGGTGCTAGATGACATGCGTGTGCGGCGGGCGTTGTCCCGTCCGTTGCTCTGCTATCACCCAATGAACAAGAGCTTCCCGCCTGCGCTTCGCGATGCAGATTGGGAGCGCCGCCTGACCCAGCCCACTGGCTACCCCTGCGACGAAGCAGGGAGGCCACTTCTGCATCTCGATCAGTCCGACATCCCAAGCGGTGTCACCCTCTACAATGCTTGGCGGCTGGCAAAGACAGGCGGAAGAAGTCCCAGCCTAGAGCGGAAGTTGGTTCAGCTCCTTGGACGCCTAGGCGGTGTGCGACCGGACCCAGAGCATATGGAGCGCGTGCTAGCGTTCCTATGTGCAGGACCGCGGCTGCTGATTCCAAACAAGCTGCATGGCTACGGTCAGTCACGCGAGCTTTTGCAAGTGAACGCGGACTGTGTGACGTTACACGCGCTGAAAGCAGAAGACCGCTTCCGCTGCACCGTCTGCAATGTCCGTATGCCGTGGGCCTTCGCGGGTGCGCCATGTCCGGTCTGTCATGGCGAGCTGCGACCGTGGTCTGAGCGCGATGTACTCTCCAGTCGCTATGCGCGCCGGGTTCTGAATCCGACATCGCTACCGTTGGTCGCGGGTGAGCACACGGCACAAGTCACGAGTACCCAGCGCCTGAAGCTAGAAAGTGACTTCAAGGCTGGGCCGAACGTGTCCCCCGTCAACGTGCTCGCTTGCTCACCCACGTTAGAGATGGGCATCGACGTCGGCGGTTTGGACGCAGTTGTGATGCGCAACGTTCCGCCGCGTCCAGACAACTACGCGCAGCGCGGTGGACGTGCGGGGCGACGCTCGCGAGTCGGCGTTGTGTTGGGGTACGCACGAAACACTCCGCACGATGGCTACTTCTACGACAAGCCGGAAGAAATGATCGCAGGCGCGGTTCCCGCACCGGGTGTTGGTCTGGGAAATCGCGATGTCGTGCTGAGGCACCTGCACGCTCTGGCCTTCGGCTCGGCTGAGCCGGGACTATCTGGACGCATGGGCGACTATGT
>CAYTGC010000514.1:0-3605 GCA_964437195.1 uncultured Myxococcales bacterium | reverse complement strand
GTTTGGGGGCTACGACGGGATTGGTGAGGCGCTCGACGAGCATGGCTGATTCCTACTCACAGCCGGACGTGTGCGTCAAGAGGCCCCTGAACGAAAGCATCACCGACGAGGGGAAGCGGACTGAACAGGCCCGAGACACCTTGTTGCGTCAGTGTCTCTCAAATCATGCAAAGGCATGCGGAAAAAACGCAATTGGGGAGCCGCTCATGAACGCTCCACGGAAGCTCCGACACATGCGACAGTGCCAGTATTTCCGACGAGTACGCAGGAAAGCAAGGCTGCAAACGGAAAGGAAAAGTGAGTCGAAGAAAGGGAACGCAACCGTGGTGTCGAACGCGCCGGTCCTGCACTAATCAGCGAAAACCTATAGTTTGCGACCGGCGTTGACAAGACTCCCCAGTACGGTTTCCGTCGGCCTAGCAGTGCCGCAACTTCATGGACCACCGCGAACACCTGCTTCCACAGCGGTAGTAACACCCATGTCGGTTGGGCCAGCTCGGTGTTGGCCACATCAATGCCGCGCAAGAGCAGCAGGTGTTCAGGATGCATGCGCAGGCTACGGCAAATGGCTGCGGCCTCTGCACTGCGATCTTGAAACCACAGTCCGTGACGCGATCGGGCGGTTCGCGCGCTGGGATCGGCGTACAGAACGCGCTGCCCTGCAACGCGGGTCTCTTGCGCTTTGACAAAGTGTAGGACGAGTCCAACCTCTGGCTTGGGCGCTGTGGGCAATGAGGGGTGCTGCATTCGTCCGCGTGCAACTTCACGCACGGAGTCACGGATCTCGTACCAGTGCGTGGACGGACTTCTGCGAATCTCTAAAGATGCAAGTCGAAGATCGCGCGATTCCGTATGAAGCGCGCTGGGGACGTCTCGCGCTTTGCGAACTACATCTGCTAGCGCTCAGTCTTCCCCCGATGCAGCGTCGAACTCTTGCTGCTTTGGCCGATGGCAAGGGCAGGTTCTTTCATGCGCAGCAGGCAAAAGCGCTTTTCCGGACGCTCCGGAATCAGGCGGAGCAGGACGGTGACATTCATCGCAAGGTCTCTCGTCAGCTACGCAGGTATCAGCTCGCGACCGAGTGGAAGCTCTGGAATCCTCCACCTGACTGTCTCAAACTTCTCCGCGACCTGCTCCGGCAACTGGATACGGTGAAGCCTGAGGGCGAGTGACGACTATAGAAACTCCCACATTCAGTCCCCCGCGGAATTGAAGTTGGGTTGGCGTGTTGGCAGAACATTCGGCGCGGCTGCGGAATCCCATGGTAGGGTTGTTGGATCTAATTTCAGCATGACCGGCGCTCCTGGAGTAGTGACGCATCTGAGTGATTCGGCTACAATGCGCGGTCATGTTGGCAGGGATGAGAACAAGAGGCTGGCTTTGGGTCATTTTTGTGGGGGGACTACTGGGGGAGACTATGAGCGTGGGGCGGGCTGACCCGTTTCCGATGAGTATCGGTGGGGCGCCGGGCCCGCTGGTGCAAACGCAGGTGGTGTTGGCACAGGAAGATCTCACGCTCGGGCTCTTTCCCACCGTGGTAAAGGTGTCTGCCAAGCTGGACCTGCACAACCCCGGTGCAAAGCCCGAGAAGCTTGAAGTCGGCTTCCCATGTCAAGGGGAGACCAGTGAACCGGTGGTGGGGTTGGCGTGCTCGGTGCGACCTGAGGTATCGGTGGCAGGTCGTCCAGTATCACTTCGGTTTCGGCGTGGCAACAAGCACGCTGGAACCTGGGTCTGGCCGATGTACTTTGCCAAGAACCAGCATGTAGAACTCACGGTGAGCTACACGGTGCCGCTGCAGAACCCACGCTACAAGGTGCCACTTGCGGGTGCAGCGGCGGTGTACTATCGGCTGACCACGGGCGCGCGCTGGGCTCACTCAATCGAGCGGCTGGATATCGACGTTACGACCCCGGTCGAGACGCTGACGTATCTTGCGCCGCCAGGCTATAGCCGGACGCTGGGTCGGATCAACTGGCACCTAACACAACACGAACCGCGGCAAGATGTGGTGATTGGGCTCGCGCCGGAGGAAACGTCTCGCTACCTTTCGCTGCTGGGGCAGAAGGAAATGGCCAGTCCTCTGCGTCCAGAGCGCGACCGTGACCTACGTGATTTGGCTACCCACTTTACGACGCAGGTCAAGCAGATTGCCGAGAGTTACACCAAGTTCTATGGCTTGCCGGCGATTCAAAAGGAGCACCAACTTCCAGCTCTCACTCAAGAGGTCGCTCTCCGCTGCAGCGAGGAGTCCGCCCGGCTGATCGAGCGAGCCGTGGCAGCAGAGCTCGCTGCCGCCAGCACGACCCCGTAAGTTGCGTCGCGGGGGACCAGTTACTTGTTGGCATTGGGAATTCCGTTGCCAATCTGCTTTCCGGTGAGGACTTTGGCGCTCTGGCCGCTGTGCTTCTTGGCGGCTGCCTTGAGCTTCTCTGGGTTGTTTCCCTGCGAGGCACCCAGCCAGTCCCGCATGTGTGCAGGGGAGCCCTGGTCCAACCTGGGACTCTTGCCATTATAGCCCCACACCGACTGCACATTCGGAAGCATCTGTTTATACTGCTCGCCACCTTGGGTGTTGGCCTGCTTTTCCAGGGTGTGACAAGCCGACAGCATCAGGTCCTGGACGCCACCCTGTGCCTTGGGAAACTCGCTCATCAGCGACCCGAACTGCTGGAAGGACACCCCGCCATCGGGGCCAAAGACCCTGCTTCCGGTACTGTGACCAGAGATTACCAGTCGGTCCATGGTCTGCTTGCCCTGCTGCACGTTCTGCAGCGTCTGTACAAGTCCCGCCATTTCATCGCGCATGTTTACGTCGAGCCCGGGATGCTGCTGGCCTTGATCGTCGGTGTAGCCGACGAAAATCTTGGCCAAGTGCTGAATCCGTGCTTGGGCTTCTTTCTCGGTCTCGATGGACTCCCCTTTGGCATCCTGACGGATGTTGCCCACACCGGTTTCGGTCAAAAACTGAATGACCCCTTCTGGCTGTCTGAGATCTATTGGTCCTTTGGTGGGGTCCTGACTCGGGACCTTGCCCTGCATGGTTTCGTCATCTCCCGAGCCGGTGAGGATGGTCGCGTTCTTTTTGTTTTTGAAGACCTCGGCTTCTTGTTTTCGAGATTCGCGGTTCAGCCCCAGGTACACCACGCTCTCATCGGCATTGTTGTGGGTTGTCATAGAAGATCGTCCTCCTAAATCACACTGGGCATGCGGTTGAGCAAGCGTGCAAAGTGGCGGAACGCGAGCCCCCTCGTCGCGCAGTCGCTGCCGGACTCGGCCACAATAGCTGACATCCTACGTCAAATGGATGTTTTGTTTCAAGGATTACAATTTCCCATCGTCAATAGGCGCTCGATAGGCTGATGCCAGGGGCCGTCTTGACAGTCGCACCACAGCATGAAGGAACGAGCAGAAGAGCCCCCCCCAGCCTAGCCAGCCAAGCACACCAGTCGTGCCACACCCAACCTGAATCATGGGCCGACTCCCCCTGAAGTCTTGGGAATCACCTGGTGCGACGGCACCTTACTGAACGGCGTGTTGTGACGAAGCCGTACCCAAGCGAACACCAACGCCAACGGTCGAGCTTGCGTTTTTCTTGGGATTTG
>CAYTGC010000513.1:0-3608 GCA_964437195.1 uncultured Myxococcales bacterium | reverse complement strand
GACCTCAAGCCGGCCAACATCTTCGTCTGCAAAAATGGCCCGTTTACCAACTACGTCAAGGTGCTCGACTTCGGAATCGCCAAGGTCCTTACCCAGCCCGGTGTGCACGGCCAAACCAAGAACGCCGTCCTGCTCGGGACTCCGGAATACATGGCACCAGAGCAAGCGATGGGGAAGAACTCGGAGGTAGATGCACGAACCGATCAGTTTGCGCTGGCCGCAATCTTGTACGAGTTGCTGAGCGGCCGACCAGCCTTCTACGAGCCTGGAGAAGCGCTGCTTTTGACTCTGCAGCGGGTTGTGCTGCACCACCCACCGCCCCTTGCAGATCGCGGGCTGAACGACGTGGTGATGCGCGCGCTCAGCAAAGACCCGGCGCATCGCTTTCCGACATTGCGCGCGTTTGTAGAGGCAACCGGCGTAGAGGACATGTCTGGGGCGTTCATGGTCCTGCGTGAGCGAGGAAAGCGCACGCAGGCGACGCGGATTACCGAAGAGCTGCCGCCGCCTCAATCGGTCGTCGTGCTGACAGATGCAAAAAATGAGCAGCATGCCGCAATGGCGGAGCTCCCTGCTTCTGCAGCGGCAGCAGCCTTGGATCCTAGCATCATCCCGTCCAGCGTTGTCGCAGCAGCGGACCCGGGTTCGCTGGTAACCGTCCCGACAGGTAATGTCGTCCTCGCACCGGTAGGTGGTCGTGTCGCGGCACCTGATGCACCGACACCAACGGTTGCGCCGAAGAGCACCGCGAATCCCACGCTGCCGGTATCGATCGAGTCCATCATCCTTACCGAGGACGCAGCAGTAGCAACGAACAACCACGGAGCATCGTCGCCGGCTGCCGACCTGCCTGCAGCGCGCGCCCCGGTGTCGCGTGACTCTCAAGGCGAGCTGCATCCCCGCCCGCGCAGGTTACGGCAGTTCGCCCAGCTCTCGCTCGTCAGCATCTCCATTATCGGCCTGGTTGCGCTGGCGTTGCTCAACATGCTGCGCCAGCGGCAGCCACCCGGCCGCTCGGTGACTCAGTACGATCGCGCGACCGCCCCTCCGGTGCAGGCTGCCGCATCGATCCGCGAAGCTCCGCATTCCACCGCTTCGCCCCAGGATGCGTCACCAGTGCAGCCGTCACGCCCCGTTGAGCCGGCCGCGGCCCGACAATATGACGCTGGCGCAGCGAACGCGACTGAACTTCGAAGCTCCGTGGCAGACGCATCGGCCGCTATGCCGCCGCCTATCAAAGGCGCGACCGAGGTTCCCAGTTCGCCGACGGATGGGGCACTCGATCAGCCGACTGGCCCCTCGCATGGAGAAGCTCAACCGACGGACACCAACAGACCAGTGCCCAATGCACCCACGGTCAGGCAGCCCCCCCCCGCGGTGCCGCTGCGTGGTAGCATCTATGTTGTGGTAGACCACATCGGCGACCCGCAACAGACGGCCATCCGGGAGTGCTTCATGAGCGATCGGAACGGACCACTACGTGAGGGACTAGCCCAGCAGGGGGCCAAGGTCCGTATTGGATTGTTTGGTAGCTTTATGATCTACATTGACGATCACGCGCGCTTGAAACGATACGAAGCGGATGAGGATTTAGCGAAACTCGTGGGTTGTCTGCGAGCGATACCTCCACCACTACGCAGAGATCCCAAAGAGAAGCCTCTGGAGGTCGAAGTCCGTTTCCTGTTTGGTGGTCGATGAAAAGCAAACCTACACATCGATTGCTCGCCATAGCAGCGTTCACTATGTTATCCTGCAACTGGTCTAAGGACTTTGTTCGACGGTCAGATCTTGTGCCGCTCGTGAACAATGTCAATGACCTGCGGCAGGATCTGTCCGATCTCAGCCAAGCACTGACTGCACTGGGCTGCTCTGAAGACGTGCGCCAAACGCTGGCTGATCTACGTAAAGCTTGTGAAGAGCAGCGATTGCGCGAGGACCAGAATCAAGGTATTGGGTCCTGTGATGCGATGATCACACGTCAAGTGTTGCTAACCGGACAAGTAAAGCATCCGAAAGATCCAAAGTACTGGTTTCGCAACTTGGAGAGTCAGAAGCACATCGTCCTCTACGCGGCGAACCCAACCGACCCGATAGATCCCGAGCGCATGAAGCAGCTGATCGCATTCCTGAGAATCCCCGTCTTGAAGAAGACGCGCTTTCTGATCGCTACCTCCGACAAACCAGATTTGGGTCTGGCCAAGGCCCGCACGCGCAACGTGATGAATCTGTTACGCAGCATGAATGTATCGGCAGAACACGTTGATGAAAGCGATCTCATCACATACGATTACTTTGCACCGGTGATGCTCAAAGATTTGCGAGAAGAGGACAAGCCAATGTCTGGAGGTTCTCGCGAAAGCAAAGTTCCAATGAATCGAGGTGTATGGATTTATCGCCTGGATTGCATATGGCCATAAAAGAACTACGTCGAATGGCTTTCCGGTGGCGACCGTGGATCCTGGTGGTGGGGTTATGCGGGGCACCTATTGCGCGCGGTGACAGCCAGCAGGCTGAGCGCAGCTTGGAAGGTAGTCTGCTGCATCGTCGGCTCGACCTGCGCGGCCTGGAGGTGTGGAGCGTGCAGGCCAAGCAGTGGCAGCCTCTGACTGTGCCGAACAGTCGCGTGCTCGTGATCAACCTGTGGCGACGCAGCTGCGTCCCCTGCCTCAAAGAGATGCCATCGCTGGCCGTGCTCAGCAAGGCGTGGCTGGCGCGTCGAGAGGTGCAGTTTCTGTTTGTGGCCGATCCGCCTGACGAGATGACGCGCGCGGCTGTCGAGGAATTTTGGCTGCATCCCTATGTTGAGCTGCCGGGACAGCCCTGCCCAGGACAAGCCAGCCGGCTGGTCAGCGGCAGCAGTCGCTGCGGGCTCACGATACCGAGTCAAGACCCAGTGCGTGCCACAAACGATGATCTAGCGCGTCTGCTCGGCACGGTAACCAAGCCGCTGACCCTGCTGGTCGATGCGCGCGGCGTCGTCCGTCAGGCGTTCGTCGGCGAACTGTCAAATCGGACTCGCGAGCTTGGAGACGGGTTGGAGCGGCTGCTTGGTACCCTGGCATCCGAGAAGGGCGGAGCCCCCCCCGCAAAAAGATGACCACAGCTCGTGATTGCGCTAGGTTACGTGCAACTTTCGGTAGATTAGATGGGTCTCCAGTTGTTCAATCGTCCGCGTGCGTATCCGGCGTGGAGCTTGGCGCTGCTATTCGCAGCCGGGCTGCTGATCGGCGAACTCCGTCGGCCCGTTTGGCAGTGGGTGAGCGCGCAGTGGGCTGAGCCGGAGCAGGATGTTGAGCTGACGATTGCGCCGAATGTGCAACTGCAGCGCAAGGTCGAGCGACTGCGCTACGAGAGGGACGACCTCCTCGCGACGTTTGCCGCGATCTCCGAGAATAACTGCGCCCATTCAGCGGAGGTTGTCGGTGCGCCGAAGCCCACTGCGCCAGCCGCCCAGCCTCCGCCTGCCCAGGTGGCGGCCCTGTCCGGTGGAGCACCGTGGAAAGATCGGTACGCAGAGCTGTTGAAGGCTCAGGCGGGCCTTAAGCAAGAGATCGAAGCACTGACCAAGTACCGAGGCGCACCATCGCATGCTAGCGCAGCGTGCCGAG
>CAYTGC010000512.1:0-3609 GCA_964437195.1 uncultured Myxococcales bacterium | reverse complement strand
AGCCCTCTAATATTATGGTTGCTGGTGATGGGCGAGTGGTGTTGCTTGATTTTGGTTTGGTCACGGATGCGAGCGAGTCACACCAGGAAGGAATGCTGGTCGGGACGCCGGCATACATGGCCCCGGAACAGATCGCGGTAGGAAAGTCTGGAAGTGCCGGGGACTGGTACAGCGTCGGAGTCGTCCTCTACGAAGCGCTCACCGGACGGCTCCCATTCGACGGAGACTTTGCCGATCTGGCCGCGAACAAGATCTCGCGTGATCCAGTCCCACCAAGCAGTCTGCGGTCTGCCGTTCCTGCCGAGTTGGATTCGCTCTGCATGCAGCTTCTTCGGCGAGACCCGACGGCACGACCATCGGGAGAGCAGGTCCTGTCATGGCTTGGGGGTACATCGGCGCGGCCTGCGCGTGCTGCTGCCAGCGTCGAGCTCATCGGTCGTGAAGCCCAGTACGGAGTGCTGCAAGATGCGTTGCGCAGGCTCACGGATGGTCGTCCCTCCGTGATCATGGTCGAGGGACTTTCTGGGATGGGCAAGACGACGCTCACCAAGTCATTCCTTCGTACCGAAAAAACGAGGCATCCTCAGCTTCTGATTCTTGAGGGTCGCTGCTACGAACAGGAATCGGTTCCGTACAAGGCGTTTGACGCGATCATGGAGTCCCTTGTCCATAAGTTCCGTGATCGACCATTTTCTGCTCCGCCGGATCTTCTGGATGAAGACTCCATGGCGCTCACGCAGCTGTTTCCTGCACTGCAAAAGCTTCCGGGACTTGATCGCCAGGATCAGAGTATCGCTGGGAAAATCGCAGATGCCCGGGAGCTGCGGGATCGCGCCTTTGCTGCACTGCGTCGTCTGTTGTCGTGGATCGGTTCGCAATGGCCACTGGTTCTGTTCATCGATGACTTGCAGTGGGCAGATGAAGACAGCGGCGCGCTATTGATCCACCTCATGGAACCGCCGACTCCTCCGCAGCTGCTGTTGGTGCTGACACTGCGAGCAGATGAAGTAGAGACCAGTCCACTCTTGCGCTGGCTACATCCCAAGCTCATCGGACTGCACAGCGCCGAACTGCAAGTCCACAGGGCCTGTCTGGGCCCTCTGTCTGAGGAACAAGTGGGCCAGCTTGCATCGTCGCTGATTTCACATCCTAAGACCAACGAGCGGCTTTTGCAGATGCTTCGTGAGGGCCATGTTGGGAGCCCATTTTTGGTGACCGAAGCAGCGCGATTCCTAAGCGAGGCAGAGAACTCTTCGATCGCGATGGATGCAGCACTGGTAGGAGATGTCGATGCACTGATGCAGCACAGACTGAGGCGTCTCTCGGCAGCCTCGATTCGTGCATTGCAGGTCCTGGCAGCGGCCGGTCGACCCGTGCTGCGCAGCATTGTTCGCCAGGTTGCGACGTTGGGAACGGACGAGCTTTCTGCTTTGCATCAGCTTCGTGTGGGGCACTTTGTGCGGACTCGCCAAAGCGACGCAGGCGAGCTCATCGAGCCGTATCACGACAGCATCCGACAGAGTGTGGTCGCACAGCTGTCGAAGACTCATTCCATCCACATCCATCACCAGCTCGCACTGTGTCTGGATCGCGAGGGGTCGACAGACTACGAAGCGCTCGCGATGCACTGCAAATCAGGCGAGCTGAAGGACCGCGCTGCGCACTACCTTCGTCTCGCCGCTCGACAGGCCGCACGGAGCCTTGCCTTTGAACGAGCCGCAGCACTATTTCGCGAGGCGCTGCTCGATACCCAGGCCGAAGACTTCAGTGCTCTGTCCGGTGAGCTTGGCCATGTACTCTCCGCGACTGGCCATGGCCGGGCTGCTGCCCAGGCGTTTTTGGCAGCGGCTGCGCGGGCAAGCGTCGAAGACAAGCTACAGTTGCAGAGCCAAGCCGGCGCTCAGCTCCTGCGGAGTGGCTTTCTGGATGAAGGCATTGAGGTTCTGCAGCTCGTGCTTTCGCAGCTGAAAATTCGGCTTCCCGAAAGTCCCCGCACGTCTGCAATCCTCGGCTTTCTGCGCAGGCAGTACACAGAGCTACGCGGTCTGTCTTGCGCCATTCATGACGAGAAGGAGTGTTCTCCAGCCGATCTGCAAAAACTGGACGTCCTTCACTCCGTCACCATCGCGTACAGCATGTCGCATGTGATGCGCGCGTCTGATGTCTTAGGGCGACTGACCGCGGCGACGCTGCAAGTTGGCGAGCCATTCCGTCTCGCGCAGACGCTTCTGCTTTGTGCGGCGTTTTGGGCCACCCGTGGCGCGCGCAAACATGCCGTCAATCAGCGCTACGTTGATCGGGCGATTGAAGTTGGTGGCAAGCTGGGAAAGCCACTGTTTTTTGCGTATCTGTCTCTGTGTACGGGGGTCATGGCGTATCTCGAAGGTCGATTCGCGGTGGCTCGCGACGATCTTCGCGAAGCAGAGCGGCGGTTGCGGGCGTTTCCTGGTGTGGCTTGGGAACTGGAGGTGGCGATGCGCTACTCTCTGTCTGCGCAGATGTTTCTTGGTGAGTACAGAGAGCTTGCGCAGCGCAGTGACAAAATCCTCCGTGATGCAGTGGGACGCGATGATGCATACACCGAATCGACCATGCGTCCGACAATTCTCTACTTTGCAGAGCTGCTGCGTGATGATGCAAAGGCAGCGTGGGCACACATCGAAGCGGCCAGGGCACGCTGGAAGAACAAGGGCTTTCACGGACAGCATTACTGGATTGAATGCGCCAAGCTCGAGGTCTTGCTTTATGAAGGGCGCTTCTCGGAAATTGCCGCGCATATGGCCGGAGAGTGGGTCCATCTCACAATGACGCAGATGACTCCGTATCATGAGTTTGCGCGCATCGCGATGCTGCACCGCCTCGGTCGGGCCGGGCTGGTTGCTGCGGTGGTCGCGAAGAAAAATCGCAAGACCGCACTGCGGGAAGTGGATCGTGCGTGTGACAAGCTGCGAAAGGAAGGAGCGCCGTGGGCGCATGCGCTCAGTCTTCATCTTCACGCAGGACGACTTGCGATGACTGAAGGAAACAGTCCACGGACCCGCCGCGCCATAGAAGACGCGCTCACGCTCCTCCGTGACACGGGTCTGCGGGTACACGCCGCTTCTCTGCGCGACTGCGCGTATCGGCTAGGAATGACGGACTTGATTTCTGCGGATGAACACCAGCAGCTTCTGGCTGAAATCAAGGAGAGCGGAGTGAGCGTGCCTGCGCGTCTTCTCCGGATGAACTTGCCGATCTTCCCCCCCGGAAACTGAACAGTCACCGGGTCGATTGCGATGTGCGAAGGACGGCGTAGTACTCGGCTCCGCGCCGCTCGGCAATGATGTCGAAGCAGAGCAGCGTTCCCAGACAGAGCACAAACGCGAGTGCAATCTGTCCCAAGAACGCATGCTGTTTGCAAGTCACCGCTGTCAACGCACTGCCCACAATCAGCACCAGCCAGACGTACTCGATGATCACGAAGTTCTGCTGCACGCGCGCCATACGCGTCACTTCTGCGGCCAGACCCCCGCTGGCGAGACTGCTCTGGATCGCACTCACCTGCGCATCAGTCTTTAGGTACAGACCCAGTCCTAGCGCAAGCAGCAGCAGGGCCAGGATTCCCAGCGT
>CAYTGC010000511.1:0-3613 GCA_964437195.1 uncultured Myxococcales bacterium | reverse complement strand
AGCCGCTCACGATGCCTTGGATTTCCGCCAGCGTGGTGCCGGGCATGTACTTCGGACTGCCATCGGTCTTGTCGCCATCGAGCAAGAAATCGCCGACGCGGGTGCAGCCTGGGTTTGTGCCCGTGCACATCTCGGTGGCTTCGTCGGTAACCCAGAAGTCGTCGTCGCCGGTGAGCGGATTGCGAGCAATCGCGCTCTTCACCCGGACGAGCAGGTTTTCCCAGCGCTCTGCCGACGACTGCTGCCCACCGAGGAGATCGCGCGTCTTTATATCCGCAAGAAGGCCCGCGGCGGCCCCGTCCATGCCGGTGATGGTGACGTTGGTGACGGTGTCAATTTCGTCTTGCTCGCTGAAGACGGTGAAGTTGCCGGTGACGCTGACGATGTGGCCGACTTGGAGGAGTGTTCCATCGGTGGCCTTCGGTGCCGTGGTACCGCCTTGGAAGACCAGGACGCCCGAGTAGGGCAGATCGGTGCCGACGTCACGCGCGTGGAAGCCGAAGCTCTTTATGTTGCGCAGCCCGACGATCAGAAGGTTCTTGATCGTGACCTTGGTTCCGACTGGCGGACGCAGCCCACGGGCCGGATCGCGAAGGTCTTTGACGGAAAACTCGCAAGGTGCTCCCGCGGCGTTGGCAAAGTTCGGGCAGGCGTCGCAGACATCGCCCTGGCCGTCCATGTCGCTGTCTTTCTGGTTGGCGTTCGGGACAGTCGAGCAGTTGTCGATGTTGTTGCTGATGCCGTCGCCGTCTTCGTCGTTCCCGTCTGGCTTACGGCACATCGTGTGGTCTTTGTCGAGCGGGCAGGGATCGCACGCATCACCGATGCCATCGCCGTCGGTATCGGGTTGGACGCCGTGATCCATCGGGCGGATCGGGTTAAACACCGCTGGGCAGTTGTCAGCTGCGCCTTTGACTCCATCGCCATCGGGGTCGTCGGTGCTGCTCATGCCATCGAACTCGCCCTCGCGATAGGGCACGCAGGTCGGCTCCTTCGACGGAACGCCACAAGCGAAGAGCTGGTAGATCGGCTTGCCGGCCGCGGTCTCGAGATCTGCCAGCTTCTTGCCAGTCTCACGCTCGGCGCAGATGCGCTTCGAGACGCTGCAGACATCGAGCACTTCGCACTTGCCGGCATCGTCTGCGCCGAGCTTTTCGAGCACAGCGGCGTCACCATACATCGGAAGCCCACTGCGTAGCACCAGTGCAACATCTTCGACCGCAGCCCGGACGACTGCCTTGTGCTCTGTCCGATCGGCAGTGCCGATGAAGATCGCCAGGTCGCCCATTTTGCCGACTGCAATCTGACCCAGGACATCATTGGTTGCCGTCGCCAGCGCTGCGTTGAACGTCGCCATCTGCCACAGGTCGCGATGGCTAAAGAAGTTCCCAAACTGCTTTTCGTTCAGATCAGCAGCGCAGTGAAGCTCGCGCAGGATGTTGATCGAACCCGATGCTGTCCAGTCCGTACCGAGGGCGATCGAGACGCCGACCTTGGACATCATCGGCACCTGCGCGGTGTGTCCGTAGAGCGAAATGTTGCTGCGCGGCGACCAAATCACCGACGCTCCGCGGGCGGAAGCAAGCCATGCATCGCTGGCCGTAAGTCCAATCGCGTGGATCATCGCCGTCTTGTCTTCGACGAGCCGCTCGCCACCGTAGAGCGTGGAGCTGGTGCAGAGAAACTCGTTGCGCGCTTCGTCGTTGATGCCTTCGCTGATGTGCGGCTCGTAGGCATCGAGCGCCTGGATCGCGGATGCCTTGTGCACCGTTGGATAGTCGCAGCCCGCAGTCAGCCGCTCGCCACCCGAGTCGCCGAGCGGAAAGGTGTCAAAATCGACCGGCTTTTCGGTGAGTCCTTCTTGGACACTGGTGTCGAGGTTGCGCAGCACGCCCTTGGCCGAGCCGGAACCAACGAGCGATGTCGTGCCGCCCATCACTTGCCGCAGCTCGCCCCACTGCACAGCCGAGGTGTTGTTGCTTCCGGCGACCGCAATCTTGGGCCGCTTGGGATCGCCGCTGACGCCAAGGCGCCACTCGTGCCGGTGGTTGTAGCGATTGGTCGCGTGGGTACCCGGTTCGGCCTTGGTGTAGGTGATGTGGTCGTGGGTATTGATAAGACCCGGCGAGATCACTCCGCTTGGACAGCTGACGCTTGCGGCGCTTGCGGCTTCGGGGTGACTGGAACAGTCACACGACACGCAAGCGATGGCGCCTGTCGAATCGACGAGCACTTGCCCGTTCTTCATCACCGAGTCCGGCAACAGCAGGGTGCCGCTCAGCAAAACTGCCTTGCTACCCGTCGGGCTGGCGGTGGCGGTGCAGCGCTGCCCACTCGGTGGTGCGGGCAGATCTGGACACACGGTGGGCATCGACGGTGGAGGCGGTTCCTCCATCGTCTGCGTGTTGCGATCACAGACAGGCAAAAGCAGCAGCAGCGTCAAGGGCGCAAGGCGCAGAAGGCGTTGCCTACGTACGGAATGCATGGGGATCCTCCTTGATTGACATGACTCGCGCATATCGTAGGTCGGCACTCGCTTGTGCCAAAGTTACTTTTTCGTTTTACCGCCGGATGCGCCGCAACTACACTGCCGCCACCACTCGGCTAGCCATGAGAATGCGCATGCTCAATCCTCGCTCTTTCCGATGGGTCATCTCGTCGGCGCTTTCGTTCGCTTTGGTCTTGGGACTTCTTGCTGTGCTGGTCCGTCCTGCGGGGGCAGTCGGCGAGCTAGGAGGCAGCATTGGCGGCTTCGTCACCATCAAGGGCACCAAGGACGGTCTAGCGAGCGTGCCAATCTCTGCGACGAGCAAGCAGCTCATCGGTGGTGCTCAGCAAGTGGTCACCGGCGACGATGGTAGCTACAGCTTCGTCAACTTGCCGCCGGGCGTCTATGAACTCCAGATTTCGATGGAAGGCTTTGCGCCGATCAAACAGGTCGGGATTCGCGTGAACGCAGGTCAGCGCAGCTCCGTCGACATTGAGCTTGAAATTGGCAGCTCTGAGCCGAGCCAGCAGACGACCAAGATCATCGAAAAAGTAAATCCGATCCTGAACACGGAGAGTGCCGCAGCGGTCACTCCCATCAACAACCAGCAGCTTACGCGGGCGCCCACTTTCCGTCAGGAAAAGGCGGTTTCTCAGTTTACGGCTGGCGTCACATCGGGCACCGACAAGGTGTCGGTTCGTGGCGGACTTGGCCGGTTCAATCGGTACTTTATCGACGGACTTGAGGTCACCGACATCACGCTCGGGGCGTTTGGTTCCAGCTCGGCGCTGATCAACTCGGACTCGGTGGAGCAGTTTGTGGTTTCCGTCGGTGCGATGGACGCTGAGTACAACTCGCTTGGTCTGGTCCAGAACATGGTCACGCGCTCGGGTGGAAATCAGTTCACCGTTGATGCGACCGCGATCATTCAGCCACCGTTTATGGCCGCACTCACTCGGTATCCCACGCGAGCGCCGATTCAGAACACGGCACTCCTATACGACGATAGGCCGATTCCCGATCGTTCGTATTATTCGGGCGCGGTGAACTTTGGTGGTCCGATCGTGAAAGATCGGCTGTGGTTCTGGACCAGCTTTCAGACGAGCTTTAACCGCATCACCAACT
>CAYTGC010000510.1:0-3619 GCA_964437195.1 uncultured Myxococcales bacterium | reverse complement strand
TTCCACGGTATTCTGAAGCCGACGCGGAGCCAGAATGTGACACCATGCGGAAGCTGCTACAGTTGGTTGTTTGGGGATGGGGGCTGCTCTTGGCGAACTCGGGAAACGCTGCAAAGTCCGCCTTGCATGTGCGGATAGGAGTCACTCAGTCGCTGTCCGCACCACAGCAGCCGCCCGATCTGCAGGTTCAGGTGCGCAACGACGGCCCTTCGGCAATCCCGTTCATGCATTTTGAAAGCGACATCTGTTTCGCCCACTTTTATCTTCAGCTGACACTGCGGCGTCCCAATCTGGGCCAGGAAAAAGCGCAGCTTTCCTGCGCCATTCGGTCGTGGCCTGGACAGGACCGTACATTGGCACCGGGAGAAACCATCTCGCGCAGGCTGCCCTTGCGTCAGTTGTTTCAAGGCCCGTTTCTTCATGGCCACTACGTGATCGACGCGGCGTGGAATCCGCAGGAACTGGCTACCTTTTTCGCGGGCAAGTACGCATGGGAAGCGCGGGAACGTGAACAAGGCAACAGCGAGTTTGATCTGCAGACGCCGCTCGCCACGGTGACGATCCAAAAAGGGCAGATGGTGAGCCTTCCAGACGGTACACAGCTGACATTCGCAGCGCATGGGCACAAGCGTACCCATCCTGGCCAGACGTCCCCGCTTTCCATCCACGGTTCCTTTCGAGTCTCCGGAAGCACGCCGAACGAATTTTCCGTCAACCTGTTCCCATCTGAAGACCGCGTGTTCGTTCTGCAGGACCGCTATCGCTTTGTGCTGCTTGATCACCAATACGATCAGAGCATGCGGCTTGATTACTTCGGGGCCAAAGCAGTCCGTCCAGCGTCTGATCGTGACCGGGATCGCTAGATACGGCTGTTTCCCTGGGGGGATAAGAAGTTCAGTGCGACCAGGCAAAGCTGCGGAGATGGGAACGATGGATGCGATGACATCGTGAAATTCTGTGAGTCGTCCTACTGCCGTCGTTCCTCCGGCGTCTCGGCGCCGGTCACGAAACGCCGCCGCTCGGGTTCCAGAAGCGTGTCTACCACTGAGTGGAAATCGAAGTCGATCATCGCGCAGCCGAAGTTCCAGCCCATGTTGAACCTTCCGTGCTGAGCGAGCGGCCTACTCGTCCCGATCGAGCGTGAGCACTGCACCAAACAGGGACTCCGCAAGTGGTGTGGTCTTGGAACAATCCAAAGTGTCCCACGTATCGCTATCGCTCGTCTGGTGGTAGCGCTTGTTGCGGCTGATGGTGGTGTTGCTGCGCATCACCGCTTGCCAGCCAAGGAGTCGAAGAACTGGTTTGCAGCGAGGCAGTAGGAATCAAGGGAGTCTGCGACAAGCTCGGCCAAAGACTCACTCCCAATGCACAAACACTGATAGTAACGCTGGCGGTCCGTCCCGAGTATGAGTGCCGGTGGATACCCATCGCGGAGCAGCAACTGGTTCATCAGAAGGCGGGCGATTTTGCCGCTGTTTTGCGACCACGGATAGATGGTCAAAAGCTCAGCGTGCGCAGCCGCAGCCCTTGCAACCGGGGGACCGTCGTCTGGCATTGCGTCAAGCAGTGTACAGAGCCGACTCAGCCGCTGTGGAATCTCGTTCGCAGGTACGATTCTGTGGTGATAGGCCCGATGGGCCGGGATTCCGGTTCGGTAGGGACTGGCGTTCGTCCGACTCTGTGGAGTGAGAAGCTCGTGAAGTCGCTTGAGAAGGGGCGCAGTGAAGACGCCGGTTCGCGTCGGTTTGCCCGAGGGGAGCTGCACATTCTTCGTGATCAAATCGATTGCAGACTTGTGCGCGCGAATGGCGCAGTGGCGTGCTTCCTGCTGGAGATCCCGATGCTCGGCACCGCTGAGGGCAGTCAAGATCTCTTGTCGAGAAAGCACAATGCCATCGAGTGCGCTGTCATGGAGAATCCAGCTCACCAGAAGCGCCTCTTGGAGCGCCGAGGAAGCGCGCGGATCTTCAAGTTGGAGACGCTGGCTCAGTGCACCAATGCGAGCGTCCAAGTCGAAGAAGGCGCGTTCCTCCATGTTGCTTCTAGTAGCGACGGGAGCCGCCCCCGCCGTAACCGCCTCCACCACCGTACCCACCGCCGCCACCGCCGTACCCACCGCCGCCACCACTGCTGCGCGGGCGGGCTTCATTTACGGTCAAAGCGCGGCCTTCGTGCATCTGGCCGTTCAGCCCGTCGATCGCTGCCCGTGCTTCTGCTGGCGTGGCCATTTCGACGAACCCGAATCCTTTGCTGCGGCCCGTGTCACGATCTTCGATGACTTGGGCGCTCTCCACCGAGCCAAACTGGGTGAAGATCCGGTTTAGCTCCGAGCTCGATACTCCGAAGCCCAAGTTTCCAACATATAGTTTTGTACTCACAGTCATCTCCTGCGCCAGCTTGTCTGGCCGCCATTGCCTCTTGGTCTTCGCTCGTGAACATTCCGGTGCGACTGCCAAGATTTATGATTCATCGATGAGAAGAAGGCGGATGTCCACAGACAATGCCATCTTGCGTTTCGATGCATTGTCTCTTCGAGCGAGAAACGCTCGTCTTCTCTGCCTGTTCCTGTACCTAGCTTTCCGCTTTCTCGATCCTGGCTATTTTGAAGATCCGTCAATGACGGTTGGTTTGCTTGACTGACGTAGGGACGGTTTCGGAAACAATCGAATCAGGTATGAACAAACCGCAAATCATCGACACCCTGACATACTAAGCATCTGATTTCAAACAAGAAAAAAGTCACAGATTTTTCGACAAGCCGATGCGCTTTTCAAGCGACGGAAATGCGATGATATCTGAAATTCGAAACACATGAGGAAGAAAGAACAGCTTTTTTCTTGTGGCGGCGTCATTTTCAGCGAAAACGCGTCTGACGCGGTGATTTTGAAGGAGAGAAAATTCTCAATTTGCGGTTCCCACATGCGAAAAATCATCAGCCCGATCGAACTGCGGTCTTGCCCGCTCGTCCACGGACACCGCGATGAGCATATGACGACGCGCTAGCCGCGGTCCGCCGGATTTACCCGCAGCGTTCGCCCATCCAACTCGGCACCGTTCATCTGCCGAGCCGCTGCCGCTGCATCAAGCGGATTTTCAAAGACAACGAAGCCAAAACCACGCGAGCGCCCGGTACCACGATCGGCGACCACTGTGGCTTCACGTAGAGCGCCGAAACGACTAAATGTCGCCCGGAGTTGTTCCGTTTCCGTACGCCAATCGAGGCCACCGACAAATAGCTTGGTTGGGCCATTTGAACCCTTGGGTCCCCTCGGTGCAACGCCGGAAATGTTGATATCTTCTAGCTTGACCTCTGGCAGTTTTTCCTTTGCCTCATCAGCGTCAGTGTCTGACACCGAACCAATCCCTTGAGCGCGCAATGCGCGATTGTGGCGCAGCCGATTTGCTTTTTCCTGTTTTTTTCGGTCACGGGTTGCTTCTCGATCGCGTTTTCCGCCTGATGGCCTAAAACTCATGAGTATCGCCTTTCTCTTCCTGGGAGCTGCGCTCATCCCAAAGGAGGCGATGAACGTCGAACAAAACACCCCAATAACATCTTTTTACGATTTGTGGAAAACTATTCGATAATATTTGTGGGCGTTCTGCGTCCGTAGCTCGCTCC
>CAYTGC010000509.1:0-3629 GCA_964437195.1 uncultured Myxococcales bacterium | reverse complement strand
GACACTGTGACGGAGCGTCTCGAACAGGAAGATGCTCTCCCAGGCCAGATTTGCCCCTAGCGCTGTCAGCGGCATACCGAAGGTTCGATCTTTGGCTCCTTGCCGGATGATCAGTGCATATGCGACTGTCCAGAAGAAGCTGCTGAGAGCGCCCACCAGCAAACCGAGCCAGTGAATTTGATTGATTGTAGCCAACACGGGATGCTCTTTGTTCTGGTTTACGTTGTTGCGTGATTGGGCTTGATTGCCACAAATGCGTAGTACGGTTCTCCGGGTATCGCCTTCCTGAAACGTATATCGACAAATCCAGCCGCTCTAATGATATCCATCATTTCGGCCAAGCTGGGGAGACCGCCGAGTCCGACGGTGTTGCTTGTACAGATGTCCAGCACCTGCATTCCTGGTGATCCACCTTGGCATGATGTCGACAGAATGATTCGTCCACCAGGGCGTAGGAAGGACGCAAGTTTCGCGAGCAGCTCGATGCGCTCAGTCTCTGGAAAATAGTAGATGACGTTGTAAAGGGTCACGACGTCAAACGGCGCATCGTAGAGTCGACTGCGAACGTCCCCAGCCTCGATGGAGAGCCGCTCCTGTAGACCCCAGGTTGCAATCGCTTGCCGCGTGGACATCGCAACCGCTGGATCGAGATCGATGCCCACTGCCCGAAGCGCGGGGTTCCGAAGCGCGGCATGGTGCATGTAGGTTCCAGTGCCGCAGCCGACCTCAAGGAGTCGCATGGGTCCAGATTTCGGCAGCGCCCAGTCGATCACCTGAAACACAAAGGGCTCCATGATCCGCGAGGACCGCGCGATCAGCGAAGCGTCGTGTTCTAGGAGCGTCCATGGTTGCTTTTTCTGTAGTCGCGCGGGAGTCTCCAAGATCAAGCGATGGTGAAGGCGGACGATCTCCTCGATGAGCGCCGCAGTCTGATCGTTTCCGGGGCTGGCGAGCTGTTTGGCCAGGTATCCAGCCAGTCGATAGCGGTCTGTTTCCTTGGCAAGCTCTCCCAGCCGAACGCCTAGATCGAGCCAGACGGAAAGGCCAACCGCTTGCGATTCATCGATCGCAAGTGCTGCGCAGATTTCTGAGAGGGAGCGAGGGCATGGCGCAAGAAACGGAAGCAGTCCGCAGGCTGAAGCAGACGCCAAAAAGGACAGCCGATAAAACGGTGAGAGCAGCCGCTGCACGGTCAGGAGCTGGCGCCACCGGCCCCCTTTGAGAAGTGTGAGTACCGTCTTAAGGTTCATCGCTTTGTCACTTCAGGGTCAGGTTGATCACCGTGAGCGCGATGATACCAAGACGCAGAACGCGAAAGCCGATGAGCCGCGCGCGCAGCCAGTCCTCTGTTCGGAGTCCTATCCAAAGCTGACAGGCTTGCAGCACCCAGATTGGGGCCAGAACCAAGGCGTACCGTGGGGCCAGCATGTGGGTGCAGAGTGCCCCGATCGTGCCGCTCCACACCATGACAAACGCGAGGAAAATGTAGCGCTTGTTGCCTTGCTTTGACAGGCGCGCAGCGAGTGTCATGCGTCCGGTCGCTCGATCGCCAGCAGCGTCCTTGGTATTTGAGAACATCACCACCTGCGCATGCCACGCACCAACGATCGCCGCACTCACCAAGAGCGGCGCAGTGACCGTCTTCGCAACGAGCGCATAAGGAATCATCACGGTTCCGGCGCCACCCGCAAAGATCACCAACTCTCCCGCGCCACGATAGCTCAGCTTCAGTCCATACGAGTAATTGAGCGCGATGAGCATCAGCGCAGTCATTGTCCCGATCAAAAATGGCGGAAGCGGCCATGCCAGGGCGAGTACCGCACCGTAGGAGACAAGCGCAATTCCGCCCAGAATCTTTACGAATCCCAGCGCGCGATGTTCCTGCAGCTGTCCAGACAGGATCGGCTTATCGACTCCCCAGCGCGTTCCCACAAGGTGGTTGGCTTGATCCACACCATCGCGGACTCCGACGATGTCGTCTAGGCTACAGGTGGCTGCAATGACAGCGATGCCGGCAACAAGGATGAGCAATAGGATGGCGACTGCACGCGGGGTCTCGATTGCGTGTCTCCCTAGCAAAGATGTACCGACGAAAAAGCCGAGCCACAGCTCAACGATCTTGAACTTCCCAAGTTGGAAGTAAACCGCAAACCGCGCCATCGAACGAAGCACTCCCATCACAAATCCGCCGGGCGGGTGTGAGTGACTGGTTTTAGTGCAGCCATCACAAACGCATCAATCAGGGACGCCAGCACTGGTTCACCGCGCAGACTGGAGGAGCGATGGAGCTCGCCGCGGATGGCCTCGATCCGCTCCCACACGGCCCTCAACGTACCGAGACTCCTGAACCGTTCGATCACCTCATCGATCGTAGCCTGCGGAGTCGTTTTCCGTGGAGCATTGAGAATACCGATCAGCCACTTGTGATCTTGGGGATGCATACGCAGATGCTCGACGACAAACACACTGGCTTTGCCTGCCTGAGCGAGGTCCGATCCGCGAAGGTCGCGGCCATTTTCTCCGTACAAATCCAAGATGTCGTCTTGGATCTGAAACAAAAGACCCAAGGAGCGGCATGAATCGACAAGGAGTGACGTCTCCGCTGCGGTCCTGTTCGCGATGAGGGCCGCACCTTCGATGGGAAGCGAAAACAAGGCCGAGGTCTTTCCTTCCACACACGATGCATACTCGCCAAACGATGGGATCTTTCCGTCGAGAAGAAGAAACTCTGCCGCTTGTCCTTCGACAATGCGGCGTGCTGCGCGGGTCACGCACTGGGTAAGCTCCCATCGCAAGGAAGAGGAACCCGGAACCGATTCGATCGCTGCGTAACCGAGAGCGATACAGAGATCTCCTGCATTGATGGCCTGTGCGATTCCGTAGCGCGTCCACAGTGCCGCTTTTCCTCGTCGGAATGTGTCTCCGTCTTCGATGTCGTCGTGGATCAGCGAAGCATTGTGGAGAAACTCACACGCTGCCCCCCACGCGACACCATCGGATGTGTTGCCGCCAAGCGCTTCCACCGTCGACATTGCGAGCCGAGCACGCAGTCGCTTACCGCCTGTCGAGATGTGCTCCCAAGCAATTCGTCCGAGCTCGCGTCCCGTCCTTTCGGGCCCTGGTCCCAGGCAGAGCTCGCGCATCAGCGCCTCGATCGCGGCGACTCCGTTCTCATCAGCCAAGTGCTTCATCAGATTGAGTCCGTCCAGGGAGTTGGCAGGCTGATCCCACCGGGCGAGCTTGTCGTTTCCTGCGTTTTGCATGCGTATTTTTCCCGCGCTCCATCGTAAAGAATCGCAGTCAGTCCGACGGATAGGCGACCGGTTTCACACATGGCGACATCATGCTGGAAGGAGTGATTTTGTCCATGAATAAACGGCGGAATCTGCTTCCGAAGTGACGGCTCATCTGCTCTGGCGATCGGGGGTCGATGGGGAGTCAGAAGGGAGTCAGAAGGGAGTCAGAAGGGAGTCAGAAGGGAGTCAGAAGGGAGTCAGAAGGGAGTCAAAAGGGGCCGGAGCATCAATGCAGAGTCCGCTGCGCCAGCGGCTGCTGACTTCCCCTGAAGATGCAGATGGGAAGTGGGAAGACAAAGCTCATCTCTCGACGGGCAGTGAGGGTAGACGGCT
>CAYTGC010000508.1:2208-3631 GCA_964437195.1 uncultured Myxococcales bacterium | reverse complement strand
CCGGTGATCATGGACTTTGGTCTGGCGCGGGAGAGCGGGGACTCCCATGGACTTACAGAGTCCGGTGCGGTGATGGGAACACCTGCATATATGTCCCCGGAGCAAGCGCGTGGCGAAGCGCGGCGACTCGATCGGCGGAGCGATGTCTACAGCCTGGGTGCGACGCTGTATGACATCTTGACCGGAAAGCCACCGTTTGAAGATCAGACCGTCCTCAACATCCTGCTCAAGGTAATGAACGACGCGCCGACCCCACTGCGGCAGCGGAATCCAGAAGTACCTGAAGCGATCGAGCTGGTGGTCAGCAAGTGTCTCAACAAAGAGCCGCAGAAGCGCTATCAGACAGCCAAAGAGCTGGCCGACGATCTGGGGCGCTTTCTGTCTTCCCAGAAGGTTGAAGCCAAGCGGCTCAGCTATTCCTATCGGCTCTCCTACTGGGCCAAAAACAACCGGGCGCTCGCGACGCTGGCTGTTGCTCTCTTGTGTAGTGTGATGGCCGGTTCGGGCTACGGAATCCGTGCGCGCTGGGCAGCGATTCAAAAGGAGCGACGATCAAAAGAACAGGCTGAACTATCGCGCTGGATCGGACAGACCGTCAAAGATCTAGAGTGGGTTGCACGCACTGCGTATCTTTTGCCACTGCACGATGCGAGCTACGAAAAACAGCTCGTCCAGCAGCGAATGGAAGAGATCGAAGCAGAGCTACAAAAGCACGCGGACATCGGCCCGCGCCTGCTGGCATATGCGCGCGGACGCGGACTCCTTTCGCTACATAAGTGGAAGGACGCTGCGGCAGAACTCCGACTAGCCGAGCAGCTTGGCCATACGGATCTGGAGCTAGACTATGCACAAGGCCGGGCGCTGGGTGCGCTGTATTCCGAGGCCCTGGAGGAAGCGCGCAGAAGCGGTGACAAGAGCTTCTTTGAGAAACGAAAAGCAGAGCTGGATGTCGAGCTCCTAAAGCCAGCCCTTCTGTATCTGGATCGCAGCCGCGGACTCCGAACGGTGTCGGCCACGTATGTGGAAGGACTGATCGCCTACTTTCAAGATCAGCATGACGTTGCGTTGGCGCGTGCAGAGTCCGCCCACCAAAAAGCGCCGTGGCTGTATGAAGCGGTGCAGCTCTCTGGAGATGTCTTTTTGTCCCGCGCCCGGAGCCAGCGCGATCGGGGGGAACATGACCCTGCAGAGAAGAGCTTTGAGAAGGCCGTGTCCCGCTACAAGCAAGCAGCAGAGATTGGCCGCTCGGACCACTCCGTACACGAAGCGCTCGCCGAGGCCTACATTCGCTGGGAAGAGCTGGACTACTTCCGCGGCAGGAATCCAGAACCACACCTAAAGGAAGCGCTCGCCGCCGCGGACAAAGCCCTCCTCGCCGCCCCCCAGGAATCGCACGGACATACGAAGAAGGCGTTTGCATACT
>CAYTGC010000508.1:0-2108 GCA_964437195.1 uncultured Myxococcales bacterium | reverse complement strand
TACATCTACGCGCTCAACACCATCACGGCTGCCAGTCTGCGTGCCTGTACCTGGCAGATGGAGCATGGTGAAGATCCGGGGCCGTGGGTAACACGAGGCGTTGATGCGGCCCAGCGTGCAATCGGCATCAACACGAAGTACTCCTTTGCGTATGGAAACATCGCCACGATCTACATGAATCGGGCGCTGTACGAATTGATGGCTGGGCGCGACATTCAAGCGAGCCACCGCCGTGCGATCGACGCCTTTCAAAAGATGGCCGAGATCGGGGGTCCGTCCGCCGAGATCAGCAGTTACCTCGCGATCACACACTCGTTTCTCGCTCGTCAGCGTGTAGAGCGACAAGAAGATCCCTCCGCTGCGATCGCAGCTGGACTTAAGTCCCTGGATGGATGTCTAACACCTCCGAACGTCGATCCGTACTGCCAAGATGCGAGGGCGCGACTCCTCGCAAATCAGGCCGAGTGGAACGGACGCAGCGGCGATGACGCCACGACGCATTGGGCACAGGCCTACGATGAGTCGCGCCGCGTGCTGCTGGCAATCCCCAGCGAGCCAGACGCACTCCTGTCCAGCAGCGAGATTGCGCTCAAGTGGCTTGAGCAGCCGCAGCTTTCGCCAGCGAAGCAGCGAGAACTCCTCGCGCAGGCACTCGACAGCATCGACCGCGCACTCAAAGCCGCACCGGGCTGGCCCCGCGCACTGGCAGTGAAGGGGGCACTGCTCTCGATCCAGAGTCATCGGGAGGGAAACGCAGCACGCAGGGGGTCGCTGCACACGCAAGCCCAAGAGTGCCTGCGTGCAGCACTTACCGGAAACCCGCTGCTCAAGCGGAAGTATGGGAGTGTCCTAGAAGAGGTGGAGCGGAAGCTCGGGAGTGCTGTGCGAGGGCAGGACCCGCGTTAGTTTGCGATGCAGTTGCCATTTCTGTCGGTGCCCGTGCAGGGACGGGCGCTGAGGAACAGCCGGGTGTGTCCTGACGTACACGCGACGTTGCGGGCCGGGCAACTGGCGAGCTGGATCTGCATCTTGCTGATCATCACTGGGTCATCGCTGCGGTACTCGCTCTGGTTCACGCACGAGGCACCGTTTTCATCCCAGAATGCCTCCATGGTGGTGTAGGTCTGGTTGGTGTCGGGGTGAACACCGACGCGATCTTTGACGTGGATGGTGGTCGACATCGGTGCAAAGTCGCTCTGTCCGGTGGTGCCAGCGTAGCCGGTGCCGCAGAAGTCGCCGCGCTTCATCCGCGTGCAGGCTTGGTGCACCGTCACCATCGATCGGCTCTGGCCGCTCTCATCGATGCGGCTTCCCCACGGACCATAGCCCCAGTTGACACATCCACCCACCACATCGTGGGTGCAGCCCAGGGTGATGGAGTTGGCGTCGGTGGTACGGCTTCCGCTTGGAGCCCAGCGTGCGCCACCAATCGGAATCACGTACTCGTTGAGCACGGTGTCAGGCATTCCGGTGTTGCTGACCGTGTGTGGACAGAACGTCGCGGCGGCATCCGGGTCGGCGCCATCGGCAATCCACAGCGCGGTGTAGCGCGTGAACGAGCCATCGCTCGCACTGCTGGCGGGAACCATCCGCAGCGTTCCACTGACCGCCCCACCGACCTGGAAGTCAAGTCTGTGCCCGGTCTGCTGGATCAGCTCCTCGCGATCTCCCACCAGCATGAACACGCCCTGCGAGGTGGTCAGCTCGCTCGGCAGGATCTCAACACCATCGTAGGTGATGCTGGTGACCGGTGCATAGGTCTGGTTGGTCAGCGTGCTCAGGTGCCACTGGGTTCCATCGAAGTGAATCCCCGAGATCCAGGCATCCCCCACCTTGCCCCCGAGGAGCTGGTTGTAGTTTGCGTTGACCCAGCCATCCCCGCGCAGCTCGCGCTGGACCTGATCTTGCGGAACACTGCTGGAATCCGGGCCACAGCCCAGGGCGAAGACAGAAGCGAACAGAAGACCTGCGAAAGACTTGGAGATCGACATCGGAGACTCCTTAAAATGGGTTTTGAGCGACGCGGGCACCGCTTGCTCGGGCCGCCCTTCTACACAGACATCCAACTCAAACGGCGTGCCAACAGGAGTTGTAGTTTCGCGCAAAAA
>CAYTGC010000507.1:0-3637 GCA_964437195.1 uncultured Myxococcales bacterium | reverse complement strand
GGAGCCGCGACCCGAGCGAGCCGCATTCCTTGAGTCGTTCCGTCAGCCGCGACCAAGCCACGATGAAGCCAGCCTCGCGCGCTCCGTACCGATTACTATGACGACTTCTACGATCGCATCGCTGAGGGGAGTCCTGAAGTAGACCTTCTTCCCGAGAGCAGCAAGTACACCCAGATAAAAGAGAGTCGCAGCGCCACAATCCTCCATCGCGGACTCTCTCTAGTAGCCGCCACTGTCCCGATTCACTTTCCTGCAAAACTTAGCATCGAACAAGACAGTCCCACAAAGAACCGTCGGACACATGAGCTGTCAGACCGGTTTGCTAGGTTTCTTCACAGATAGGGCAGGGCTCCAAAACTCTCAACCTTCTTCTTCCGGAGCATGCTCCCACATGCAAGCGGGTGAGACCAAAGGAAGAGGGGCTTGAAGCTCACAAGAGCTGTCTTGCGTGTCAGGCCCGATGGCTTTTTCCCAAGCCCAGTTGTGCAGGCTGGCTGGGACGGTCTCGGTGGACGAGGCTGCACTTCCTGCATGAGCTGTGAAAGGAGACGCACATGTCCAATATGATCGTCAACAAGTCGGATATCGAGATCGTGGCAAAGAAGCTGGCGCAGGTTGACTCGTCGTTTGCCCCGGAAGAGAAGGCGGTGCTGCAAGCAACCTTCGGGCTCGCGAAGAAGGCACTACAAGAGCACCAGGGTTCCGTTGAAGTGCAGACCGTGAGGACTGCCAGTGGCAAGCCTGCCTCGCTGTCGGAAGGCTTCCTGAATGCGTTCGCACCTGGCGTCGGAGAAGGCGGCACAGGCGGTCTGCCGAATGATCCTGGGATCCACATCGATGTGAAGATCACCGGATCAATTAGGAACTGACACCTGCGGTGATGGAGAGTGATCGGTCCTACTCTTGGAGGACATCACTCCTCTGTGACGCGCTAGGACTCCTGATGGGCTACTGACGCGGCTTGTCCCAGAGCAGTAGCTCATCAGGAGCGTGCTTGGAAGTGCTGAAACTGGGCACCAAGGAGAACTCTGATGAGCGGAAAGCTTCCCATTCACAATCCAATCTCGCTATCTCTCATCACGGATGTCACACAGCTTCAGCCAACGACGAGGGCTGCTCGTGCGCGATTCTCTGTGGCATTGGTGTCAATGCCGGTCATCGCGAGTGATCAGCCCTCCATTCAGCTTGGATTGCTCAAGGCGATCGGCGAGTCTTTTGGCTTTCCGGTTCAGACACTCCATTTGCATCTTGACTTCGCCCATCAGGTTGGCGCGAAGATGAATGAAGTCCTCGCCGGGTTTGGTCGCTCCCTAATCGGGGACTGGCTGTTTGCCGGTGCGGCGTTTGGCGAGGTTGTTCTTCCGTCTCGGCAGCAGTATGTCGACGAACACAAAGAGCTGCTGACAGACCTATGCAAGGCGCTTGGTGACAAATCAACAGAGGAACTGTTTCGACTCCGCGATGAAGAAGTTCCTCGATATCTGGACCATGTCTTGGAAACGACGGACTGGGGCTCGTTTCGGGTCGTCGGATTCACATCTACTTTCCAGCAAAACCTGGCATCGTTTGCGCTGGCTGCGCGGATCAAGCAGCGGTTTCCGCACGTCATCACCCTGTTTGGTGGAGCAAACTTTGAAGGAGACATGGGTCGTGAGCTGGTTCGCGCGGTTCCGTGCGTTGATTACGCGGTCTTGGGAGAAGCCGATGAGGCGTTTCCTGAGCTGTTAGTTGCCCTTCAGGAAGGCCGCTCACCGCTGACGATTCCCGGCGTCTGCGGAAAGACAGAGGCAGGTGCCAGCGTGGCTGGTTTTCGGCCTCCGCTTGAGAACATGGATGTTCTGCCAATTCCTGCATACGAAGAGTACTTTGAGCGAGCGGAGAGACTGGGAATCATCAAGCCCACACCTAGACGGAGTGTCAGGATTCCTTTTGAGAGCGCGCGCGGCTGCTGGTGGGGGGCCAAGCATCACTGCACCTTCTGTGGTCTCAACGGCGGGAGCATTCGCTTTCGCTCCAAGTCGGCCGAGCGAACACGGCAACAGCTAGCCGAGATGGCCCGCCGCTATCGCTCGTTCCACTTTGCGGCAGTAGACAACATTTTAGACTCGCAGTACCTTCAGAGCTTGCTGCCGCGTCTTGTCCAAGACGCTGGCGATCTAGAGTTTTTCTACGAAGTAAAGTCCAACCTGACGAGGGCACAGCTGCGACAGCTGCGAGCGGCTGGTGTCACGCAAATTCAACCAGGAATCGAGTCGCTGAGCACCCACGTTCTATCGCTGATGCGCAAGGGCGTCACTGCGATTCAGAACGTGAACACACTCCGATGGAGCCGCTATCACGGAATTGGAGTGGGATGGAACCTACTTTACGGATTCCCAGGGGAGACAGAGCAAGACTACCTTGAGCAACAGAGAGTGCTCCCATTCCTCATGCATCTACAACCTCCTGGTGGAGCGGGACGCATCTGGATGGAGCGGTTTAGTCCTCTGTTTGTGGAGCGAGAGAAGTTTCCGGCTCACTACGTGCGACCGATTCAGGCTTATCGTCACCTCTACCCTGCGGAGGTGGACTGCGAGCAGATCGCTTATTTTTTCGACTACCAGCTACACGATGTCCTACGCGAAGAAGCATATGCAGGGTTTCTTGGTGCCGTCGAGAAGTGGAAGCAAGCTTGGCAGATACAGTCCTCCGCCGAAGCTGGCGCGACAAAGGACAGTCAGCGACGACCCGAGCTACGCTTTTTTTATGCTCCAGGCTTTCTCCAGATCGAGGACACGCGCGAGCCAATACAGCCGGGAACCTACACGTTTGAGTCCCCGCTTGCAGAGATATATGTGTCCTGTAGCGACCGTCCTCAGACCTCGGCACGGCTTCGCGAGCTGCTGAAGCTGCCATGGCCTGAGTCAGACATTGATGAAGCGCTAGACGAGTTTGCAGCCAGAGGCTTGATGCTACGAGCAGGAAACCAGGCGCTCAGCTTGGCGTTGCCGGCAACCCCCGGTCGATGACGCCCCCTACTGCTCGGTGCCGATGAATCGAAGCTGCCGATCAGACGGTTACCCACTAGAGATCGACGATAGTTTGGTATAGGTCGTCCGCTGTCATCGCCGACTCAGGCACGGTTGAGGCGCTCACTTCCCTGACCACGGCACCGCAACAGCAGTTGAGTCTCCGACCCGCAAGGCCCTTCACTGGGGCGATCGGCAGGCATCTCGCGGATTCGGTACAAGTGGCGCGTTACGCCAAAAGACTGAGTCACGACCCACGGTGCGCCCGTTCGCGATCGGACTGCTGGCGTGCGGTGGCTCGCTGGCGACGACAGGCCCTCCGCCATGAATCAAGCCGGGCGGTGGTCAGGGCTGTTTGTATCCCTTCACGACGTACAGGGGCGAGCGTCCCGGTGTGAACAGGGCGAGGACGACGGGCTGCATTCCGGCTTCACGGATGTCTGCTAGCTCGGCTTCGATCTTCAACTCGCTGCGCAGGTCATCCGTCAGGAGAAGGAGACTCGCGGAACCGCCCTTGCGGGCCTCGAACGCAAAATACAGAGGATGTGACACCTTCGGCGGAGTGCGCAGCGCTGTGAACCTGTCCCACGCCTCGATGAGAAGCGCCGTCCGCACCTCCCGACTCCCTT
>CAYTGC010000506.1:0-3653 GCA_964437195.1 uncultured Myxococcales bacterium | reverse complement strand
GGCCCCGGTCTATCGCGCTCCGGCCCCGGTCTATCGCGCTCCGGCCTATTCTCCTCCGGCGCACCACGCTCCGGCCCCCGTTCATCACGCCCGTGGCTGGCGGTAATCTCCCCAGCGCCTCGGCGGCACGTAGTAGCATTCCCGCATGACTGAGTTCCGCGTCTGTGCCACGCGGCCCGAGATGGCAGCCGCCCTGGCCCATGTCCAACGTCTCTGCTTCCCGAACGTATCCGAGGACGAGCTGATCACAGCAGAGCAGTATCGTGCCCACCTTGACGTCTTTCCCGAAGGTCAGTTTGCGGTGGTCGATCCAGCAGGACGACCCGTGGCCAGCGCGACAAGCTGCCGCTGCAATCAGGATCTTTTGAACACCCATCACACGTACATGCAGGCAGCAGGAAACAACTGGCTTTCAAATCACGTTCCCGACGGACCCTGGCTGTACGGAGTCGATATCGGAGTCCATCCTGACCATCGCGGAAAGAGCCTGAGCAAGCTCCTATATGATGCGCGGAAACTGCTTGTTTATAGGCTCGGCTTGCGCGGAATTCTCATTGGCGGAATGCTCAAAGGCTATGGTCCCTACCGCGCAGCAATGTCCCCCGCTGAGTACGCCGCGAAAGTGGCGAACGGAACCTACTTTGATCCCACCTTGAGCGTACAACTCCGACGGGGATTTCAGATCCACGGAATCCTTCCGCACTACATCCACGATCCGACGATTGATGGCGCCGCAGCACTCCTTGTCTGGGCAAACGATCGGCTTTCGCGCGCCTGACTCTGCTATGTTGCGCAGCCATGAACGCTTTCCGCGTCATCGGCACCGCAGGACACATCGATCACGGCAAGACCAGCTTGGTCAAAGCGCTCACCGGCATCGACACCGATCGACTGAAGGAAGAAAAGCAGCGCGGCATCACGATCGAGCTGGGCTTTGCGCACTTGCGACTGCCGGGGGGAGACGTTGTTTCAGTGGTCGATGTACCAGGTCACGAGCGCTTTGTCCGCACCATGGTCGCAGGCGCCGTAGGAATAGATGCGGTGGTGCTGGTGGTGGCCGCCGATGAAGGCGTGATGCCACAGACGCGAGAGCATCTCGACATCTGCGGTCTGCTCGGCATTCGCACCGGTGTGGTGGCGCTGACCAAGTGTGACTTGGTCCCCCCAGATCTGGTCTCCCTTGCGAAGGAAGAGCTAAAAGAAGTGCTCGCTGGGACCTTCCTGGCAGGTGCGGAGATCATTCCATGCTCGGTTCATTCCGGGGTTGGGCTCGACGAGCTTCCGCGTGCGATTGAGCGTGCGCTGCGCGGAAGCCCAGCGCGCGATGTGGAATCTGCCGTCCGTTTGCCGATTGACCGCGTCTTCACCATGAAGGGATTTGGTACGGTTGTCACTGCAACCCAGTGGTCGGGCACGCTGAAGGTAGGCGATGAGCTTGTCGCACTTCCAAGCAGGCGCGCAGTGGCCAAAGTTCGTGGTCTGCATGTGCATGGCAAAGCGGTCCCAAAGTCGCAAGCCGGACAGCGGACAGCGGTCAACCTAAGCGTTCCTCTTTTGGCAGTTTCCCGAGGAGAAACGCTGGTTACTCCAGGCATCATCGAAGCGTCTTCGGTACTCGATGTCCAGGTGCAGCACCTGCCGATTTCGCACGCCGCACTGCCACGCCGCAGCAGACTGATCGTACATCTAGGAACCGCGCAGAGACTCTGCAATGTAATGCTCCTAGATCGCGAATCGCTTGAGCCGGGACAAACGGGGTTTGCCCAGCTCTTGCTCGCAGAGCCGCTGTGCGCAATGCCAGGAGATCACTTCGTTCTGCGCGGTTTTACGCCACAAAAAAACCACGGAACAACGGTGGGAGGAGGCATGGTTCTGCGCAACCAGAGCACTCCGCAAAGACGGAAACACTGGCATGATGCAGAATCCCTTTCCGCAACGCGGGAAGCACTGCGCAGCCTGTCCGATAACACCAAACGAAAAACCGCCCAGACCAGTCTCGTGCGACTGCACGGTGAGCGCCGCGGACTCGCTGGAACCTCGCTGCTGGATCTTCAGCGCTCGCTTCCGATCGGGGTCCGTGACCTGCGGCTGGCGCTGGACTCTTTGGTCGATTCCCAGAAACTGCTTCGGATGGACGAGCTTCCCGAAGCGGAGTCTGGTGCGTGGATTTCACCGTCGGTACTTCTGTCTGTTCGGGAAGGAATCCTACACACGGTGGCAAAGACTGCGCAAAGTGATGCTGCGCAAGACGGCCTGCCGAAGGAAGCGCTGAGAACCCAACTGAGCGGACCCCTGAGAGCCATTTCCCCACGCCTTTTGGAAGCGGTCTGTCAGCTCCTTCTCCGAGAGGGAAAGCTGGTGATGGATCGCGAACGACTGCAAGTCCCAACGACGGGTCAAAAACCGATTGATTCAGGACCTGTGCAGACCATCTTGGCGGCACTGCGTGATGCGGGACTGGCCGGGCCGCGACTGGAAGAAATTCCGCTTCTCCTCGAAAAACAGACACCGAAACCGCCTGTGCTTCGGCCCGAAGAGGTCAAGCGTCTTGTCGAACCGCTGGTCCGCCGCGGTGATGTGGTGCGGCTAAAAGATCTGCTGTTCCATCGCAGCGCCATCGATGATCTGCGCACACGCCTGGTTTCCTTCTTTGCCACAAAGCGCGAAATCAGCCCAGCAGAGTTCAAAGACTTGGTGGGACAGAGCCGCAAGTACAGCATCCCACTGGCAGAGTATTTCGATTCCCAGAGAGTCACTCTGCGCGTTGGAGATCTGCGTCGCTTGCGCTAAGGATTGGATCCCTCAAACACGCTGTTTGGGAGCCCTTTTTCGCGCAGCTTGCAGTAGGGAAGTTCCTGACAAGCTGAGCGCACATAGTATCTGCGCGAGCGCTCTCTGTAGGCTCTGTTTTCTTCCACCAATCGCTTGATTTCAGGATGCTCCAGATACTCCGGTGGGAACTCCGGTAGCGACGGTCGACCCGCAGCCAGTGGATCTTGACTGAGCGCGAAGCGATACTCACACAGAAGCCACGGGGCGTTCTCATCGGTGACTTTCCAAACCACTTCACACGCGAAAACGAACGGACCTTGCTCGAAGTCCACACGAACGCGCAGATCATCGACCTTTCGCTGCTCTGCACTTCTTTCGTATGGGTCTACGTCGACAAGGTCATGGAACAGAATCTCGACCACCCCAGACTCCTCGACCAGCACACGGAATCGTCCCCGGATCTCGCGACGCAGTACTTGCCCTCCCCCATCGACCATCCGCACGGTTCCATCGGACTCCAAACGGATCCAGTGAATGTAGTCGTAGTAGTGAGGATTCGCCGACATGATAACCGGGGGACGAAGCAGGTCTGCCGACGCGTGTGAGGTCTGGGACATCGCTTGCCATCGTAGCAAAACTTCGAGTGTCGGTGTCAGACCCAATCATGCAAGGAACGGAAAGCGGCCGCTTTTACCGTCGAGCAGGAATGGCTGGCGGCACTCCGGTCGAAGAGTCCAAACGAACAAACGCACCGTATTCACCAAGGACAAACTGCTCGATCTTTCCCGCTGCAGACATCGACAACGTGAGCGGAGCCGGATCATGAGCCGGATCATCAAACTGCATCCGCAAGCGATTGGGTTGCCAAGGCGATAGCTGTC
>CAYTGC010000505.1:0-3657 GCA_964437195.1 uncultured Myxococcales bacterium | reverse complement strand
ATGGATTCGGATACCTCCTCCTGGGAAGTCGGTGGGAACGCGACAGGTAGCGCCGATACTTCTCGATGGTGCTGCGCTGTGCTGGGGCACCTGCATTTCTTGATCACACAAGTGGGCAGATGGAAGGTATGCTACGTGGGTTTGACCGCGAACCTGGAGGTACTCCCGATGACCAATTCCCAGAATGTCCTTGTTACCGGAACCAGCACTGGCTTCGGTCTGCTCATCACCAAGACGCTGGCAGAAGCCGGACACACCGTCGTCGCGACGATGCGCGGGACCGAAGCGAAGAATGCCGCCGCCGCCCAAGCGCTTCGCGACTATGCCAAAGAGCGAAGTGTTCGCGTCCATGTTGTCGAGCTGGACGTGACCGATGAATCGTCCGTTTCAGCTGGGATTGCCCAGGCGCTGGGGCTTGTCGGCCACATCGATGTGCTCGTCAACAATGCGGGTGTCGGCGGCATGGGTCTGGCCGAGACGTTCACCACAGAGCAAGTCCAGGCGCTCTACAATGTCAACGTCTTTGGTGTCCACCGGGTGACCCGCGCGCTGCTTCCGCACCTACACGCCCGCGGACGAGGCCTGCTCATTCATGTATCGAGCGGACTGGGCCGCTTGGTCATTCCGTTCCTGGGTGTCTACGGCTCTACCAAGTTTGCGCTGGAAGCACTGGCCGAGAGCTATCGCTATGAGCTAGCGCCGCTTGGCATTGAGTCGGTGATTGTCCAGCCCGGGGCGTTTGGCACTGACTTCGGTGCCAACAGCGTGATGGGCACCGACCGTGATCGTGGCGCTGCCTACGGTCCGTTGGCGCAGATTCCGATGCAGATGGCTGCCGGAATGCAAGCGCGGCTGAGCGATCCGAATGCGCCAAAGCCGCAGGAAGTCGCAGATGCTGTGCTCACGCTCGTGGAGACTCCTGCTGGTCAGCGTCCGGCGCGTACCGTCGTGGATCGCATGAATGGCCAGGGCCCGAGCGTCATCAACCAGACTTGCGATCAGATCGAGCAAGGCATGCTGACCGCCATGCACATGGGCGCGATGCTTTCCGTGAAGACCCAGAGCTAGTCTGTTTCCCATGTCTCCCGATCGATGACAAGGCGGACTTCCCACTGATTTTGCATCAGCACAAGGACCAGCGTCTTCCGATAGCCCCAGTGCGCATACGAAACCAGAACAGAGACCAGCGCTCGGTCTTTGTTCGGAGAGAGCAGTACTCGGGTCTCGACCGGTGGGCGTGATCCTGGCTTGATTCGTTCCTTCTGGAAGTGCTGGTCCAAGTAGGAACGCACTGCACCATCTATCGTACTGCTGCTGCACCGACGGGTCGGCCTGGAAACGAAGTTGCCAGAACCTTGTCGCCACGCATCAATCAAGGAATCGTCCCTGGGCTCGCTGCAGTAGGAAAGCACGCGCAGTACGCTATACGGTTCTGCGGGCAGCATGCGTTCTTTGCCCCTGACAGTATCTTGGCCAACCAGGGGCCGCAGCCGCGAACAGAGATCAGGCAGAAATGGCAGAAGGACATCCTCTGGTAGCCCTTCTCCCGTCGAGCCTAGCGAAGGAGTCAGAAGATCTGCGGCCTGCGTGCGAAAACGACTTGGTTCTGATTCCGAAAGCAGCGCTTTCAGATACGTCGCATCGATCGTACGTGAGAGCTGGACGACTTTGCTCTTTCCGTCGGCTTTGAATCCCGAGAGCGCAAATCGTCGATATCCTGGTGTCTCGATGACCAGCGTGAAGTCCGGGGCGGGCGCAAGCTGCGCAAACAGAAATCGGCCATTGGTGTCGGTCCTCGCAACCCCAACTGGCGTCGCGCTTCCGGTCTGTGCGCGGACCTCCACACCTGACAGCGCAACGCCTTGCAGCGTGGTCACTTGTCCATCGAGCCTCTCTGCAGTTGGTCGGGGGTCGGCAGCCACCGTCCTCGATTGCGACGCGCCGACAACCACAAACAGACACAGTGCGCGCAGCAGCGCTTTCAGCATGGCATCAGCATACCAGAGCGTAGCCACCGGATAAAAAGGGAGACACGGCTGCGTCAAGTATCGAGAATGCAAGCGCTACTGCGAAAGTCCGTCGAGAATATGCCGGGTCACTTCATCTGTGGCATCGAGCGTGAGCATGTGACTGGCATTCTTCAAGATGTGTACGCGTGCATTGGGAATCAGCCGCTTGGCCCGCTCGGCGACTTCCGCAGGACCGTGTCTGTAGATGACCTCGTGCTCGCCAACCAGGAGTGTGATGGGAACGCGGCAGGCGCGCAGCTCGTCATCGGCAAAGACATTGGGAATCACCATCTTCGGGCGCAGGGAACGCGCGACTTCGGGGCCCAGCGCAATGAGCTCCATCGTTGGATGATTCAAGCTCTCGGGTCGGGTTGTCATCCAGCGCAGTGCCTTCCGCAGCTGCGATGAGGAACGCAGTATGACTGCGGGCAGAAGGCGTAGCCAGAATCCCACCGACAGGGCTCCGATCGTTCCGCCAGGAGCCATCCATACGGCATGGCTGACCTGTTCGGGACAGTGCAGCACCAAAAGCGACGACAGCCAGCCACCAAAGGACAGACCAGCGACGCGCGTTTTGGGGATTCCTAGGCCCGACAGTAGCTCTTTCATCCAGGCGACAAGGTCTGCATTGCCATCAATCAATGCGGTCTGAACGCTCTTGTTCGGATCGATGATGGTGTCGACCGCGTAGCAACGGTAGTGGCGGCTCAGCTCTGCGATGATCGGCTGCCACATAAGGGCCGTCGTGCCGGCGCCGTGCAGCAGCAGAAGGGGGGGCAGTTCCTCCGTCCCGCTCTCGATGACGTGGGTGGTTCCGAACCGCGTTGGGATGTCTCGCTCGCGATAGGGAACCGGCCAAGTCCGCAGCACTTCGTCGTACTTGGCCAGGTATCGGGCCCGGGTGGACTCACTTCGGAACGGCGAGAGCTTGTTCATGATGTGGGATCATAGCCCCAATCCACAAGCGAGCGGAATGGGTTTGCTTCCCGATTCCCAAGTGAGCAACAATGCACCTGCGGGGACTTGCGCTGCGGAACGACCGCAATCCGGTCTTCACACCTGTAGCGAGGCCACTTCTGGGGCTGCACGTGCGGTTCCGTCAGCTCGGCGCTTTTGAACCACGAGCACGATGTAGAGGACATCAAACAGGAAGATGCCAGCATACAAGATGATAAGCAGGTTTGAAATAGGATAATACTTGTCTGGCAATAATGTTTCCCAGTGCTCGTGTAAGCTCCTTGGTGACCAAAATAATGCAAGCAAGAAAGCAAAAAACGTTCCGAGAAATTTACTTATGGCAATATAAATGGACTGGCCGTGCAGACTGTTGCGGCGAAGTATCATTGTAACAAATAATATCGACATCATCAGGTTTTGGCCAAAAGCAGCATACCAACCGATTGCATCACGAAACTCGCGAACAAATGAGTATAAAATGATGGCTGCGATCAGCAGAATACCCAGGAGTCCTGGTCGGAAATACTGTTTTGCCGTGGGGGTATGAAAATCATCGGCGCCGAAGCGGAAGCACTGATACACGATCGCACCGTCGAGCAGTGTCCACGGCAGGATCATCGCGAGACGCGCATCGTAGACACTGTGACGGAGCGTCTCGAACAGGAAGATGCTCTCCCAGGCCAGATTTGCC
>CAYTGC010000504.1:0-3658 GCA_964437195.1 uncultured Myxococcales bacterium | reverse complement strand
CCGTAAATGGTGGCGGCTCACGTTGACCGCGCTACCACTCGCTATGGTGACCTGCGGTGGCAACCCAGGTCAGCTGGAGCCGGACGCAAACGCCATCGCAGTCAACGTCCTTGGCCTCACGGCCGATGCGACCAAGCTGGTGGTAAGCACCACTCTCGATGGAAAAGCATCGACAAATACGACCCCGTTCGAAGTCACCAGCAAGCTGACGCGGTTTGGCCTGCGGCTGGCAAAAGAGCTGGCGGGCACGCTCACGATAAGCATCGATTCGTACGACGTGGATCTTTGCAAAGTCGGTACCGGTACCGTCAACACGCCGGTAGGCAGTCCGTGGCGCTATGAAGTCACGGCTTCGATGAAGACGGTGAGCCCGCGCCAGTGCCCGCCGCCGCCACCGCCGAAGACATGTGCGCCAAACCTGTTCTGCTGGTCCAACCCACTGCCGCAGGGCAATACGTTCCAAGCGCTGTGGTCGATATCGGCAAGTGATGTCTGGGCAGTGGGCGACGCAGGTACGATCTATCACTACGATGGGGCAAGGTGGTCCGCGTCGTCGAGCGGCATCACCGACACGCTAAATGGCGTCTGGGCAGCATCTGCCACCGACGTCGTGGCCGTTGGCAATAGCGGCAAAGTGATTCGCTGGGATGGCACCAAATGGGCAGCGGAAGCCAGCGGCACGAACCGACGCCTGACCGCCATTTGGGGCAACAGCACCGATGCGTGGGCGGTTGGTGAAGGTGGCACCATTCTCAAGCGCTCGGCTGGCACGTGGACGTCTCAAACGTCGGGTGTGGCAAGCAACCTAAACGGTGTCTGGGGACGCTCATCGACCGAGGTTTATGCCGTCGGTGATGCCGGTGTCATCCGCAAGTTTGATGGTTCCAATTGGACGGCGATGACCAGCACGACGACGGTCAACCTGTCGGCAATGGTCGGGGACGCAACCAATGCCGTCGCAGTTGGCCAGAACGGAACGGTCCTTGGGCTTTCGGGCTCGACGTGGTCCGCGCAGACCTCAGGAACCAGCGAGCAGCTCTCGGCGGTCTTCTCTCCATCGAGCAATCAGTTCGTTGCAGTCGGAACCAACGGAACCATCGTGAGAGGCAACGCGGGCACTTGGTCGCCCCAGCCCGCAGGAACCACGCTCGCACTATCAGCAGTCCGCGGCAGCAGCAGCAGCGACATCTGGACCGCTGGTGCCGGTGGCCAGCTCATCCGATACGACGGCAACAAGTGGACGTCGTCTCGGACGGGCTTCGAGCCCAACATCCGCTCGGTCGCCGTACTCAAGACCACCGACGTTTGGGCCGTTGGTGATGGTGGCTTGCTTGCACACTACGACGGGACAAAATGGACCACCGTCAACAGCGGCACGACGGCCAACCTTAACTCGATTTGGGCGGTGTCTCCGACGGAGATATATGTCGGCGGCGACAATCGAACCCTGCTGCGCTTTCTAAACAACACCTGGGCGCCGTATCCCGTCGCGCTGCCGTCCAATTTGATTCAGGACGTCCGTGGCGTTTGGTCTGCTGGCTCCACGACCATCTGGGGCGTCAGCACGGCGGCCAGTGGAGCATCCGCGCCGCTCAACTTCTGGCTGTGGGACGGATTTAGCACCTGGAAGGTCTACGACCTCAAAGACACCTCCGGGATGAACCGCGTGACGACGGTCAACGGAATCTGGGGGACGATGCAAGGCGCCACTGTCCTGACTTTTGTCACCGGCAAGGGCTTTATGGCCTACATCAACATCGGCGTCGGCATGCTCCAGTACACCTACCTGGGAGCTGGCACCGAGATGCGCGCCATCACGGGCACGTCCGCGACCGACGTTTGGGCAGTCGGCGACACCGGCGTGATCTATCGTTACGACGGCGCCATGTGGAGACTTCAGACGACCGGACTCGGAACGGCCAACTTGCTCAGCGTGTGGAGACAGGACGCGACCAGCCCAGCGTGGTTCGGCGGAGAAAACGGCACACTCTGGAACTTCGACGGAACGAGCTGGGCAGCGAAAGATGCCACCACCCGCAATCGCATCCAAGCGCTCGGTGGCCTGAGCCAGACCGACTTCTGGGCCGCCGGCCAAAACGGCATGATGCTTCACACCCAGCCGCAGTAGGCGCGCGGCCTAAATCTTCATCGTCCCCGGTTCCGGCGTCGGCTTGCGATCCTTCGGATACAGCATCAGCAAGATGCAGCGCAAGGGCTCTCGACCTGGGTTGTGATAGCGGTGAGGCCGGTCCGCACAGAAAAAGAGCACATCCCCCACTTTGAGCGCCGCTTGATTCCCCGCGGCCTCCACGACAAGCTGCCCGGCCGTCACATAGATTTGCTCTCGCGTGCCAGGACTGTGCGCCGACGCCAGCTCTTCTTTGCCGGGCTCTAGCTGTAGCTCGTACATTTCAGCGACCCGCGAGTCACCCGCCGGAAACAGCGCCGTCGATCGAAGCGCTTTTCCATCGGAGTAGAGCACCTGCATCTGCTCGGACCGATGAACCACGAAGTCGCCCGGCTGCGGCTCGCCGAGCAGCGCACCAAAAGGCACGCCCAGTCCATTCGCTATCTTCCAGCCAAGCGCAATCGTCGGCGAGCTTTTGCCCATCTCGATCTGATTGAGCATCGCTTTGCTCACTTCGCTCCGCTCCGCCAGCTCGGCAAGTGACATCCCCCGCTCCAGTCGCAAAATCCGCAGATTGTCGCCCACTCGCGGCTCGTGCGAGGGCTCGCCCACAGCGCCATCAGACGGCTTGCCCGCCGCCGCTGGCTCTGCGGTGCCACGAGAACGGGCAGGAGCTTTGGACGATGAAGACGTCGGCTTGCGCTTTGCTGTCATGCCCGCAGTGTAGGGGAAAACGGCAGCGTCGGCAGAAAGTTGCTTAGGCCGAAGCTGCGTCTTTTTGGTGATAGATGCGCAGCGGCTGCTGGTTCTGCTCGACGACTTCTTCGCTGACCAGCACTTCCTTGATGTTCGGGTGCGACGGAATCTCGTACATCGTATCGAGCAAGATGTTCTCGACGATGGCCCGAAGTCCGCGCGCTCCGCTGCGGGTTTTGAGCGAGGCCTGAGAAATCGCCTTGAGCGCGCCTTTGGTAAAGCGCAGCTTGACGCCATCCATCTCAAACAGCTTCTGATACTGCTTGATGAGCGCGTTGCGCGGCTTGGTCAAGATGTCGACGAGCGCGTCTTCGGTCAGCTCGTGGAGCGGCGCAATCACCGGCAGGCGACCGATGAACTCGGGAATCAGGCCGTACTTGAGCAAGTCCTCGGGCTGCACTTCTTTGAGAAAGTCCCAGATCTTCTTTTCGTGCTTGCTCTGGATGTTCGCGCCAAAACCCATGTTCTTCTGGCCGACGCGCTGCTCGATCACGTCCTCAAGACCGACGAAAGCGCCGCCGCAGATGAACAGGATGTTGGTGGTATCGACCTGCAAAAACTCTTGCTGCGGATGCTTGCGACCGCCTTTGGGCGGCACGTTGCAGACGGTACCTTCCAAAATCTTGAGCAGCGCTTGCTGAACACCTTCGCCCGAGACATCACGGGTGATCGACGGGTTGTCGCTCTTGCGGGCAATCTTGTCGATCTCGTCGATGTAGACGATGCCGCGCTGGGCCCGTTCGACGTCGTGGTCGGCGTTGTTGAGCAGGCTGA
>CAYTGC010000503.1:0-3659 GCA_964437195.1 uncultured Myxococcales bacterium | reverse complement strand
CAGCCGAGCAGCGCATCCTCGTCCCCGCTTGGAAACACAAGGCCCGTCTCGCTGGGCAAAACCAAATCTTCGACGCAACCGACTCGGTCGGAAGCAATCACTGGCAGTCCGACATGCATCGCTTCGGGCACTACCATCGCAAAGGCTTCTCGCTCCGACGGAACCACCAGCACGTCTGCCGCAGCGTACAGGCTCGGTAGCTCGCGCTGGTTGCGGAAGCCGAGAAACGAGACATCGGGAATCGACGACCGAGCAACCTCGGCATGCAGTTCATCTCGCAGCGCCCCGTCGCCACACAGCCACAGCGCCGCCACCGTTCCAGCCTGCCGCAGACGTCGATACGCCGACAAAAGAAGCTGCGGCGCTTTGACCGGACTGAGCTTGCCGCAAAACAGCAGCACCGGCCTGTCGTCGACAACTCCCAACTCGTGACGTTTCGTCCGGCCAAGCTGCGCAAGTACATCGGACGGCAAGCGGAAGCGATCATGGTCGACGGCATACGGGGCAAAAAAGATCCGCTCGGGAGAAACGCCATAGTGCTGTAGCAGCCGCCGGTTCCCCGTCGAAACGGCCAGCACCGCCGCACAGCTCCCAACGTACGTTTCAAGCAGCCGCTGTTTGACCACCAGCCGTAGCCGTGAAGCTCCGTCGAGCTGCCGCTCTTCTTCATCCGCCGCGAGGTAACGAACCGAGTCACCGCGCAGGATCACCGGCAGATTCGCCAGCTTGGCCGTCGCCAGTGCGACTGGATACAGCGCATAGTTCCAGCCCAAGATCACCACCGAGTCGAAGCTGTCTCGATGAAGATACCGTGCGAGTTCCAGGCTCAGCACGCCCCAAAAGCGATCGAGTCCTGGACGAGGCGAATGGCTCTGCAACTCGACGGAACGATAGCCAGACAGAAGGTCAACATCCCACAGAAGCGCGCGGCCAAAGTCGCGATCCTGCGCCGCTGCCGTCTGTCCCTGCCGCGTTCCATACAGCACCGTCACATCGAGTGAAGGCTCGCGCGCAAGCTGCACAAACCACGGTGCGAGGTACTGAATCGGATGAGAGCAGACGATCGCAAGCCGGTGCCGTCGCGGCATCGCCGCACCCTACAGCACGCTGCGGTAGATCGTAAAGGCCACCGAGTAGAACAGAAACAGCAGCGCCGGATAAAACAGGAACGGTGACAGCTTCGGGAATCGCTCGATAAATGCCGTGACTTCGCGGGTCATCCGCTTGGCCAGCGTCGCAGGGCAGCGAACCGCACAACGTCCATCGATCAGCCGCTGAAGCTCGCCAATCATCTCGATCACACTCTGGAAGCGCTGGTTGGGGTCTTTGTGCAGACCCTTGGCGACGAAGTGCAGTAGCTCCGATCGCGGCACCGGGTGCTTCGAGTGGCGAACAAAGATGAGCTGCCAGTACGAAAATGGCTCCGTGGCGATCGCCATCAGCATCCCATTTAGCGATGACACCTCGCTTAGGTAGTGCCGCAGTGCAAGCAGTTCATGGAGCATCACCGCCGCACTGTAGATGTCGCTCCGCTCGTCGATGAGGTCGTTGCGTCCCATCGCCTGCTCTGGTGACATGTAGGCAGGCGTCCCGATCAGTTGGTCGTTTCTCGTTGCAAACAACCGCGATTGGGCATCGGGCTTCATCGGCTCAGTCGGCTTGTCGGGCAACTTTTCGGCGCCACGAATCTGCTTGGCGACGCCAAAGTCCATCAGAACCACCTCGCCGTAGCGCCCCACCATCACGTTGGCCGGCTTGATATCTCGGTGCACGATTCCTTGATCGTGGGCGTACTGGAGCGCGCGCAGCAGGCCCATGAAGATTTCCAGCCGGACATCGACGGGATAGCGCTGGTGATAGTGCGGATCTCCGTCAGCCAGCTTCTTGATGATGTGCTCGAGTGTCTCGCCATCAACATACTTCATCACAAAGTAGTAGTTGCCGTTCTCGTCGAGGCCGACATCGTGTATCGGCACGATGTTGGGATGTTCTAGCTGACCGACGGTGCGAACCTCGCTGATGAACCGGACCAGGCCCGACTGATCTCCCGACGAAGGCGCATAGAGCCGCTTGAGCGCGACGATTCGCCCGATGTCGTTGTCGCGAACGAGCGAGACTTCGCCCATCCCGCCTTTGCCCAGCTCTTTGATTTTTTCGTAGCGGGCATTGGATTTGCGAACCAGCTCGACTTTTTCTCCTCGCATCTCGACGAGCGGGAGCACCGTGATTTCACGACGAACGTCTTTTGTAGTCGATCCCAGATCCCGCGTGCCCACGTCTTTGCCTTGGCCGCGATCGGTATCCCCGAGACCAGCTTGATCCATGCTCAGCGTTTGGGCGGTATCGACAGGCACCGACGCTACCGGTAGCGGCCTTACCGGAATCCCCGACGGACCAATCGTTGATGCAACCGCAAGCGAGGGAAGCGGACTAGACGGCCCCGAAGGTGGCGCCACACCCTGCCCCAGCGGAGGAGACGGAAGCTTGCTCATGGTCCGCACCTTGGTGAAAGCGACGCCCGTAAGGAGTCGGCGTCGCCTGGTGAAAATGAGAACATTTTCTTACTCTACCCTAGTCTTTGGCAACGCAGCTTGGTCCTCGGTAAGGCGCGGTCCTCGCTTGCCCAAAACGCCCAATCTCCGGCACGCTGGGACGCATGATTCAGCCTGTGTCTCGTCGCGTCTCGCTCTCGACTGGCCTTCGCTACCACTTCCTCGAGTGGAATGGCGCCGAAGAAATCGATCACACCGTCGTTCTTGTTCACGGCTTCCTTGATCTGAGCTGGACTTGGGAAAACGTCGTCTCTGCGGGACTGGCCGGTAAATATCATCTGGTCGCGCCCGATCTGCGAGGTCACGGTGACAGCGATCGCGTAGGAACCGGCGGCTACTACCACTTCATGGATTACCTGGCTGACCTTGAAGACTTCATCGCGAAGGTTGGCCGAAAGCGCGTATCCATCGTCGGACACTCCATGGGTGGATCGGTTGCGGCGTACTTCACCGGCGTGTATCCCGGCCGCGTTTCTCGACTGGCGCTCCTGGAGGGACTTGGACCGCCCGACAACGACTGGTCGATGTGGCCAGACCGTTTGAGCGCTTGGATAGCTGCCTGGAAACGACAGACCGAGCGCGGCGGGAGCAAACGATACTCGACACTTGAAGAAGCAGCGGCCCGACTGCGCGCCACGGATCCCAAGCTTGGCGTCGAGCTTGCGCTACGCTTGGCCGAGGCTTCGACCGTGCGTGGCCCCGATGGAAAACTCCAGTTCAAGCACGATCCACTTCACCTTACGCCCGCACCGTATCTATTCATGGTGGATGGAGCCATGGCGCTCTGGCGACGAATTGGCTGTCCGACGCTCCTCATCGATGGTGCTGATAGTGAATTTCGCTATGCACCGGAAGAATCCGTCAGACGGCGTGCTGCCATTCCCAACGCGCGGCACGTTGAGCTAGCAAATGCCGGGCACATGATGCAGCGACACCAACCCGAGCTTTTGGCCCAACTACTCGACGAGTTTCTGGGCAGCAGCTAGCCGCAGAAAATTCACGCCCACAGAAAGTATCCGTCGCTGCGCGGCTTCTTGCCGCGAGAACTGCAATTTGTGCGAAGATACTGAAACCTATGCCGTAGCCCAAAACCTGGGCGAAAACCAA
>CAYTGC010000502.1:0-3661 GCA_964437195.1 uncultured Myxococcales bacterium | reverse complement strand
CGGTAGAGCTGTTCGCACTTGCGACTGGTGCTGTTGCAATAGACATCCTTGGTCGCGTCACAGTCGCCACCCACTGTCGGATCGCAAGCGTCCCCGAGCAGCTTGGGTTGGGAACAGATCCCTCCGCGACACGCCAGCGGATACTTACAGGAAGGACCATTCGTCGTGTTGCAGCTTCCATTCAGTCCAGACTGCGCCACACATTTTTGCGAACCGGTTGAACCCATACAGACGGATCCGGGCTCGCATCCCGGGACTCCAGCGGCGCTCTGGCAGGTACTGCCGACTTTTTGGTACTGCGAACAGACGCCACACCCCGTCGAGCCATTGTTGATGAGGCAGTACTGGCTCTTGCACTGATCACTGGCGCCGCAAGGCGTGCCATCGTTCAAGGTGCCGGTGCTGCGGCAGCTGATTTGGTATGCACTCGTCCCATCGAAATAGTCCATGCAGGTCTGCGTGGCGAGCCCAGCCGCACAACGCTGCACATCGGCAGTGGTGCGGGTGCTGCCGGGGAGTCCAAAGTAATTGAGGCAGAGCTGTTTGTAACGCGTCACGCACTGCGTCATCGACGAGTAGCTGGCGGCGTACCCAAAGGGCGCGCACTCCTGGTACTTGGCGCAGGTGTTCTGGGCCTGCGCCGTGCAAGCGGAATCAACGGTTGGCCCGCCAGTCCCCGACAGATCGACCCCATAGAGATCAAGTCCGGCCAGATCGGTAGCGATTGATCCCCCGGAGAGGTCCGTACTGCCGTTCGGATTGCCAGTGCTCGGGACCCCCGGACAGGCCGCAAGTCCCGCGCCAAAGCCGATCGCTGCAAGGAGTGTCGACCATCACCGTACCTTCTGTGCTCTCATCACGTTCTCCCTATCGAGTGATCTCCCATGCTGCAGCCCCTTTGCCGAGCTTTCGCCCGCCGCGAAGTGTGCCGACAACTATCGGATGATGTGAAACGTTCCTATCGAACGAAATGTCATAAATGAACTGTGCTTATATTCTTCCCACTGTGTCAAGAAGGAATCTATTTTGCGCGCCAGTTCTTTTGATATCTTCTGGCTCCGCAGCTCTTTTAATAAATCAATAAAATTTGAACTGACGACATTCCCCGCATAACCAGGACCAAGTATGCTCTGCCAAAATACTTCTGCAACATCTACTTGGGGAATGAACCAACTACGTAATAATTCCAGCGAATCGGGGCGTCCATCATATGCGAGTCCAAGCTCAATCGCTTCTTTGATACGCTTCTTATCTTGGAGTCTCCGCTGTTTGATCCACTGCAGATCACGCGTTGGCTGCTGAACGTAGCTCTGGGCAGCCAGGGCGCGCACCGCCGGGCTGGGATCTTGGTCCATTAGCGTTCGCAACACCGACTCGGAAGCAGGCTGCGGCCAGGCATGCAGCGCCGCTGCTGCAGCTGCGCGAACCTCGACATGGGGCGATGAGGAGGCCAGAGCTCGCACCTGATCAGCACTCTGCGCACTGGGAACATGGCCAAGTAGCTCAATCCCCAGCGCCTGGAGCGAGGGATCTTGCTCGCGGAGCAGCGGCTCAGCCAGTGCTGCAACCCGAGGGTGTTTTTCGGCAGCCAGGGCGCGCAGTGCAGTAAGCTTGCAGCGATTTTTGCTAGCTTGTGCGATTTGGACAAGACGATCTTTCAGCAGCGCTGGTGCGACCTGTCTCAGAACGAAATCACACATCAATATGCCGGTAACACGGCAATCGTGTATCGTGTTTATCTGTATGTCATCGTCGAGCAGTGTTTCTGCCGCCAAGACAGCTTCTCTATCTTGATTCAGCCAAAAACGAACAGCATAACCACGCACCGTAGGACTCTGGTGCCGAAGAAGCGAAAGACGCTGCGTGGGCGTGGTGACGGCTTCGATCTTGGCAAGGATCTGTGGAAGTTTGTCTTGTCCTGACTCGCCGCCAAATCGCGCAAGGTTCACCGCCGAACGAGCCGCCAGCGCATCCACAAGCTTCGCCAGCTTCGGCTGAGAGACGAGCTGCTCCGTTGCCATGCCTGGCCTGGCAGAAAGCTGGGGTTGTCTCGGCTGTGCAAGCGCACGCGACACGTCGAGCCCTGCGACCAGCAGGCACCCCGCAACAACGGCCACTGCGTACGATCGCATCCCCCAGACCTCTCGAAACAGTCCGCCCATCACCCTAGCGCACTCTGCCTGCGCGCGCAGTAGGCTTGAAGAAACCCAAGTCACCGATGGAAGCTCTGGCCTGATTCCACTCTCAGAGGGCGAGCTTTTCACGGGCGCGGCCATGGAATGTTCGGACGTTCCGGAATCTTCCGTCCGGACGCCGCGAGCTGCGCCCGACAGTGCGTACACAGATCGTATTCCGTGTCGGTGGTCAGGACAGACCCTTCGCCATCATGCATCAGACATCCTGTGGTGGCGCAGTGCGGGAGTCCGAGAGTGTGTCCCATCTCGTGAACCGCAACTTTGGCAAGGCGCTGTCGTGCGTGTTCGCTGCCACGGCTTTTTTTGTGACACCGGAAAGAAGACAGGACGCCTGCTGCACCGTCGAGCGATCCGAGTCCCAACACCCCCCAATCATAGACCTTTCCCTTGGTGGTCGAGATGTCCGCGGCAGTCAGTCCCAAGATCCGTTCTCCATCGCTTGGGAGTCGTGGCCCGAGAAAATCCACCAGGCGCTCAGCGCGGTATCGGCGACGGGATGGATAGTATGCAGTCGGCGGAAGAGGAATTCGCGAAAGCAGTCTCACATCCATTCCGTATAGCTCGCGCAGAGCCAAGACCACCAGGGTCACGTCTTCATCGGGAAGTGCATCGCCAAGCGGTTGAATGTAGATTGCCTTGGCCCCCAAAGACCCGTGCGCGGCATGCTGCGCCGCCAAAATCGCAAGTGTGAAGGACAGAAACTGACGACGATTCATGACTGTGTACTTCACGTGGAAAGGAGCCGTCCGATGGAAACAACGCGGATGAGCAAACCAGCCAATACACCGAGGGGAGTTGCGATCCAGAATCCGTAAAACAACACGGCCACAAAGGGCTTTCCGACATAGCTATATGCCCAATCGTTGCCACGGATTCCGTCGAAAATTCCCCAGCACAAACCGACCCCTGAAGCCGTGAGCGCCGTACAGAGCAGGACCACAAGTCCGGCCAGCGCTCCGAGCGGAACAGACGCCAGCGCGGGACCGGAAGCGATCTTTGGACCGATCCGCAGGCCGACTCGGTTTGCACAAATACACTGCGGTACAGCCATCGCCAGCACCGCAAGCACTAGCGACACCGACGGTCGGACCATGACCGCAAGCACAAGCGCCGAAAGAGCTACGCAGCCAACACCGACCCAAGCGCCGACTCTGCTTGCTCGCGTTGCCATCCGATCTGAATCGCTCTCCATCGTGTTCCCTGGTGATCATAACGCGAGATGGCGCAGCAAAAGTGGCATTCCTATCCATTCCCACCAGTCACTTTGGCGAGTGAGCAGGAGCGTAGAAGGCGCTGGGCATCTTCCAGTCCCAGAAGTCCGTGTCAGCCCGAGCATTCCCCCTCCGCTGAGGTAGCACATCTGCTTGCCTTGTGCGGACAACGGGGGAAGCTGTTGTACGGAAGTCTTGGCGGACGCCCATGTACATGGCACCGGAACTGGCGAGTGGGTCTAAGTATGCGCGGCC
>CAYTGC010000501.1:0-3667 GCA_964437195.1 uncultured Myxococcales bacterium | reverse complement strand
TTTTGTAGCTGTCGCGGACCCCACCTTGATAGCCGGGATCGGCGGCTCGGACTTCGTCGGGGCGGTCTGCCGAAGCGTAGGTGTTGGTGAAGTCGGTCAGGAAGAAGTCTCCCTTGGCCGCAGAGCTCATGGTGTCACGGAAGAAACGGACTTCGTTGTCGATGTTGGCAAGCGTACATCCCAGCATCGTGAACACGCGAGTCCGGGTGCGAATGTCCCGCTCTCCGTACAGCGGATATTTGGGCAGGTCGTGGAAATTTCCGTGCAGTGCAATCACACTCTTTACGGAGTTCCCAAGCGTCTCGCGCGCAGCAGCGTGTCCGACGGTAAGCAGAGAGTGACTGATGTCGAGAAGGAAGAGTCGAATGTTGGTGATTCCGCGCGTCTTCCCGTGCAAAACGATCGACTCTACAAGCTTGATCTCTCGCTTCGCATCTCCGCAGCCCAGCGCGATGATGTCGAGCCCTCCGGCTCCGCCCTTTTCCACAATCTGCTGTGCCATGTGATCGAGCGCCGCAGTGTTGCTAAAGGCGTTTAGATAGCTCGGTGAGTTGAAGATGTCGAGGCAGTCCTTAGCACTCTGATAGTCCAGATAGGCCGTCGTCTGTTCGAGCGATCCTCCCGCACCGTTGAGCTGCTCAACCATCTCACTAATCATTGCGGACGGATTGTAGTGCGGTGCGAGCCACGATGTCGGAACCACTCCGTCATTGGCAGAGTCGGAAGCGATCTCTTCGAGCCGCAGTCCGAGCTGCGGCGCAGCCAGAAGCCGGAGCAGAACTTCCCGACTGGGACGCCGCAAACCCGCCTCAATCGCTCGGACCATCCCATCGCTGATGTCGACCAAGTCGGCCAACTCCTTTTGCCCCAGGTTGGCCTGCATCCGCTTGAGCTTGAGCCTCTTTCCCAGGTTCTTCCAGTCGATCTGGACGGTGGTATCCCAATACTCCTCTCCATCCTCACTAATGCACGCGAGCGCCTTGTGCAGAAACAGCAGGCACTCATGGATCGCTGCACTCTTTGCCTGGTTTTTCGTCAGCCGCTGCGCACGCTGGATCGACTCCGCGATCTTCCTCCGCAGATCGTTTGCACACTCCACGGTACCATTACCAAGACCGTCGCAAGCTGAGCTGGAAATCGACTCCATGAGTGCCTCCGATACAGCCGGGGGCTTATCACGTTGCAGGAGTCCGTAACAAGAATTGTCGACGCCGTAACGGTCGTGTTCGGTTTTTGTCGCGATGATTTTGCAAGCGGAACCGAAGTGAACCCCACACCGTGGGTCTATGAATCGAGGTCAGTCCTACCCCGTCGACACCACCCCACAACCTAGCTCGGAATCACAGCCCGATCCGGATGCAGTCGTACGCCGGGTCTGCCTCCGTTTAGGAACTCGATCCCCCGAGCCTCGAGCGCAGCCACGATCTTGTCCATTGTGGAATCGTAGGTCGCGTAGCTCCCAGCCTCGAAGGCGGCCAGCGTCGCAGCAGAAACCCCAGCAGCCTTGGCAAGCTGCTCCTGCGTCATGTGAAGGAACACCCGAGCCGCTTTTACATGATCGCGGCTCGGTCGGAATTTTTCTGTTGACATTGTCAAGATCGACCATACTTTGGTGTTGTTCTCTAAAGTTCTCAATTCTATGGAGTGCCATACGCGCGGCTCCGGCGCGACGGGTGGCGTGTTCCCGAGGTACGCCCCGCGGAACGTCGCGCAGAGTAGCCACGGGTTCGTCCCAGATCAAGTGCGCGGATGGAGGCTCTATGTCTGCCCAGGCTGTTTCATTCCTGAAGCTCTTTCTTATCCTCGGAGGTCGTCATGGCGGATAAGCACGGCGCAGCGGGATTCATGGACTCCAGTAGTGTGTCCCGCAATTCCGCAATCGCTGCTTCATCGACACATGAGTCCGAAAGGAGTCGCATCCAGGCACTCCGTGTCGCCTGCTTCACCGTCGGATTGGAGCGATTCGCGTTCTACCTCGCATTTTCTCTTTACACACTCTGTCTCGTCGAGCGTCATCGCTTCACCGCAGCACAAGCTGCGACCCACTACGGAGTCTTCATCGGGCTTTCGTACTTCACGCCGCTTCTTGGCGGTCCGATTGCCGATCGCTTTGGACGCTGGTCCACCGTCGCTGTTTCCGGAGTGTTCCTCTCCATTTCCTATTTCCTCCTGATGTCCGCCACGCAGCTCATTCCGTTCCTTTTTCTTTTTTCCCTTGGCTCTGGACTGTTCAAAGGAAACATCACCTCCACAGTCGGTGCACTGTTCCCAAATGAGGCGGAGAGAGACACGGCCTACAGTCGCTTCTATCTGGCGATCAACCTAGGCTCACTTCCCGCGGGTTTCTTCGGTGCCTGGCTCGTCCCTAAACACGGCTATGGCGCCGCATTCCTCGTCAGTGGGCTGGCTTGTCTGCTCGCCACCCTGCTGTGGAGCATTGCGCGGCGTCTTCTGTCCGTCTATCCGCAGCAGTCACGGCGTCATCATGACGGGCCGGAGCGCGAGCGCATCATCGCCCTGCTTGTGCTACTTCCCATCCCGGTGACGTTCTTTTTTGTGTTCCACCAGAGCGGATCCTCCCTGACTCTGTTCGCAAGCGATCACACGCTTCCCACCCTCCTAGGAATCAAGCTCAATCCACCTGTGTATCAGAGTCTTCAGTCCCTCCTTGTCATTGCAGCTACCCCTCTGCTCAACCGAATCTGGCTGCGCTGGCCGCTGGCAATACATCTCAAGATTCTGGTTGGTGTCTCGCTCTGTTCTGCCTCCTGTCTGGTTATGGTGACGGCTTCTCTTCTCGGTGGAGACACAGTACGTATCAGTCCCCTGTGGCTCATCGGTAGCTATCTCCTCATCTCCATCGCGGAGCTATGTGTGTCGCCGGTTGGGTTTTCCCTGGTCAGTACGCTAGCTCCGCCCCGTCGGGCCGGACTGCTGATGGGCGTGTGGTTCGCCGCGATTGCGCTTGGCAATCTGTCGGCAGGACTCATCGGTCGCTACTGGACACAGTGGTCCCATCACACGTTCTTCCTGGTGTTGTCCGTACTCTCTGCGCTCGTGCTACCGCTCCTCCTTTCACAACGGAAGCGACTCCGAGACATCTTTGGTGCTGCGCCGTGATCCTCTGTGCAGGACCACACGGAACGACTTACAAACCGGAGAACCATGTGATGGATATCCTCAGCGAACGTCTCAAGCACAGGCGAATTACGGCTGGGCTCTCTCGTCAGAAACTTGCTGACTTGTCTGGTCTCTCTGACTGCACCATCAAGTTTATCGAGACGGGAAGAACCAATCCGAAGGCAAGCACGCTGCTGCGGCTGCTGAAGACCAAGGAGCTTGGCCTTCAGCTCTCCGACCTTCCGGCTCACATGGCAGCGCAGGTACAGCCATTCCTTCGAGAGGAGGATGGACTCTCTGTCCGGCGATCTCTTCCTACGCGCTTTTGGCACCAATTCCGGCGTGTACGCAGGCGGAAACAGCGGACCCCCATACAACATCAATGGATGTTGTCTTCACCCAAAGGAGAAGCAGATGAACCAAAGAATGGACAGCATTGTGAAGCAGGCCAAGCGCACCGGAAGGAAAGTTGCGCAGCGCCTAAAACAGGAGGATGCACCGATGCTCGCGAAGGTCTGTGCATCGCGACAGGAGGAAAAGGAATCCT
>CAYTGC010000500.1:0-3668 GCA_964437195.1 uncultured Myxococcales bacterium | reverse complement strand
CGGCGCAGGGCAAAGACGAGTCCGGTCAGACGGTGCCGCACTACACCATCGAGCCACTCGAGCCACCAGCGCTCATCATCTCCAACGTGCTACTCGACGGTGTGTCCGAAGCCGAGCGACGCTTTGTGCTCGGTGGCTTGCTCAAGATCCTCCAGTGTCAGCTTCACCTGCCGCTGCGGATGTCGAGCGAAGAGCTCGCAGTGCTGTTCGGCGGACTGGTGCGACAGCAGGTCAAGGACTACGTCCCGGTTGGTTTTGCCGACAAGCGGATCGAGGCCGAGGCCCAGCGTCAGCGCCGGGCCATTCCGAGCAAACTGGCGACGCAAATCGTCCCGCTGGCGATGGAGTTCTATGCCGCAGTTCCCAACTACGATGGCATGGCGAAAGCCCTCCTCCAAAGCAGCCACTTCTTCGGTCTGCTGTGGTGTGGAAACATGCAAGCTGCCGTCAGCTCGCTCCGTCGCAGAGGCGCGGCAGGGGAAAAGCTCATCGACGAGCTGTATCGTTTCGCTCTCAGCCGAGAGGCCGACGAGCTACAGCGAATCCTGAGCGGCAGCTAGCCCACACACCGCCCGCAGCCGAAAAAAAGACCTGCTATAACGCAGGCATGTCGACTGGCCAATCGCACACCGTCTCCACGCTCACGATTTCCAGCAGCGCACTTTCCGGCAATCGCTACGGTGACCCGACGACGCGCAGCGTTCCGGTGATCCTGCCACCGAGCTACGCGACCGATCCGCGCCGTCGCTATCCCGTCATCTACATTTTGTCGTCGTTCAGTGGCGCAGGCTATCAGCTCCTCAACCGCTCACCCATCGCCGAGTCACTCGACGAACGAATCAGCCGCCTCCATGCCCAAGATCCGTCTCTGCCCGAGTTCATTACCGTGCTTCCTGATTGCTACACCGCACTCGGAGGAAGCCAGTACGTAAACTCACCCGTCCTCGGGCGCTACGCTGACCATCTGGTGCGCGAGCTCGTCCCGCTCGTGGATGAAAGTCTGCGCACACTGCCGACTTCCGCGCATCGCGCCGTCGCAGGCCGGTCTTCAGGTGGCATCGGCGCGCTGTGGCTTTCGATGAATCATCCCGAGTGCTTTTCCGCCGTGGCGAGTCACGCCGGAGACGGATTTTTCCGTTTGACCACACCGCCCGAGCTGCTCAAGTTCTGTCGGCGGGTGCGTCGCTATGGCGGTCCCGAGGGAGCGCTCAAGACTTGGCTCGATGCCGGCAAGGGTCCGCGGCCTGGCGATCTGTTCGACGTGATGACGATCTTTGCCAGTGCCGCCGCCTACAGCCCCGATCCTTCGACGCCACTCGGATTCGCCCTGCCGGTCAATTGGCACGACGGCACAATCGACGACGCCGTGTTTGCCCGCTGGCTGCGCTACGATCCCGTCGAAATCTGTTCCGAAGAGCCCTACCGCGAAGCACTGGCCAGACAGAGTCTCATCTTCATCGACGCGGGAACGCGTGACGAGTACTACCTCGACCTCGCCGCCCGCAAGCTGGTGAGCCAGCTCCGCGCCTTGTCTATTCCGGTGGTGCACGAGGAATTTGACGACGGACACATGAACACAAACTACCGATTCGATCGCAGCTTACCGGCGCTGGCACGCGCGATCAGCGAGTAGCAGGCACCAATAAGAGGCATATAAAATGACTCTTATTGGATCAATAAGAAGTATTTTACATGCCTCTTATTGTAGGCCCTCGTTGTTTGCTAGAAAACGTCTACCCCGATCACGATTTGGCCGTTGTAGGAAACGTCATCCGGCGGCAGATTTCCCGTCGCTGTCGCAACCATGCGCGCACCTTCATTCAGCAGCGGAAGGATGTCGAGGTTGCTGGTGAGCCGCGGCGAGATCTCTCCTGCGGGGCCTTCCTTCGAAGGAATGTCTGCCACTTTCAGCTTCTGAAGCTGGCTTCCAACCCGGGTGGGCTCGAGGAAGAATTCGACCGTGTTCAGATAGTCGAACGTATCGATGTCACCAACGGGGCGCGCGGTCGACGTGATCGCAAACGACAGGTCTTTGATGTAGGCCTTTTTGGGCGGGTTGATGCCGCGAATTTTCGCTTCGTCTGCGAGATTCACAATCACCACATACGGGGTCGGCAGAAACGTCGAGATCGTGCCAGCCGCGCCGCCCGTCTGACGCTGCTCGGTAATGTTCAGGGACACATCGAACGCGCTGGTTTGGCAGCCCGTAGCGAACAATCCACCCAGAACCACGAGTACTGTAAACTGGGACCGAACAATCTTGGCGAGACTAGAGAGGACAGTCGAAGTTTTCATGCGCGCATTGTAATCAGAAATTCCGAGCGTGCTCGATTTCCTAAGCGGTGCCGCTGGGTTTGCCAAAAAAGTCTGGTACATTGCTCGGGCGGCCAAGCCACCGCCGCCAAAGGGTGTCGACATGCTGAAGAGCACCTTCGAGTCGGTCGCGCAGGAACTTCCCCCGGATCTGCTGCTGAAGTGCAACGAGATCCTTTCTCGACTGACCAACCTGACCCAGATGGCCCGCGAGGTTCGCCACCACTGGGTCGACCCGACGGTGTCCGCGGCGATCGACTCGCTGCCCAACCGAGTGAACTCCCAGGGCTTCGACCCGTGGGGCTTTTCCCCGCAAGAGGCGAAGTTCTATTACTCGATTGCGCGACACGTCTTCGACTACTTCCGTCCCGAGATTTACGGCATCGAAAACCTGCCCAAAGGCCGCGTGCTGATCGTTCCAAATCACTCGGGACAACTGCCGTTTGATGGAATTGTCGTCGCTGTCGCGTCGCTGCTCAAGGCGTCGCCGCCACGGCTCGTGCGTGCGATGGCCGAGCGCTGGGTTTCGACGCTGCCCTTTGTGAACGAAATGTTCGCACGATCGGGCGTGGTGCTTGGTGACCCGATCAACTGCCGAAATCTCCTCGAGGATGACCAAGCAATCCTCGTGTTTCCCGAGGGAGCGCGGGGATCGGGAAAGACCTTCCAGCATCGCTACAAGCTGGTCGACTTCGGACGCGGCTTTATGCGGCTTGCGCTTCAGACGAAGACACCGGTTGTTCCCGTTGCTGTCATCGGCGCCGAAGAGTCTATCATCAGCGTCCACGACTGGAAGGGTCTGGCCAAGCTTTTGCGAGCGCCGTATGTGCCGATAAGTCCACTTCTGCCGATTCTGGGACCGCTGGCGTACTTCCCGCTCCCGACGAAGTTCCGCGTCTATTTCGGCGAGCCGATGTACTTCGACGGACCCTTTGACGACGAGGACAGCGTCATTCAGCGCAAAGTCGATGCGGTTCAGGATCGGGTGCAGCAGCTCATCAACGAGGGGCTGCTCCAGCGCCGCTCGGTGTTCTTCTAGGGGGTTTTGCCGTGGCCAACATCCTCATCACAGGCATCGCCGGTGGTCTTTCGCAGCGCGTCGCAGCCAAGCTCCTCGCTGACGGCAACTCGGTGGTCGGTATCGACTATCGCGAGATTCGCACGCCCCTTTCTCCGACGCTGGGCAAGCTCAAAGTCCATCGGGCCCACTACAACAAGACGATCATCGAAGACGTGTTCCGTCACAACAGCTTCGATGCAGTGATGCACCTGGGTCGGGCCTTCAGTCTCAAGGAATCCGTCGGCAAGCGCTTCGACCTCAACGTCGTCGGCTCGCAGAAGATCATGAACCTGGC
>CAYTGC010000499.1:0-3680 GCA_964437195.1 uncultured Myxococcales bacterium | reverse complement strand
CTGTCTTTAGACGGCGCTGGGCCTCCCGAACATCGTTAAAAGCTCGCTCAATTTCCAGCGCGCCGCCCCCAAGTAGCTCCCGCTTGCGCGCTTCGAAGATATTGACGTCGGCGATCGCCTTCTGGAGCCGTGCGATCTTGGGACCAACATCCAGCCCCCATGTCATTCCCAGACCCGTGCCGACCCCAAGGTAGTTGAGCCGACTCATGAAGCCGTGGTTGGGGTCTTGCACGCCGCCCGCGTATCCATAGCCGAAGTTCACGATCAGCCCAAAGCTTGGCAACATCTCGGCGATCCGCAGCTTCTTGTAAAGCTGAGCGCCCTGCCCCGTTGCCCGCAGCACTTTGAGTTCGGGCCGGTTGCGCAGCGCAGCATCGAGGTAATAGTCGAGCGTTTCGTGTTCGTCGTGCCAAAGGCTCAGGTTGTCATCATCGACATCGACAGCAGGGTCCTGGGCCAGATAGCGCAGCGCTGCCAGGGTCGAAGCAATCGTACGATCCAGATCAATGCTGATGAGCTCGATCTGCGACTCGGCGACTTTCAGTCGCATGAGATCGATCTCTGATGCGGACCCTTTGCCAGCCTCGACATCGTCGTCGATCTGCTTCACCCACTTTTTCACCTGATCCAGCCCTTCGACCACCGTGTCGAGCGCAGCGCGGGCCGTCTTGAGGCCAAAGTACGCCTTCAGAACATTGACCTGGTGATCCAGCCGGGCCTGCTCGGACTGCGCCGCAGCAATGTCCACACCCGTCTGGCCCAAGTCCCACGCCGCGGTCAGTTTTCCGAACGTGTACAGCGGCTGCGTGATGCGGATTCCCAGCTGCACAAGCGCGCCGTAGAAGGGCAGATAGTTCTGAATCGTCGATGAGTTCAGCGTCTGCGCGATGTTGGTCTCGGAGCAGTGATCCGGTCCGCCAAGCAGACCTGGACGACCTTCTGCTGCGTAATCTTCGGCGGACTTGCACTTGACGTTGGGCGACCAAGTCAGAAAGCCGTTCATATCTGCCGACGGCAGGCGCAGAAAGATCTGCTCATTGCGGGTATGCCGGGCCGCATCAATGTTCCGGCGCGCCGCAATCAGACCCGGAAAGCGACCCTCGGCGAGCGCCCACAACGACGGGAGATCCAGCCTCCGCACGTTTTGGGGCTTCGCTTCACCCACCGCGGTCCTTGCGATCGCCAGTGTCTCCTGAAGCTCTTTTTCGGACAGCGGTTTGACCTGCGCTTGCGACGATCGCCCGATCGCCAGCAGGCCAAGGAGCCCGAGCAGAAACAGCGGTCGTCTCAGCTTACGATCACACCGTCGAGCCGGAACGCACGACGAGGAAGAGAGAATACGCACGAGCAAGCTCCACAAAGCCAAGAGGTAAGGCCCTTGGTATTAGTCTGGGCTGGTCACTCGTGCAAGGGCGAATCGGGCAAAAGAAACAAACCGCTTGCCCATCCACCCGCGGCGAGACAGGCTCGTGCGGAAGCAGAAGGAGAGGATGCGTCAGGTAGTCTCTGGAGGCGTTCCGCGAGGGCTCCGCCAGAGCTGAACCAAGCGCTGCCTCTGACCCGCCACATCCGCCAGCGTCTTGCCTTCCATGACAGAAAGGAACTGGCGCTTGGCATCCACCAAGACGGCCTTGAGCGCGCAGCCACCCGCAATCGGACATGTGTTGGTGCGCATATCAAAGCACTCGACGATGTCAAAGTGCGGCTCGCTCCGCCTCACGACCTCGCCAAGGTTGATTTCCTCGGGACGCTTCGCAAGCTGGAGGCCACCGTTCCGACCGCGAGTCGCCTTGACGTAGCCGTTCTGGACCAGAAGTCGCGCAACCTTGCTCAAATGGTTGGTCGAGATTCCGTAGGCGCGGCTGATATCAAGAACCGCCGGAAGACGTTCCCCGTCCACAGGCGGATGATGGGCCAAGTACAGCAGGATGCGAAGAGCGTAATCAGTGAACTGGGTTAATTGCATCGCTCATACCTTCGTCGAGAGCACAGCCACCCCACAGCCCTTAGCCGCTGGGCCTGCTTGGGGTGCACAAAGCAGATTTGGGAAACCGGACCATTCGACGTGAACTTCCTTCATAGCGAGTGACTTCTTTTTCAGCAAGAGGTTCGACACCTGAAACGCGGAAAATGCGCACGCGCGCGCTCTCTCATATTTACGCACAAAGAACACCTATTTTGAGTTATGCTTTTCATTCGGAGGTTGAGAGCATGCAGAGCCTATACGATCAACTAGGTGGTGCCCCTGCCATTGAGGCAGTTGTTGAGAGCTTCTATCGTAAGATGCTGGCGGACGACCGAGTGTCGCGTTTCTTTGATGGCGTCGACATGGACCGCCAAATGGCCAAGCAATCCGCCTTCATCACGATGGTCACCGGCGGACCGAACAACTACACGGGCCGGGACATGAAGACCGCGCACGCGCATCTTTTGAGCCGCGGTCTTGCCGATCTTCACGTCGATGTCGTGATCGAACACTTGGCCGCCACGCTGGCAGAGTTTGGCGTCAGTGCGGATCGAATCGGGCAGGTGCGCGCGCTCTGTGAGTCGGTTCGCGACGACGTGCTCAGCCGCCAGAAGCCACAGAGCTAGCTCGACTTCGGCCCCCCCCGCCGCATTTTTCGTCCTGCCGCACGTCGCTCCCTTTTTCCGTCCGCAGCTATACTCGCCGAATGTCTTTTTCTGATTCGCTGGCTGCGGCGACAAAGCTCATCTCTTCGGGACAGCGCTTCCTGATTGCGGCACACTCGCGCCTCGATGGAGACGCGCTCGGCTCCATGCTGGTGAGCGCGCACGGACTCCGCCTGCTCGGCAAGGAAGTCCATCTGTACAATCCCGATCCGGTGCCGCGTCGGCTTCTGTGGCTTCCGGGGGCCCAGGAAGTAAGGCGCAAGCTGGCCGGTGGTCTGCGCTTCGATGCGACGCTGATCCATGACTGCGGTGCGCGGCATCTGCTCGGCGATCACTTTCCAGAGGCGAAGGTGACGGGGCCGCTCCTCGTCCTCGATCACCACGAGATTGTGTCCGATCTGGGCGACATCGTGCTGCGCGATCAAAGCGCGGGTTCTGCTGGGGTCATCGCGATGCGGCTGCTCACGGCCTTGGGAATTTCCGAGACCGCGCTGCCTCTCGATCTGGCGACCGCGCTGTTTGTCTCGCTGGTCGAAGACACCGGCTGGTTCCGCTATCCGAACACCAACCCCGAGGTCTTCCGCATGGCGCAAGCGGCGATCTCGGCGGGCGTAAAGACCTGGGAAGTGGCGCTGCTGCTCGATGAACAGCTCTCGGAAGCAAGCCTGCGGCTGCTTGCGCTGGTGCTGCCAACCCTGGAACGGCACTGCGAGGGGAAGCTGGCGATCCTGACGCTGACCGATCAGATGCTGCGCGATGCGCAGGCGACGATGGACGATGTGCTCAAGCTGGTAAATTACGCGCGGGCGCTGCGCGGCGTGCAGGTTGGCGGCCAGATCACCGTCAGCGATGACCGCATGTACGTCAGCTTGCGCGGCAAAGGGGAAGTCCACGTTGGCGAGCTTGCGGCGCGGTTTGGGGGCGGCGGACACCGCAACGCAGCCGGCTGCACCATCCCGTTTGTCGATCCCAAAAACGTCCCCGAAAGCCTCGAAAAAGCCAAAGCCCGTCTCATTGCCGCATGTCAGGAAGCCTTCGGCTAGTCCCCG
>CAYTGC010000498.1:0-3712 GCA_964437195.1 uncultured Myxococcales bacterium | reverse complement strand
ATGCAACGGGCCAAGCGCGACGGGAGGAACTGCGTCCGGTGGACTCCCGATGTGACCGAGCACCGCGCTCCTGCCGCGCTGCCACCGGGAACGACGCTTGACGCTGTTCCCGGTGAAATCGAAACAGAGCGTACTACGCGACACGCCGCCTAAACCCGCGAGGCCCCTGTCCTGGAGGCGACCCGCGTGGTTTGCCTCGTTTCCCGTTTGCGCGGTCGCCCAAGGAGCGTCCTATGAGCTGCATCTTGTCCACCGTCGAGGAACACGATCCCCACGCGGATTCCGTTCCGATTCCGCCACCGATTCCTGACCCGCGCTTTGCGTTCTTCCTCCTCTGCGCGGTCATCGCAATCGAGCGCTTCGCGTTCTACCTCCTGTTCTCGCTGTTCACGCTGTACCTCCTCTCGATGAATCGGACTGAGGCAGAAGCGACCATCGAGTTCGGCCTGTTCACCTCGGTCATGTACTTCGCTCCCTTGGTCGGTGGCTTCGTCGCAGTCCGCGTCGGACGCTGGTCCACGATCCTCTTCGGAGTCGCGCTCCTCGCGCTCGGATACCTCGCATTAGGAATCGGTCTGTCCATCTCTGTCTCCCTCACACTCCTCGCCGTAGGAACGGGTCTGTTCAAAGGAAACATCACCTCGCTCGTCGGTTCGCTGTTCCCCAAAACAGAGCGTGACGCCGCCTACAGCAGCTTCTACTGGGCCGTCAATCTCGGCTCTCTTCCGTCAGGGGTCGTTGGCGCATGGCTCTCCTCCCACTACGGATTCCGCTCCGCCTTTCTGCTCTGTTTTGCGGTGACGGCGCTCGTGATTCCGGTCGGAATCCTCTTTCGCGACTCCTTTCGTGACTCAGCGATCGTATCCGAATCCGCGCAACATCACACAACGGATCGCGAGCGTGTCATCGCTATCGTGGTCCTGCTTCCCGTCGCGATGCTGTTCTTCTGTGCGTTCTACCAGACCGGCACATCGCTGACGCTGTTCGCCAAGAACAATACGCAGCCCACGCTACTGGGAATTCCGCTCTCGCCACCTGTTTATCAGAGCATCCATCCCGCGCTGGTACTCGTGCTCACTCCCATTCTGGTGCGCCTCCTTCGCCGCTGGCCCATGACTACATGGCAGAAACTGAGCCTCGGAATGGGATTCAGTTCCCTGTCCTGTCTCGTCATGCTGGGTGCGGGGGTGGTTGCATCCTTGGCCCGCAGCTTCGGGCGTGTGAGTCCACTGTGGCTCATCGGCAGCTACACCCTCCTCTCCATCGCCGAGCTGTGCGTCTCTCCGCTGGGCTTCTCCCTTGTCAGTAAGCTCTCTCCGCCCAGGCTCGCCGGACTCCTGATGGGTCTGTGGATGGGCGCAATCGCGCTTGGGAATCTCGCTACTGGGTTCTTAGGAATCCTCTGGGAACGCTGGCAACACTCGACCTTCTTCGCGCTCCTCACTGCGCTCTCTGCGCTGGCGATTCCTCTCCTGTGGTTGCAACGCCACCGTCTCGATCGCGTGCTTGGGAGGGAGCATGAGTAACCATCCCCATGAGCGCTGCATGCACTGCGGGGCCAAGGCCATTCGGGAGCGAACGGGCGTCGGGCGAACCATCCCCTACCGAACGATGCCAGCGCTGGAGCTTCCCGCCGAACTGCGGATTCCGAGCTGCGGCCGGTGCACTCGACTCTTCCTCGATCGCATGGACACAGAGACGCTATCCAAAGTTCTTCAGGAGCGATATCGCGTGTCTCTGCACCATAGGATTCGCGTCGCGATTGACACGCTGTCTCAGCACATCAGCCAGCGAAGACTGGAGTGTCTGATGGGAATCAGCCAAGGCTATCTGTCGCGCCTGCGAGCAGGTGATGGGAATCCGAGTCCTGAACTTGTGGGGCACCTTGCGCTCCTGTGTCAAGACCCTAAGACGCGACTCGCCGAGTTAGAGCGCTTCTGGTGTCTCCCCGACGACAACTGGCTTCCTCTTTCGACCCCGAATCATTGCCAAAAAGGAGAAGTATCCGATGACAGACACCACGCTGGGAATGCTACTTCGTCAGCGCCGCCTTCGCGCCAAGCTCTCGCAGGTGCGTCTCGCGCGGCACGCAAGACTCAGCGAAGCGACCATCAAGTTCATCGAGAGCGACAAGCACCATCCAACGAAGAAGACCAGGATGAAACTGCTCGCCGTCAGCGATTTGGCCCTGACCCACGAGGAACTGGGACTACATCCTCCATTCATCCAGATTCCCAAACCGAGTCCAGGCGCGGTGCCCGTTGTCGCGGCGCTGCTGCTTTACCGCATCCACAAGCGGATCGCCCGTATCCAGCGACGCCGCATCAACCCAGAGGAGTAGAGACATGAACCGAAAGATCGACAGCGTTCTAAAGCAAGCCAAACAAACCCGGAAGCGGCTCGCACAAAAAAATCTCTCTGCCGCACCGACGCTAGAGAGCGTCTATCGAGCACGCGAGCAGAAGGAGGAGCAGCTGAAAGTGTGGGGTCCGTATGCGGAAGGAGAATCGAAGTTCCGATTGAAGATTGCCGAGAACGGAGTCGAAAGGAGTCTCCTGTTTCGCTCTCTGGAAGAAGCGGAGGACATCAAGGAATCACTGTTGCAGAAGTACAAGAAGACGACTCGGAAGAGTGTCGCTGAAGCGCGAAGGGAGTGGCTGGATGAATTATCACAGACGGCTAAAACTGCGACGGTGGATATCTACAGGCAGATGCTCGCTCATCTGCCGCAAACTCTGGTGTTCGCGCAGCTCACGGAGGAGTACGCGAGCAAGCTGTATCAGCAGCAGGTCGAGCGAGTCTCTGCGCACACTGGAAGGCATCTCTCAACGGCAACCCAGCACCTTTTCTTGTTTGTCATGCGACGCTTTTGGAGCTGGGCAGTCGACAGAGGATATGCCAAAATGAATCCCTGGATGAAAGTCCGCAGGGTGGGAAAGTCGAATGTGGGGAAGCCGCAGCTTCGGATCGATGAGGCGCGCAAGCTGGAAGCGGTAGCGACTGAGCGAGCCCAAGCGGGGGACATTCCAGCGCTGGGTGTACTGCTCATGCTGTACTTGGGACTCCGCCAAGGCGAGGTTGCAGCTCGGATTGTTCGTGACATTGACGATGACGGTCGCGTGTTGTGGATTCCCGCTGGGAAGACGAAGAATGCGCGACGGCGCCTCAAGATTCCTGAGCACATTCGTCCGCTGGTGCTGGCGCGAATCCAGGGCAGAAAGCCTGACGAGCTGATCTTCTACCCGCAGAATCACAAGTCGCACCACCACGGCTACTTCGTGGCACAGCTCGCGCGGCTCTGTCGCATCGCCCAGGTGCCGGTGGTGTGTCCTCACAGCCTGCGTGGAATGCACGCGACGCTCGCTCTCGATGGAGGCGCGACCGGCGATGCCGTAGCCAAAGCCCTGGGACACGGCAGCTTCGAGATGACCAAGACCCACTACGCCAGCGCGTCGAGCGTGTCCAACAATGAGTCGGGCCGAGTCGCCGCCGCTCTGGCTGGCTCCCCTCGACGCAATGAGTTAGATGAATTACTAAGTGGACTGAGCAAGCAAGAGCTAGATTCTCTGCTGGCCAAGCTGCGGTCCAGATGTGGGAGTGACTCAGTTTCCGAGGAGAAACCAACGACATAGCGTTTTCCCGCACACTTCCTGGCAAAGATGAAGAACAGCTATTTCTCGACGAAAATTTAGTGCTCACAGATTCAGCCCGA
>CAYTGC010000497.1:0-3727 GCA_964437195.1 uncultured Myxococcales bacterium | reverse complement strand
CGGTCCTTCGCCGCAACCGCGCTGCCGAGAGCTGCAAGCAGCCGATCGGCCAGCCCCGGAGTCTGCGTAGACTCTTTTCCTTCCTCTGGGACGTTCCGCTTGCGCCCTGCCGCTTTTTTGGGGGCCTCCTTTTGGGAATCCATGTCCTGACGTGGTTCTGGCGGATGCTTGTGCAGCGCTCTGTCCTTTCGCTTGGAGGCGCGCTTTGGGACCCCCGATGGCTTGGCTTGGATTCCGGACTGCACGGATGCAGCCTCTTCCTTTTCGCGCCTGCTCGCGTTTGTCGCAGAGGGAATCGGTAACGGCTTCGAAAGCAGACCGTCTAGTTGATCAAGCCGCGCGCGTACGTCTTTGGAATCCTTCTGCATGCGCTGCAGCTCTTCCAAAATGTGCCGAAGCGTTTGTCGTCGCGGAGAGACTTCGTCCGCAGGCTCGACATTCGCGGCAGTCTGCGTGGACGCAGCTTCCTCTGACACACCTTTGGCAGACATTCCAAGTTGGGTGGGAGTGACTCCCGAACTGTCACCGTCTGCATCATCTTCGTCCGCATCATCAAGTCCGTAGAGCAGCGGATCAGTCCCCGGAACGACCGCTTCATCCACATCGAAAGATGGTGCACTTCGCGGGGTCACAGGAGTGTTTGTCGGCGGTTCCGCAGACGGTGCGCCAGGACCAAACAGCATGGCCTGTTGTCCGTCTTTTTTGGATCCGCCTATCTCGCCGCGCGCTGTGTCATTGTTCCGAGTCTGCGGCTCGGCCATGCGGAGCGAGCCAACACTCTGCCTGCGCCGCCTCATTTCTTGGAGTCGCTCGTAACACTCCAGCATCTCAGCGTGCGCCTGGCACAGCGGCTCCTTGATTTTCAGTTCAAAATACCGTTCTCTCGCACGCGCCATCGGCGGCGTAACGAATCCAGTCAACTGCGGCAGCATAATCTCATAGTGTGCCTTGAATGATCGGAAACGATCCCGAGCACGTTCAAAGCGCCATGTCAGCTCTGCCAGTGTCTCATAATCACTAGCCATGCGACACCTCTCAATCTGCGCCTCGCGGCGGAAGCCTGAATCACAATATCTCTGCGCGACAGCTCGTAGTCCTGAAGAACGCCAATCTTGTTTGACTATGGCGATTTTGACTCTGCACCCGGTGAAGCTTGGCTACTGCCTTGCGATTTCAATTTTGAAATCAGCTCGCCAATTTGAACCATCCATGCTGCGAGTCTTTCTTTATTACTTAGCAACTCGACAAGCTTTTCTGGTGAGGATGCTTGCTGGAGGATGTCGACGATGTTTGTTTGGTCAGTTGGCGCGATCGGTGGCGCTCCAAACGCTGGGGGCTGCCCACTCATGGAACGTCCCTGAAGCGCCCGGACCGTCTCGGTATACATGAATGAGACCGACGGACCCAGGGCGGCAAAGATCCTATCCCAGGGCGGTGGTTCAGGTGGTGGTGGTGGTGCATTGTACTTTTGTAGGCGCTCGGTCGCTGTGATCAGAAAATTCATAATCATTTCGGCCTGTGCTGTTTTCGCGGCCACTTCCTCAGTGCCGCGAGCACCGACCGAGCGCATGAGTCGATCATAGTAGTCCAGCGTCTGGCGCTGGTGCTCACCTATCTTTCGTTGGAGCAGCTCTCTGCGCGCAACCCGATCGACCTCTATGCTGTAGACAGCGTCTAGGGATTCTGCATTGAGCTCACTTTCCGTCCTCGGCCCCTCAACGGGTGCTGTACTCTTCGGTAACTCCCACTCAACCTGCTGAGCCCCACCAATCTGTTTGCTATTTATATCAAGGAAGACAAGAAAATACGTGCCGTTTTGCACCAAAGGTAGCTCGGCCGTACCAATCTTCAGCGGTGGGTGAAGATCAACAGGCCCATTTTCCCCCATCGCCCGAAGCTGCCAATACACTGCACCCGGTAGCTTTCGCTCCTCAATCAAGTCGCGCCACATGCTTGCCCCCTTACAAAGAGCATTTCACGTGGCGCATCGGACGGTCAATGGCAAACGGCTTTCCCTTGTGAATTCAAGCACATCGATGCTGCCCAAAGTGTCCCTGGATGAGGGTACAAGCCTAGCTCGACTGTGTGGCGCGCGATGGCTCTGTGCGGAAGAACGAGCTTTAGCGTCCTATTGACGGCCTCACTAACAGCTGCTTCCCGTCAAAATATCGTCGAGTTGTCTTCCAGATATCGTCAGATGTCGTCTATTTGCCGACAAGTTGACGTTTCACCTGGATAAATAGGCGCTAACGGCCATGTGCGGACGCCAGAGATTTTCCGAAAGAGTCGTCCGCAATTCGGGCTATGATGAATGGATGGGGGCAGGCGAACCAGGCAAGTGCAAGCGGTGCAACAGACCGATTCTCGAGTTCGAGCGGCGCACCAAGACACACTGCAGCGAGAAGTGTCGAAAAAAGAGCTGGAATGAGCGGCATCGGACCCCCGCACCGACGGCGGAGGACTACCCTGAGCTGTTTGCTCTCTTGGCAAGGGAGTCCACTCGATATGAGGGAAAGCTTGTCGGCTACTCTCTTCGCTGGCTTGGTGGATTCAAGACGGGGTGCGAGTTTCCGGATCGGACGCGGGTGACCAGACGGGACGGTGTCGATGGAAGCGTCGAGTTCTCCCAGCAGCCGTACTTTGCTCTGGAACAGCTGCCGCGCGTACCTCTTCCGGGAAGCCAATATCGCGTCTACCTTTGGGTGCGGAAGGACGGCAGCGTCGAGCGGGTGAGTTCGGAGTGGTGCGAGATCCGACGCAGCATCCCAGCCGTCCACTTCTACGATGAGCAGTATTTCTACTTCGATCCGACGGGCAGCTACTCAACCAAGACCACGCAGAAGTGGCCCCGTGGACAGAAGCGACCGCTTCCGCCCGATGCCAAGCCACGCAAGCGCCGACCGAAACAGGAGGAGTCCGAGCGCACACCGCTCGGTGATGTGGCGGAATCGCAGCCTGGGGAAAAACTGCAGGCGTCTTCCGCAACAGCAGCGCAGCTGGGGCAGATTCAAGCGACGCTAAGGACGCTGGCAGACAGGGTGGAGCGCTTGGTGGCGAGCTCTGCGCCCACCGCGAAGGAGATTCCCGATCGCGCTGGTACACGGAGTCAGAGTCTTGATCGGCTGGATGTAGTCCGAGAGAAGGCCGAGCCTTCGGCAGCGACGGTGGAAGCGCCGCTACCGGAGGCACCGGCGCGGCAGAACCAGTTTCAGGAGGAGCTCCGCAAGTTGGAGGAGGAGCTCCGCTTAGAGCGAGAGGAAAGGGCGAACACCGAAGCGCTCGCGAAAACTGATCTGCGGACTCGACTGCACGAGCAGAACATCGTGATTCGCAAGCTGGAGACTGAGCTGCGAGCCGAGAAGGAAGCCAGAGGGCGCACAGAAGCCGCGCTCGATCAATTGCTGCGTGAGCGCGAGGCCAGACTCGCCAAGCGAGCGGCGCAGAGCTCGACCCCGAATCCAGCGAAGGGGGAGCACCGTATCGAGGGGAATCCGGTCCGATCGGAAGGACACAAGGAGCCCCCGGCCGATGCCAGAGCGACGCAAGTCCGTGCAAGCGACCCGACTCCGGAAGCAGCCCCTGAGCCGCAAACGGCACCCCGGAAGTACCAAAAGGGCCCCAGCCGACCGGAGGTGTGGAAACCAAGGGAGCCGCAATTTCCGTATCCAGAGCTCACCCTAGAAGCGCTGCGCCAGGCCCCACTGGTTTCATCCAAGCCGCCGGGACG
>CAYTGC010000496.1:0-3731 GCA_964437195.1 uncultured Myxococcales bacterium | reverse complement strand
GTGCTGCGAACCGGAGTCCCAAGCGCGTGCAACTTTGGCGGCGCGTGGAACTGCGATCTGGTAAGCAGCGGCGAGTATTCAGAGCTGCTTGGCATTCCGGTGTCTCACTTTGGGACACTGTTCTACGGACTGACGCTCGTTTTGTCGATATTAGGAGTGTTAAAAGACTCATTTCGGCAGACCGCGCATGGATTCCTTTTGATCTTGGCAGCCCCGTCGCTGCTTTCGTCGATTGGGCTGTTTGGTTTGTCGGCGCTGGTGATTCATGCACTGTGTCTGTTCTGCGTGGGACTATATGTCACAAGTGCGGTGTTCTTCGTGTCGCTTTTGCCCGGGGGAGGTGTTGCGCTGGCGGACATCCGATCCGGGAAGGACACCCTTCGCAGTCCGATGATCACGCTGTTTGTGATTGGGGGACTGTGCGGAGGGCTGGGATCGCTGCTGCTTTTGCGACAGATGATTGTGAGTCAGCGCGCCGCCAATGCGTTGGCTGCAGCGATGGCGGCCAAGGTCGCAGTTCCTGAAGTGCAGAAGCCCGGACTGCCTCCGCTTGATGTTCCCTATGCGCCACAGATGGGGCCGAAAGATGCGCCGATTTCGATCATCGAGATCAGCGATTTTGAGTGTCCGCACTGTCGAAAAACTGTCGCTGTCGTGGACGAGCTGCTCAAAGCGTATCCGGGCAAGATTCGCCTTGTGTTCCGCAACTTTCCGCTCGATGAAGAGTGCAATCCGCTGGTCAAGCGCAAGATTCACGAGCACGCATGCAGTGCTGCGCGCAGCGCCTACTGTGCGGGACAGCAGGGCAAGTTCTTCGAGATGGCGCACGAGCTGTTTGACGGCGGCGCAGAGGAAGACGATCACAAGCCGATTGCGCGCAAGCTGGGTCTCGATGAAGCGCGCTTTGCCCGCTGTCTGCAAAGTCCCGAAGCGCGCAGCACCATCTTAAGCGACATCTCTTCGGCCAGTGAGCATGGCGTACGCGCGGTTCCCGTCATCTACATCAACAACCGCCAGGTCAAAGGCGCGCAGCCAATCGAAACCTATCGCGCCATCATTGATGAAGAGCTGGCGAAGGTGGCCAAGTAGTGTGGTCACTCAATCCTCATCAACCCGGTTGCTATTGGTACGCCGCGGCAGAGTGGAGCGGACCCCCCAACGTCAAGTGGTGTGAAGAGACGCTCTGTCAGGTCATTTCTGAACCGGCGAACGCGTGGTCCAACTTGGGCTACATTCTGGTCGCGCTTGGGCTTACGTACTGGTCCATTTCCCGACGGAAAAGTCGTGAGCTAAAGCTGTACGGACCGATCCTCCTTTTGCTGGGACTCTGTTCGTTTTTCTATCACCTATCGAATTTTTACTTTTCGCAGATCTTCGACTTTGTCGGCATGTTTCTGTTCTGTGGCTGGGTGATCGGCATGAATGCGGTTCGGATGACCTGGCTGCGTCGAGATCGGCTGCTCACCTTTGTTTCCGCCCTGACCGTTGGCTTGGTACTCGTCATGCAGGGGATGCGAATGATCGGTTGGAAGTATCAGTCGCTCATCCTCCTGGCGACGCTGTTTATCAATGTGACGGAGTTCTTGGCGCGCAATATGAAGCGGGTAAAATACCTCTATTTTGCGCTCAGCAATCTGCTGCTCGGGGTCGCGCTGGCGTTCTCTCTGTCTGATGTGACAAGGCGATTCTGTGATCCGCATGCGCATGGCTGGTTTTCGCAGGGACATGCAATGTGGCACTGGGTCGGATCGCTGGCGATGCTGACGATTTATGCGCACTATGCGCAGCCCGCCATGCAGATCAGCGACGAAGGCTGAGTCCCTGCGATGCGCGCGTACTTTGTTCGCCGAGTGGACGGAAAGCTGGAAGTCGAAGCGCGTCAGATTTCCATTCCAACCCCAAAACCAGGGGAGCGACTGATCCGGGTCGCATCGTCTTCCCTGAATCGGGGCGAGCTACTTCTCGCGACAGAGCAGTGGAAGGCCGCCGGGGCAGAGCTTGCTGGTGAGGATCCAGCGACGGGCGAGCGCCTGATGGGAAGGTGTCGCGGTGGCTTTGCAGAGTATGCGATCTTGGATGAATGGGAAGCGCTGCCAATTCCTTCCCGGCTGTCTTTTGCGCAGGCTGCGGCGATTCCTCTTACGTTTCTGGTCGCCTATGACATCCTCTGTGTTGAGTCCGGCTTGCGTGCGCAGGAGTGGCTCGCGATCGTCGGTGTTGCTTCCGGGGTGGGCGTGTCCTGTCTTGTTTTGGGAAAGCACCTTGGTGCGCGGATTGCTGGGACTTCTCGATCTGAACAGAAGCTGGAACGACTCGCTTCGCTCGGTCTGGACCTGCCGCTGCACGGACCCGATTGGTCTTCTGAAATGCAGCGGAAAACAGCAGGGCAGGGGGCCCAGGTTGTGGTAAATGCCGTCGGTGGTTCGCAGTTTGTTGCTTCTCTGTCTGCGCTTGGCTATCAAGGTCGCCTGGCTGTGGTTGGGAGTGCAGACAGAGTCCTGTCTGTCCCCATCGATCTCGCGCTCCTGCATGAAAAGCGGCTGCGTGTCTTCGGTGTATCCAATCGGCTTCGCAGTGCAGCGGAAAGAGCCCAAACAGTCGCCGGTTTTCGTCGAGAGATCCTGCCGACCATCGACTCTGGATCCGTCATTCCTGTAATCGATCGGACGTATCACTTTGACGAACTACCGCAGGCGCTTGCCGCGTTTGATTCGGGCGCGCACTGCGGAAAAATTGTCCTAACGTGGTAGGTCTGCGGCCAGGAACCGCTCGATGCGGGTACGGATGTCGTCGCGGATCTTGCGCACTTGCTCAATCGACTGCGCTTTCGGATCGGAAAAAGGCCAGTCTTCTCGTCGCAGACCGGGAATCACTGGGCACTCGTCTCCGCACCCCATGGTAACCAGCAAATTCACCCCTTTGGCCAGCTCCTTGGTGAGCCGCTGTGGCTTTGCTTGTGCGAGATCAATCCCGACCTCTCGCATCACTTCAAGTACCACGGGATGAACATGTCCCGCAGGCTGGGTGCCGGCAGAGATCGCGCGCCAGCTGTTGGGATCGGCGAGCCGATTGAGCCATGCAGCTGCCATTTGCGAGCGACCCGCATTGTGAATGCACGCAAACAGAACAATCTGCGGAGTGGCTTCCGTTCGATGGAGTGCGCTCATGCGACCCCGCTTTCGGTTGGCCAGAATCGACGACGCAGCCACAGCGCAAGGTAGACCAGTGCGATGAGCGCCGGCACCTCAATCAGGGGTCCGACGACTCCTGCAAGTGCTTCCCCGGAAGAGATTCCGAACACACCGACAGCGACGGCAATTGCTAGCTCGAAGTTGTTTCCTGCCGCTGTGAAGGCGACAGCCGCTGTCTCTTCATACGTGCAGCCGAGCTTGCGTGCGGCCAGAAATGCCGTCAGAAAGATCACCGCGAAATAGATGAGCAGCGGCACCGCGATGCGGAATACGTCGAGCGGTCGCGCGAGGATCTTGTCTCCCTGCATCGCAAACATCAGCACGATGGTGTAAAGGAGTCCGAGCAGCGCCGTGGGTCCCAGTCGAGGAAGGAATACGGTCTCGTACCAGGTTTCTCCCCGTCGAGAAACCAGTACATAGCGTGTCAGGGCGCCAGCCAGAAGCGGAACGCCGAGAAAGATCGCGACGCTCTTGGCAATGTCCATCATCGGAACGTGAAAGGCCGCGCCCCCGAAGCCGAGCCAGTTCGGAATCACCGAG
>CAYTGC010000495.1:0-3734 GCA_964437195.1 uncultured Myxococcales bacterium | reverse complement strand
TGCAGCCGAATCGACTCGACGCGATCGATGGTCAGCTTGACCGCTTTGCCCGTCACGTACGCAAGCAGCGCAGTCTGGGCCTGGACCGACAGATCCTCTTTGCCACCAAAGGCGCCGCCGGCAGAAACCAAGGTCACCCGCAGCTCATCCTCGGAAAGCCCAAGCATTGACGCAAGCTGCCGCCGATCGTCGTAAACGCCCTGCCCTTGCGAATACACATGCAGCGTTGTGGCGGTCTTTCCGTCGATGTCCAGAGCTCCCCGCGCCACCGCCAAGCAGCTCTCGGGTTCCATGAAAGCGTGCTCGATAAACTGCGTACGGAACGTCTCTTCGATGACAACTGCGCACGCGGACTCGGCCTGGTTCACATCGCCGCGAACCACGCGTGAGGTCGAAAGCAGGTTGTCGGCGTGGCCATTTTCGGGATGAAGCAGCGGCGCGCCGGGTGCAAGCGCTTCCTCGGGGCTCGACAGCGGCTTTCTTACTTCGTACTGCACCGAAACGAGCGCCGCCGCCTGACGAGCGATGTCGCGACTATCGGCAGCAATGGCGCACAACACGTCGCCGACATAGCGGGTTTCTTCGCCCACTGCGACGAAAATCGGCCAGTCCCGATAAATCAGTCCTTGGTAGCGCTGACCCGGCACATCGGCCGCTGTGATCACCGCCCGGACGCCCGGCAGCGCCTTGGCCGCCTGGGTATCGATCTCCAGCACCTTGGCGCGAGGATGGGCCGACAGCACAAGCGCGCCGTGCAGCATGCCTTCCGTCGAGAGATCGTCAAGATATTGGAAGTCGCCGAGCGCCATCTCCTTGCCTCGGAAACGCGGCAGAGCCGTCCCGACTTGGCCCGAGCGATCACACGGCGGCAGACTTTCGCCCCGCAGACAGCCCGCCGCTTGCTCGATGGCATCGACAATTTTTACGTAGCCGGTGCAGCGGCAGAGGTGGCCCGACAGCGCGCGGCCAATCTCGGCCCGCGACGGGGCCGGATTCTTGTCCACCAGATGCTTGCCGCACATCACCATGCCGGGAATGCAAAAGCCGCACTGCACGGCACCGCTTTGTGCAAACGCGTCGCCGAATGCATCCCGCTCGCGCGGAGACAAACCTTCGAGGGTAACGACGCTACGCCCGACCACTTTGGCGGCAGGAAACGCACACGACGTCTTTTTTTCCCCGTCGACCAAAACCACGCACGCGCCGCATTGACCCGACGGAGCGCACGCATCTTTGGCAGATGTCACCCCACAGCGTTCCCGCAGCAGTTGGAGGAGACTGCAGTCATCAGAAATTTGTTCCGTTCGTGGCTGTCCGTTGAGGAGAAAGCTGATCTCGGCCATGTCTACTTCGCCTTTACTTCGCCTTCCAAAAAGAGTCTCACGCATATCACGGCTCTGCGAAGGACCGACACGTAAAGCCCGCAAACTGTGCAATCCTTGCCGCCCGGCATGCGCCTCTTCTATTTGACCACCGAGTTTCTTTGGCCACCGCTGCATGGGGGACGGGTCCGATCGCTTGGTCAGCTTCGCTTGCTGCTTCGCCAGCCCGAGCTGACAGTGTTGCGCATGTTTTCACTGACGGAAGTGCCGGTGTCGCAGGCTGACCTTGCCGCGCTTCGCGATGGCCTTGGGCACCCGACTCCGCTTCAGGTTGTGCCACCGGTGTTCCATCCGATTCATCTGCGCAAGCACACAGCCAAGCTCATCGAGGTCGGGCTGCGCCGCTTGCTGTGGGGGACGCCGTACCTGTTTGCGAAGTGGCAGTCCGCGGCAGTTGCGCAGGCACTTTCCGTAGAGCTTCTGAGCGACAAGTGGGACGTCGTCTACGTGGACCACATTGGGATGGGCGTCTATCTGCCGCTCGTCCGGCGACTTTGTCCGCAGGCCCGCGTCGTCATTGAGACCCACAACGTCGAGAGTGAGTTTTTTGCGCAGTTTGCGGCCCAAAAGCCCCAGCCGCTGCGACTTGTCGCCGAGAGAGAGGCCGACGCCGCAGCCGTGTATGAGGCCAAGACGCTGTGCGCTGCCGATGCCGCCGTGGCGATCTCGGATCGGGATGCCCGCGAGCTGCGAGCGCTGGCGTTTCGCACGCTGGGTCGAGCCATCCTGCCGCTGGTGGTTCCCCAGGTCGTAGAGCCAGCGCCCGTCCCATTGCCAAAAGATCCGGCGCCTCGGGTGGTCTACGTCGGAAACTTGACCTGGCATCCCAACGTCGCGGGTCTGGACTGGCTCTGCCAGAACGTCTGGCCCCTCGTCAGGGCTGCCCTGCCGAATGCGACGCTGACGATTGCGGGCTCTGGGCTGTCCCCAAAAGCCGATGGCACGCTGGCGGTTCCGACGCTGTGGCAAGGACCGGGGATCGATGTGGTGGGTTTTGTCCCCAGCCTTGCAGCCTTCGTCGAGGGTTCGCCAGTGCTGGCTGCGCCGGTGTTTGGCGGCTCAGGCGTACGAATCAAGCTTCTCGACTCGCTGCGCCTGGGAATTCCAACGGTGACGACCAGCGATGGAGCATCAGGTCTGCCCCTTGCCGATGGGCAACAGGTCCGGATCTGCGATCGGGCCCAGGACTTTGCCGACGCGCTGGTCATGCTCTGCCGCGACGGTGCGCTGCGCGAAAAGCTACGCACGCTGGGCCTCGACTTCATCAGGCAGCACCACAGCGCAAAGCAGGCTCAGACCGCGATGCGGATGGCAATCGGTCTGCCCATTGCGGTCAACTAGGCGCTATCATGGGAAGTCTGCGTGGCAAAAGCAAAACCTCCTAACAGTACCCCTTCGATCGTCAACCGCGACGGCACACTTGATGTCCTGCGGATTGGAATGGGCAGACAGCCGCTCAGCGACATCTACCATCGCTTGCTCGGCTGCTCTTGGCCTCAGTTCATCTTGTCCATCGCGATCTTCTATCTTCTGTGCAACTCGCTGTTCGCGACGCTGTATTGGCTCGACCCGGGGGGAATCGAGAATGCGCGCCCCGGATCCTGGGGTGACGCCTACGCCTTCAGCGTGCAGACGATGGCGACGATAGGCTACGGCAAGATGGCGCCGGTCAGCACGATGAGCCATGTGCTCGTCACCTTCGAGTCGATGTTCGGACTGATGACGACCGCGGTGATGACGGGTCTGTTCTTTTCCAAGTTCGCGCGCCCGACCGCAAGAATCATGTTCAGCAAGGTGGCAGTGGTCACCGTCCGTGATGGCAGCCGCTCGCTCATCTTCCGCGTGGCCAATGCACGCGGCAATCAGGTCGTTGAAGCGCAGCTCCGCTTGTGGCTGTTCCGTACCGAGCGCACCGTCGAAGGTGAGCAGGTGCGGCGGTTCTACGAACTGCCTCTGTTGCGCAATGTGTCGCCGGTGTTTGCGATGACATGGATGGCAACCCACGTTCTCGATGAGTCCAGTCTGCTCGCCAATGCAACCAAGGAATCGCTCGAAGCGGGGGCCATCGAACTCGTCGTCACCTTCATCGGAATTGACAACACGCTGGCACAAACGGTCCACGCTCGTCACGGCTACCGCACCGCCGACATCCTGTTCGGACAGCGCTTCGTGGACATGCTGAGCGTGAACGAAGAAGGCCGTCGCGTGATCAACTACAACAACTTCAACCAGACTGTGTCCGATACGGCTCCGCGAGCTTCCTAGTCGAATAGGAATCTGCTGCTACCCACTGCGACCGTCGCGCACCCAATAAACTCCTTCGCACGCCGTACCATCCCCTTCGCACGCCGT
>CAYTGC010000494.1:0-3736 GCA_964437195.1 uncultured Myxococcales bacterium | reverse complement strand
GCTCACATCTTTGACCAGGAGCCCAGTCACCGTGCTGCCATCAGGAATCTTGGCAGTGCACAAGTTGCCAGCCGGATCGCACTGATCAAGCGTCTGTCCGAGCGGATCTTGGCCGGTTGGGAATGCGCTCTTGACCCAGTTGAATCGGGTCCAGCCACCACCGTCGATCACCATGTCACATTGAACAGCAAAGTCCGGCTTGCCGGTTCCTGCTCCATCCGGATCGATGCGATACACTCCGCTTGGTGTACCTGGCTGGACGGTGAGAAGTTCCAAACAGCTGATGGGCGCGCGACAGACATTGCCAGCGCCACACACTCCGTTTGCGCAGTCGGCGTTGCCTGTGCACGTCTTGCCAAATCCGCACTTTCCGCAGCTCCCGCCACAGTCGACATCCAGCTCGTTGCCGTTTTTCACATTGTCGGTACAGCTTGCAGCCTGGCAGCTCCCGCTCTGACAGACTCCGGACTTGCACTGGGCTGCGTCGGTGCAGCTCTTTCCTGTGTCACACAGACCGCAACCACCGCCACAGTCCACATCGACTTCTGCACCGTTTTTGACACCATCTGTACAGCTTGCAGCTTGGCAGCGACTGCCGCTACAGACGCCGGACTGACAGTTTGCAGCGGACACGCACGCCTTCCCATCTGCACAGGTCGAGCATTCCCCTCCGCAATCGATGTCGCTCTCATTTTCATTTTTGATTCCGTCCGTGCAGCTCGGCGGAATCACCACGGTGTTGTCGGTGTTGTCCGCAGAGCAGGTCAGATACGGAAGCGCACAAAGTGCAATCAGCGCATGCAGTCTCTTCATGGTTCCCCCTTGGCCCGCGATCGTATCACGTCCGGGGTCCGTTTTCAGATGCCGCGCAAGCCAACGAAACCATGCGAAGTCCGCGCGACTCCGCAAACACACTCCCTGCGACCATCCGCACTGTGAACAAACACCGCGGAATCGACTGCTCAACTCGACTGCTCAACTCGACTTCATGTTTCCCAATTGGCGTTCCAATCGGTGCGTGGCATCACCAGTCGTCGCTGCGAGACACGGCTGGGCCGTACTCATTGTCTTTGCGCTCACCGGCTTGCAGCAGAAACACCAAGCTGACGATCGGCACCATGACGTACCATCCACTGCGTCCTGTGTCGTGCAGACGGCGGATGCCGACACACAGCGAAGGAAGGAATGTCACAAAGAGATAAACACGCGACGGAAAGAGCTTGATCCCGGCGATTTTCGAGATTCCAAAATGCTGGTCCAGAAGCAGTATTCCGACGGATATGCAGAAGTTGACGAGCGTGAACATCCAGTACTCCATCCGCCCTGCGCGCCCCCATGGCTCCAGATATCGGCTCAGCACAAACACATACCATTCCATCGTGGACTCCCAGTTGGTTTCTGCGGGTTTATGCGAAGGGTGTGCCAGCACTTTTGCAGTCGGGCTTCGCGGAACTGGGTCGTCTGTACAGCAGCCGTACAGGGGCTGCCCATGGGCATTCCGATGTCATGCCCACCGGGCTTTTCGCATGTCCGTGGTGGGTTGGGGAGCGGGCTTCGGTGATTTCCGATGCCGATAGGTCGTGGGCGTGTGGGGGCAGATGGAAAGGTCGCGAACTAGTACGCCGTCTGGCCACGATTCGCACTATGATGAAGGCCGGAGTTTCTACATGAACCGATTCACAGTGTCACTTGCATCCATCCTCTCGGCGGGGCTGCTGGGTCTGTCCGGTCGCTGCGCTGCGGCGGAGACCAGCGCCCAAGCCTCGTCCCGCACCGAAAGTTTGAATCAGCTGTATGCCGCGCTGCGCACGGAAGTCGCGGCTGAACTGGCAGCGGCCCCAGCACCGGGAACCAAGCCAAATCCATATGACATCTCGGGCAAGTTGAGACCCCTGCTGGAATCGGTTCAGGATCTGCATGTGCAGGGAAAGAACGAGGAAGCTCGGCAGGCGCTGCACAAGATTGATCTCAACATCAACAATGCCAAGCCTGGCATCGCGTGCAGCTACTACGTCACCGAGGCGGGGATTGAAGAATCACTTGGGAATCGGGCCGAGGCGCAGCAGCTGTATGCATGGTGTTTGCGGAAACCAGAAACGCCGTTTCCCATTCACCTGCGCATCGCACAGCAAGGGGCGGCTCGCACCAGCATTGAAAAGGAAGAAGCGGAGCTGAAGGCGCTAGAAAAAAGCAAGGACTATAGAGGCATGACGCAGGTGCTCAGGCGGCTTGTCGAAAGGTGGCCCAAAGAGGTTCCTCTTCAGTCGGAGCTGGCCTGGAATCTGGTGCGAGCGGGGGACGGTGCGGCGGCAAAGCAAGTGGCGCTTAGGACACTTCCTTTGGTCCAGCGTTCGGTGCGAGCGCGCGCGGTGTATTACAACTTGGGTCGCGCCTGCGAGCTGCTTGGAGAGCGTGATGCCGCAATCTCTGCCTATCGATCTGCACTGTATCGGGGAGCCGAAGGACTGCTGGTTGACGCGGTCGAGCAGCAGCTCCCATCGGAAGGACAGCTTGGTGAAATTGCCAGCTCGCTGCGACGGATGGGGGCATTCCCGATCCTTCCTTTGCCCGAACTGCTGGAGCCGTACAAAGACCGCGGCCCAAGCGCCGACAAGGGCAGCGAGCCGTATTGCGTGTCAGCAACCAATCCGATTCTTTCGGCTCCGTTTGTCGGCGTAACACTCTGCTATCCAAATGGTTTAGGAGGGCTGGATCTGGTTGTACAGACCACTTCGGGAACGTATCACAAGCCCGAATATTATGATCTAAACCGCGGCGCGCGCGACGACCACAGCGTGTCGCGGGTTGAAGTGAAAAACGGCAGACTGATCATCCAGACCCGCTTGCGCCGTGGTCGCTGGTATAGCCTTCAGCAAGAGTTTCTGACCATCTGCGCGCAGGTTCCTACGGGGGTTTCCTGCGCTGGTCCCATCGACATCTTTGGCAGCAGCCAAGAGGGCAGGGGCGGAAAGGAAGACTTCTCACTTGGTCCCGAAGTGGTGGACTATTCCTATCGCGCACAGCTTCTGGACGGAGACGTGATCGAGTTTACGCCGGTCAAGCGCCGCAAGAGTGTTGATCTGTCGGGAAAGATCAAGCTCCAGTTTCCCTAAAAAACACCTGCCTGGCGTACCGTTTGGTACGGCCTACGATGGTCGTTTGGCGTCTCTGCGTCCGATTCCTCAGCGGGCTCTGCGCGGACTCTGCACGGGCTCCCTGTGAATCCTGATGTGCAGGGCTGCGTTGTCTTTCCCAAGTGATTCCGAAACGTAGGGGCGTGGGGCTTGTTGCGTCGGCCCGATCCCCACTTCCGTGCTCGACTCTCGTCGGGAGCTGTGATACGTGTACGAGAGGGGGAATGGAAACATGAAGCGGACGCTCCTTTTGGCAGCTTGCGTGGGAATCGGTTTCGCCCTGGCGAGCTCATGCGATACAGGTGGGACAAGCGGTAGCGGCAGTCCCGGCGATCAAAGCGATGCGGGCGGCACGATCGGCGGGCCGCAGCAAGAGGTCTTCATCAACGAAGTTGTGCATGCGGCTTCGGAACGGCAGCTGCGCTGGCCCACGGCGACGACGCCAAAGCTTGGCACGGGCCCCGCATTTTACGAGCTGGGATTTGACGACAGCGCTGCAAAAGGGTGGCAGAGCGGACCTGGGCCATTTGGCTTTGGTACGACGACACCGGCGGCTCCGGCGTTTGGTACGAATACCCAGACGCTGTTGAGGAATCTTACCC
>CAYTGC010000493.1:0-3736 GCA_964437195.1 uncultured Myxococcales bacterium | reverse complement strand
GGCGAGCTGAGCCTCACGAGCATCCTGCTTCTCATCGAGACTGAACAAAAAAGCGGCGTGCTAACGGTGCAGCGCCCTGGTGAAGTGGGACGGCTGTGGTGCGCAAACGGTCGATTGATGAGCGCCGAGCGGATTCTGACGGGTCAACGACCAGAACGCAGCCTGGATGCCGTGTTCGCGCTGCTCGATTGGCAACAGGGCGACTTCGAGTTTGTGTCGAGTCCACCGCCCCCGGCTGATGCCGACGATGAGGGACTGTGCATCACGCAACTTGTGCTGCTTTTGGCAAAGCGCCAAGACGAACAAACACGGCACGAGTCAATCGCCGTATGATGTGGTAATTCGACGATGCGATTCGCTCCAGGCTCGGCTGCTCTCGGAATCTGGCTGTGTTTTGTGCCGGGACTGGTCTGTGCCGTGGAACCGACGCCAGAGCCCAGCGACCGACCCCCTGCCCTGCCCCCGCGCGCCGGTCAACCGCTGCCGAATGTCGTGCCGCTGCCGAACTTGCCACCGTCTCCCGCGGGCGAGCGCGGCACTGGTGACGACGTAAGTGAACCGTCGGTGTCGGCCAAAGTTCCACTGGGGCCGCCTGCCTTGCCGATCTTGACCACCGAACGGCGACGGCGCTTTAACCTTGTCATCGCCGGTGTATCGACGCTGCTGGCCTCGTATACCGCGGATCGCCTGCTGGCGCGCGATCTGTCGCAGTCCCCGGTGAGCTGGGTGCCGCTCGTCGGGCCGTGGTGGATCTTAAGCGAAGAGTCGTCGCGACCCAATCCCAGCCAGGGCCTACAGGCGCTGCTGGTGGTCGATGGGCTCGCGCAGCTTAGCGGCCTGGTCCTAACCTTCGTCGGGACCTTTCTTCGCTATGACCGCGTGGTGCTGCGACTGCCCAAGAGCAGTGACGATCCATCCACCAAAAGTCCGAGCCCGCCCGCAGCCCTGCCAGCCCGCTAGCCAATGCTTTGGAGGAAATCGTGACCGACCGCTTATTGCTGCCTCTTCGTGGTGCCCACAATCCCTCGCGTACTTGTGCCGGTACATCGCCGGGTTCGTTTGCGGAAGCCTCTGATGTTGGGGGCCCGCTCAGCTATTCATCGCCCGATACGCCCGGAATGCCTGCGCCGAGCGGCAAGACCGCCTGGGACTTTATGCCGCCCGACTGGCAGCTGGTCGATGGGAAGTGGACGCCACCGCAAGGCTTTGTTCCGGTGACGCAGCTAGAGCACGCACGGCTGGGAATCATCACTGCAGAGATGCGACGGGTGGCCGAGCGTGAGCCACACCTTACCGCTGAGCAGGTTCGCGATGAAGTGGCCGCGGGACGACTGATCATCCCGGCCAACAAGATCCACTTGCGCCACAAGCTTGATCCAATGGCGATTGGTCGCGCGAGCCGAACCAAAGTGAACGCCAACATGGGCGCAAGTCCGGTCAGCTCGAGCACCGATGAGGAAGTCGAAAAGCTGCGCTGGGCCGAGAAGTGGGGCGCAGACACCGTGATGGACTTGTCGACGGGTGGCGATCTGGATGCGTGTCGGCAAGCGATTGTGGAAAACGCGACGGTTCCGATTGGTACCGTTCCGATTTATTCGATGATCATCGGACGCAAGATCGAGGATCTGACGCCACAGACCATCCTCGACTCCCTTCGGCATCAGGCCGCGCAAGGAGTCGACTACTTCACGATTCACGCCGGCGTGCTGCGCGCGCATCTGCCACTTCTGCGCGATCGTCTCATCGGAATTGTCTCGCGGGGAGGCTCTCTGCTCGCCAAGTGGATGCTGCATCACCGCGCGGAAAATCCGATGTACACGCTGTTCGATTCAATCTGCGAGATCATGCGGGAGTACGATGTCTCCTTTTCACTGGGAGACGGACTGCGGCCCGGCGGACTGGCCGATGCCACCGACCCGGCGCAGCTTGCCGAGCTGGCGACTTTGGGCGAGCTAACCGAGCGCGCGTGGCGACACGGCTGCCAGGTCATGGTCGAAGGTCCGGGTCACGTTCCGTTCGATCAGATTGAGTTCAACATGAAGCTCCAGCGCAGGCTGTGTCATGGGGCTCCGTTCTATGTCCTAGGACCGATCGTGACCGATGTGTTTCCCGGTTATGACCACATCACCAGCTGCATCGGCGCGACGGCAGCGGGGTATCACGGCGCGGCGATGCTGTGCTACGTGACACCGAAAGAACATGTCGGTCTACCCAAAAAAGACGATGTGAAACAGGGCTGTGTGGCCTACAAGATCGCGGCGCATGCAGCGGATGTCGCGCTAGGAATTCCGGGCAGCCGTGACTGGGATGATGATCTGACAAAGGCGCGCGCGGCGCTCAACTGGGAAAAGCACTTTGCGCTCGCTTTCGACGGAGAATACGCGCGTGCGCTGCATGATGAAGACCTGGATGTGGACACCGACTTCTGTGCGATGTGCGGACATGACTGGTGCTCCGTTCGGATCTCGAAAGAGATTGTGGAGTTCACATCAGGAAAAGCGCCCGGCTTTGCACGCGAGGGCGTCGTGAAGACTGCGGCGCTATCTGCCGACCAACAGGAAGTGCTGCGCTCGCGAGGTGTCTTGTCCCCCGATGAGATTCATCGCCTGGCGAGCAAGACGCGAAAAGCGGTGGGTGCCGAAGCCGGAAAAGCAGTCTGTCACAGCGACTATTTGGATGCGCCGTCCGCGGAACGAATCCAAGGCGAAAAGCTGGTTCAGCTTGGCCGCAAGACCGTCGCACAGATCGGCTAGCGAACCGCAGCGATGACGGAGCCGACAGAATGATTCCTTCTGTGCTTTCGATTGCAGGATCGGACCCAAGCGGAGGCGCAGGAATTCAGGCCGATCTGAAGACTTTTTCTGCGCTGTCTGCGTACGGAATGAGCGTCATCACGGCGCTCACTGCGCAGAACACGCAAGGGGTTTTCGGAATCCATGTCGTGCCGCCTGCGTTTGTTTCTGCGCAGCTGGATGCACTGTTTGCAGACTGCCGGATTGATGCAGTGAAGCTAGGGATGCTCGGGGACAGGGCGATGATAAAGACCGTCGCTGATGCCCTGCGCAGACAGCGGCCTCCTTTCGTTGTGCTAGACCCCGTGATGGTTGCAAAAGGAGGACACCGCTTGCTAAAGGAGTCTGCGGTGACTGCACTCCAGGAGGAGCTGCTTCCGCTGGCGAGCATCCTCACTCCCAACCTGCCGGAAGCGGCGGCGCTGCTCGGGGTTTCTGCTGCCCAAAACGAAGCCGAGATGCGCGAGCAAGGGCGCGGACTCCTGCGACTGGGGGCCCAAGCGGTGCTGATGAAAGGCGGACATCTCGATGCGGAGGACTCGCCAGACTGGTTTGTCTGCGCCGACACCGAGCTGCGCTTTCCGGCTGTACGCATCGCGACCAAAAACACGCACGGGACTGGCTGTTCACTCTCGGCGGCGCTCTGCGCCCTCCGTCCGCAGTGCAAGGACTGGCCCGAGACGATCTTGCGCGCCAAGGACTGGCTGGGGGAAGCGCTCCGCCAAGCCGATCGGTTGTCGATTGGAAAAGGAATCGGTCCGGTCCACCACTTCCATCGCTTCTTTTAGCGAGTTGGTTCGGCCACATGTCCTACTTGGCGCACTCAACCGCACAATGTATGGTGCGCGCATGTTTTTGGACCACCTGCTTGCCGCGCTGCGCAATCCGCACAGTCAGCTCTTTCAGCTCGACGACGAACTGCCGTTTGATGCCGATCGCTATCG
>CAYTGC010000492.1:0-3741 GCA_964437195.1 uncultured Myxococcales bacterium | reverse complement strand
GAAGGTCTTCACATGTGCATGGCAGCGCGCGGCGTCGAAGCCCACGAGGCGAGACTGGTGACGAGCGCTGTTCGCGGTGTCTTTATTGAACAGCCTTCAACACGGCAGGAGTTTCTGGACCTGGTGACCGCGCCGCCGCTGCAGCTCTTGTAGCGGCAGGACTACGACTCGCCACCATCGTCGCGGCCGCGCTTGACCGTCACTTTGTTTTTTACGTCAGGCTTGACGGCGGCATCGTTCGGAATAAATCGGATTTCGGTCTTGATCTCAAACGACAGCGACGTGAGCAGTTTTTGCAGCTCTCCCGAGAGGTTCACTGTCTCGAGAAAGCGTCGGACTTCCTGCCCGACGACGCGCAGCAGCTCGTCCTTTGAAGAGGACGCCTGCACGAGCAGATAGGTCGCGACCTCCCGCGGGAGGTTAAACTCGCTGACCAGTCGACGGATGGTCTCTTCTGGCGACAAAATGGCTGTGCTGCCTGCCGAGATTGCGCGCCTCACAACGTGGGGCAGTAGCTGCTCAAGTCGCTCGCGGAACCCACGATCTTCGCTCGACTCCTCGGCGCCGGGACGATCTTTGACCGATTCACTTGCCATCTTTGTCCTTCTCTGGCGCAGCGGCGGGCGCTGATGCTGCCGTCGGTTTGGCTGGCGCTGTTTCGACGGTTGGTTTGGCTGTCGGGGCTTGCGGCACCGCTTCCGCCGACACCAGCAGCCGGACCATCGGGGTCATCGGTAGCTTGGTGGACTGCAGCGCGGTTCCCGGTTCACCATCGCGCTGGAACACCTGGCCTGATTCTTTCCTCGACGCCCACAGCCTTGCTGCCGTCGGGTCGGTGGTTGGAACAGAGACACCAACCCACAGTGGCCCGACCTGCGTTGGCGCATCGAGGATGGGCTCGAGTACCCACTTCCCGTCGAGACCACTCGAGGTGTGGTTCACTTCGTAGGTGCGTTCCAGGCTGGTGATTTTCGTACCGGGCCGACCGCTTTCATCATGGCGATACAGCGTCATTCGGATCTTGCCCGGCTGGGCGATGAGCAGACGAAGTCGCTGTGGCTTGTAAGCGGGCAGGGTGGGCTCAAAGCGGATCAGCCACTCACCGTCGCCACCAGGCAGAAGCGGTCGCTCTGCGGGCTGGCCGTCGTCGAAAGCCAGCTCTAGCTCGCTTTGAAGTTGGCTGCGATCACCTGAGCGCTGCGACGATGCACAGCCACTGTGCACCGCAACCAGCAGCAACGAAGCCGAAAATACAGGGACTAGAGCGCGCATAGCGTTTCTCCTCGTATCGCATAGCCGCATCCACAGGCCGTGCAGCGCAGCGTATCGTCGGGAAGCCGTTCGCCGCAAGCACACACCCAGCCGACAAAGCGAGCTGGAACCCCGACCCAAAGCTGATGGGCGGGAACATCGCGAGTCACAACCGCACCAGCACCGATGAATGCGTACGCGCCGATGCTGTGGCCGCAGACAATCGTCGCATTGGCACCAATCGACGCGCCTTGGCCCACCACCGTCTTGCGGTATTCTGACTTCCGTGAGACGTGAGCGCGGGGATTCACGACGTTAGTAAACACCGCGCTTGGGCCGACGAAGACGTGGTCTTCTAACACCACGCCATCGTAGATCGAAACGTTGTTCTGGACACGTACGCCGTTGCCAAGAACTGCACTTTTTGCGACGAAGACGTTTTGGCCTAGAACGCAGTCTCGGCCGATCTTGGCGCCCGCACTGACGTGGCAGAAGTGCCAGATACGGCTGCCCTCACCGACGTCGGCACCGTCATCCACGCAGGCGGTTTCGTGGCGAAAAAAAGCCATCGGTGTCACTTCGAGTGTTACTTGCGCTTGGGCGCAGTCGCAAAGGTCTTGGGTTCCATGCTGCGAAGAACCAAAGACAGGTTGCTTACGGCTTGTTCACTGGCAGATCCAACGGCAATTGGGTCGCTTTTCACCCAAATCGGCGTCGGCAGTCCTGGGGCGGGTTCAGCAGCGGCGCAGACTGTTAGCTGCTCGCCGCTATCGGCCATGACCACGACATAAAAGCTATCTGAATCACTGAGCGGGACGCGTCGAATCAGGCGTGATTCGGGGCTTGTGCAGTCACCACTGGCGACAATCACCGACACCGGATACTTCGGTCGGCCCGAGGGGCCGATGCGAACGACGCCACTCAGCTCGACTGTGGGTTCTTCGCCGCTCCGGGGTGGCGCACTGACGACTGGAAGCGGTCGCGGCGCCAGCGCCAAATCGGCCCTTGTGGTCGGTGCCGCATCCACCCGCGCGTCGATCACCAGCGGCGGCTCTTTTTTGCAACCCGACCCGCCCAGTGTCAGGATGGCGATGGCGACGGCGACGGAAAACAGCGACATCAACCTGCGCAGCGGAGCCAAGTTGAACGCGGCTGGAGTCATTCGGGGCAAGAGGCTTCTTCCGATGGTCAGCGGGCTACTGGATGCCTGCGCTCAGCGGGAACACCGAAAAGCGCTGTCCATCTGGGAGCGTCTCGACGGTGACAAAGGCTTGTCCGTGGGGTGAGTCGGTGCGGAAAAGGCGAACCGGTGGACTGCTGGTGATGTCGGCAAACAGCCGATCCAGCTTGAGTGGCGTCCGTCCACCATGGGCATCGTTTTTCCATGTGCCCGTCACGCTCGGCGGCAGAACCGGCGGCTCTTTCAGCTCGCCTGCGAGCGCTTTTTGCAGTGTCGAGGCGGTGGCCTTGCCATCAGGCGTTGATGCCGGTCCGATGCTCAGAAGCTTGGCGGACGACGGGCCGAGGTGGAGCACCGAAAGCGAGGCGGCCTCGGAAATCGACTTCTTGAGGTCGGCTCCCGTCTTCACAAACACCGTCAAACCGGCGTAGCTGACCGGCTGTCCGGGCGTCCATATAGGGTCGCTGCTCAGCCGAGTCAGCCCGCAGTAGTGCATCAGGGGATCCTTGCGGCCCTCTTCGCATTTGATGAAGTTGGCAAACTTCTTCGCGAGCTCTTTGGCCGCCAGATCTTCGGTGGGCGGCGTGGTCGGCGCGCCAGGCGGGATGTACGCAGCTGGTTGGCCAGGGGCTGTTCCCGTCGGTGCGGGTGTCGCCTCAAGGGCCGCAGGAAGGGTCGAAACGATGGCCAGCGCGAGTGCTAGTTGGAACATGAATACCCTCGGGAGTCGAAAAATTACCTGGGCCTTGTGAAGCTTGAGCCGAATCCAGGCCCGTGCGAGCGGCCTATATTGCCCGACAGTCACCCGACCCTGCAAGCGGGGGGCGAAAACTTGTCAGGCTTCATGGGCAAAGCGTGTCGCTCCTCGCCACCCGCGTGGTATGATGAAACGGCAGCCTTCTTGTCGACAGGAGCTTGCGCACCGATCGGGTACGCAACTTCTCAGCGAAGGCCTGCCGAAACGAGAGAGGACTGGGATCGATGTCGCTGATGGGCAAACGCTTAGGAAACTACGACATCCAGGGCAAGCTTGGCGAAGGCGGTATGGGCATCGTCTACATGGGCGTCCATCCGCAGATCGGCAAGAAAGTCGCCGTCAAGGTGCTGCACCCCGAGCTGTCCGACAAAGCCGATGTGGTGACCCGCTTCTTTAACGAAGCCAAGGCGGTCAACGACATCAACCATCCCAACATCGTCGATATCATCGACTTTGGCGAAGCGACCGTCGACGGAACGACCTTCAAGTACATCATGATGGAGTTTCTCGACGGTGAGTCGCTGTCGGCGCGCATGCGGCGCGAAGGCGTGAC
>CAYTGC010000491.1:0-3747 GCA_964437195.1 uncultured Myxococcales bacterium | reverse complement strand
GGTGCCATCCCAGAGGCAGGGGTGAAGACTCCGTTCCTGTTTCCGCATCCCAGTGCAGTCACCGCGGTGGCGCTGGTGCAGGACGGCACGCGGCTGGTGACTGGCACTGGGAGGGGGTTACTGTACTTCTGGAACACGGGCAAGGCGACCCGATTGGGAGAGCAGCCCTGTCATGTCACCCGCGTTGCCGCCTTGGTCATCAGCGCCGACGACCGCTACGTCGCATCTGCTGGTCGGGATGGGCAGGTTTGTATCTTTGACACGCGCGGGGAGACGCAGCTGGCGAAGTTTGTCGCGCACAGCGGTGGGGTCAATGCCATCGCCTTTTCCTCTGATGGCAAGCTGCTGCTGAGCGGAGGCGATGACAAGACCGCCAAGCTGTGGGAAGTTCCTTCCGGCAAGCTCCTCGCCACGCAGCAGCAGGACAGCGATGTCAGCGCCGTGGCGTTTTCGGGAAACGATCGCTACCTGATGCTGGGCGATGCCAGCAAGTTGGTTCACTGGATCGAGCGGGATGGCAGCGGCGATCTAGCACTGCTCCGCACCCTCAAAGGGCACACTGGGTACATTAGCTTCCTGTGGATGAATGATGCGGCGACGCGGTCCCTGGTCGGCACGTCAAGTGGCGTGGTGTACTCATGGAACCTGGATGTGACGCCGCCGTTTAAGAATGACAACGCTGTACAGATGACGCGGATGCACGCGATCAACAAGCGGCGTTTCGGGCGCTCGTACAAAGGCGAAGTGCTGGACGTGCGGCGCTTCCCCAACAGCTTCTACAGCTTGAGCATCGACGACACCGGCGTGACCTGGATCTGGGAGACGTTCACCGGCCTGCCGATGCAAGAGCTGGCTCACCCCCGACCCGAAGGGGCAGCCGACACATGGCGGCAGAAGGTCGACAACACCGCCCGGTTCTCGCGCGATGGCAGCTATGTGGTGACGGGCAGTGATGACGGCTTCGCGCGGCTGTGGCGGGTCAAGACCAAAGACGACGGAGCCAAAACCCCATAACCGGCAAGGAACAAACGATGGACAGTGTGAACGGGGGCGCGATCGCAGAGCTGTATGTTGTTTCGGACCTGCATCTGGGGGGACAGCATCCTGATCACAAGCTGTGCACGCAGAGTCGGCTCTTGGCGGGCCTGGTTCGTCAGGTGCGGGCGCGCTGCCAAGACAGTCCGCAGGGTCGGGTCGTGCTCCTTTTTGCGGGAGACATCATTGACTTTCTGATTCCGCATGATGATCCAGAGGGATTCCAACCACCACTCCGTTCGGTGGCGGAAGGAAGATCGATTGTTCGTCGGGTTTGCAGAGAGAATCCCGAACTGTTATCAGCGCTAAAGGACTTACTGAAAGAGCCCAATGCAGAGCTTGTCTTTCTGCTTGGGAATCACGATCTAGAGTTGCGCTTTCCTGCGGTATGGGGCGAGCTAGAGAGAGTTCTGCTCGATTCCGAAACGAAAGGACGCCTGCTGCCACTTTGCAATGGCGATACCGGTTACAAGTGCAGCGTTGGCGGTGCAGCCGTGCTGTGTGTCCACGGCAACGAGGTCGATGGTTGGAACGTGGTGGACTACGAGCAGCTTTCCGCTGTGGCAGATCAGCAGCGCGATGCAGAGTCGCTAAGTCCTCCCCAGTGGGAACCTAATCTTGGCACCCGCTTGGTGATTCACAAGATGAATCGGCTGAAACAGTCGCTCAATTATCCGTTCATCGATCTGCTCAAGCCCGAGCGAGCGGTTGCAGGGTGGTTGCTGAGCTTGCTAGAGCCTGCGCTGGCGTTGAGGTCTCTTCCGGGTCTGGTCGCTTCCATACTTGCCGCCAGTGCAACGGAGGTCGTGCATGGACGACGATCTGGCCAAGGAATGTTGGGCGTCGATCCGGGGTCGGCAGCACCATTGCCAGCACCAAGCGACGACTTGTTAGGAATCGAGCGTCAAACGGGTGAAACGCAGCGAGTTCAGCAGAACTCTGCACAGCTACTGGAACAGGCGCGGCGTGATCATGAAGCCGGTCTTGAGCCCAGCGCGCTGGTTGAAGATGCAGAAGGACAACTTGGTATTCCACGCTATCTTACGGATCGGGCGCTGCACCTGCGTACCAAACCAGAAGCAATACGTCAGGCAGTCCGTGATTGGTCGCAGAATGATCACAGCTTTGTCCTAACGCACCAGGATGAACAGTACGCGAAGCTCATGGCTTGGCTAGAGAAGAGACGCAAGCAGCGACGATTTGACTTCGTAATTTCCGGACACTCGCATCTCGCTCGCGCAATAGAGAACGAGGATGGCAGCTACTACTTCAATGCGGGAACGTGGATGCAGCTCATCCGGTTGTCTCCTGCGAGCCTCGCGCAGCCAGAGCGCTTCCAGCGGATTTATGATGATCTGTTCGGGGAGAAAGAGAAGCGCAAGAAGCTTTCTGAGCTGGCCGCACATTCCGACTTGATTTGGAATCGACCTACCGTGGTGCGGATTCGGACGACGAAGAAAGGCGCGGAAGGAGAGCTTCTGTTGGTCAAAGAAAAAGTTCGGGAACAGAAGTCGGACGCCGAGGAAAAGACTCCCCTGATCGAACTCCAGAGCCTTCAGGAGTGGCCGTTCGTTGTGGCTACGAGAGATGGAGCGGAAGGAGGGGGCTGATGACGCAGACTCATGACCTGATCCATCAGGTGACCGTCGAGCTGATGCGTCCCGGTAGTCTTAGCGGTCAGCTCTTGTCCAAGCTGACTGCCTATCTGGCGGTGTTCGATGACTCGCATGCCGAGACCATTCACCTTCCTTTCGACCATTGGGATCTTCTGCATCTGCTGCGTGGTCTGTCAAACTCACACGCACCAGAAGATCGGGAGTCCGCGCTGCGGGTCATGGGACAGCGGGTGCGGGAGTTCATGGACAAGCTCTCTCTGCTGCCTGGGGAGCTGAGAAACCAGACGGATGGCAGACGGCTCCTTCACATTCGGTTGGCGCTGTCGGGTCATGAGCTTGCTCTGATTCCGTATGAAGCAGGTCACGGACCCAGTCCTCCATTTTCGGAATCGGAGCCGCTGCTGGCGCATGCCAGTCGTCAAGTCGTGATCACAAGAGAGCTTCGTCAGTCGTCTGCGATGCCACTCGACTGGACCAGACCGCACCGCGTTCTGCTGATCGGCGCGGCGCCAGAGCCGTATCAGCCCGTGCCTCTGCGTGCGCAGTCCCTGAGTCTTTATCAAGCGCTCAAACCCTTCGAGTACCAAATTAGTCAGCATGATTCTGCAGGGAGGCCCGCAGCGTCGATGCTGACCATTCTTCCGAATGCGACGTTGGATAAGATTCGGCAAGTCTGCTCGCAGGCCACGCCTCCATATACACATGTGGTGCTCCTGGCGCATGGCGCTCCGCTTCAGGAGCATGGAATGGAGCGTTACGGTGTCGCGCTTCACGACGAGCGCGGTGGCCTAGACTGCGTGAGTTCGCAGCGTCTTCGAGATGCGCTTTGTCCTGTTCATAGCGATGGGCGCGGTGTGTTCCCACCCACCATGCTGGTCATGCTGATGTGTCACGGTGGTGCACAAGGAGACGTTATTTTGCCGATTGGTAGCGTCGCGCATGAACTGCATGCTGCGGGCATTCCGTGGGTTCTGGCATCGCAATTTCCACTGTCCATGGAGGGCAGTGTCACGATTTCAGACAGACTGTTTCCATCGCTGTTTTTAGGAGACGATCCGCGGCTGGTTCTGCACAGTGTTCGTCAGTCGCTGCGAGC
>CAYTGC010000490.1:0-3751 GCA_964437195.1 uncultured Myxococcales bacterium | reverse complement strand
GCGAGCGTCGGTGGAGGATTTGTCTGTAAACCTCCGGCAGCAGGCATTCCCGGCGCTGGCAACACCTGCCAAGCCGCATTCACCGGCAAGCGGACAGGCATCCGCGTCTTTGGCGACGTCGCTGACCGCTGGGTGGCATCGCGTCCGCTGTGGAATCAGCACACCTACTCGATCACCAACACCGATGACAAAGGCGGCATTCCGCGAACGAGCCAGTGGCAGCGAAACTGGGACGTGCCCGGCAACAACAACTTCCGAATGAACGTGCAAGGCAAGCTCAGTGCGTCAGCAGCGGGAGACGTCACATCGCCGAACAACAAAGGCAGCGCTACCTGCCAAGGCAGCACCGTCCAGCTCACCACGTCGGTCTGTAACCGCGGAACGGCCCCAGTAGTCGACGGAACTCCCGTGTCATTCTTCGAAGGCTCGACGCTGCTGTGTACGGGGCAGACCACGGAGGCCTTGGCCCCAGGTCTTTGCACGACAGTCACCTGCAGCGCCCCCCTTTCGCAGAGCGGCTCGCACACCGTTCAAATCATCGCGGACGACAACGGCATGGGGACAGGACAAACCAGCGAGTGCAATGAGGGCAACAACACCGGCACGATGTCGTTTGCTTGCTAGCCAAGATCGATCCGACCGTCCGCTCGCCGCTCCTGTCTGCGGCCTCAAGCTGATCCGCCCCGGCGCTCGGCTTTTGAAGCTGTTCCACTTTTCCGCAAACCTGCTACCCTGCCGCCGATGCTGAAACCAATCGGTAAGCAACGTGTCGCTGAAGAAATTGTTCAACAGCTGCGCAGTCTGATTCTGCGTGGCGTTTATGGCATTGGTGACAAACTCCCGCCCGAGCGAAAGCTCGCTGAAGACCTCGGTGTAAACCGCGCGTCGCTGCGCGAAGCGATCAAGTCCCTCGAACAAATGGGTCTCGTGAAGACCCGTCAAGGCGATGGCACGCGCGTGCTGCCATTTATGGAAACGGCCGGCGTCGAGCTGGTCTCCCACCTCGTGACGGGCACGGCAGACGGAATTCCCAACGCAGACGTTCTGTTCGACGTGCTCGAGTTCCGTCGGATCTTCGCTCGTGACGTCGCAGAGCTAGCTGCCGAGCGCGCAACCGCTGAAGATATCAACCGGATCGAAGACATCGCGAAAAAGGCAGATGCCGACGTTTCGCCTGACGAGATGCTCAAGCTCGACTTCGAGTTTTACGTCGAGCTTACCCGCGTGGCTCGCAACCGGGTCTTCCAGCTGCTCATCAACACCATGCGCATGGCGGTGTTTGCGCACGCTTCGTTTTTTGCTCAAGTGCTTCCGCCAGCGCCGGTCCAGCGCAAGTGTCATCGCGATGTGATCGCTGGCCTCAAAGGCAAAGATGCGGCGCGCACCGCCAAGGCCGTCAGTGAGTACATGATGCAGGCGCAGCAGCAGCTTGACGTACTCCTTCAGGCGCTCAGCGTCAGCGCTGACAAAACAACCGGGAACAAGTGACACCTCGCAACACATACCCGCAGCGCGGGAAGCGGTTCTTGCTATCGCTCTGTCTGTTGGTCGGCAGTGGGCTTGGGATTTATTGCTCGACGACGACGCCGACACCGGGACAAGACCCTGCGATTCTCGGTCGGTGTAGCTATCCCCGCGCCTGCTATCTGGTCCGCAAGTCTGGCCCGCTGCAAGGTCAGTGCGACAGCTGTTCGAGTGGACCTTCCTGCCGTTTGGTATTTTCGCCAGACGAGACGGGAACGACCGGGAGCTGGGCGGTCGGTAGCGCGGCCCCGAATCCTCTCGACCCCGCTGCGATCTGCGGGAATTACACGTCTCCGTCGGCAGATTTGGTGGCGCTTTGTCTATCGCCAGAGATGGTCTGCGTGGCGCGTGGCCCAGAGTGCCCCGCCAGCAGCTACTGTGTCGCCGAAGGTCAAGACTGTGCGGCTGGCATCATGACCTTCCCGCAACACCGACCGGGAACCGACAAGACCGCATGTCCGACGGAAAAGAGTCGCTGCTGTTCTTCGACCTCCGATGGTGGAGTCAGCGACGCTGGAATTGGCGATGCAGCGACCACGGATCTGAGCAGATCGGATGCTGGACTCCGCGGCTAGTTCCGATGCCCAGCAGCCACCGCTCGTGCGTCTGCTGGTTTCGTGCGCTCCCCAGCAAGGAGTGACACTGTCGGTTGACAATGCGCGACGGCTGATTCGCTATTCCGAGCTGCTCGAACAGTGGGGTCGAAAGATCAACCTGACGGCCGTCGTCGGGCGCGAACAGATCGTACGGCGGCACTTTCTTGACAGCCTTGCACTGGTTGGGCGGTTGCCAGCCTCTGCGCAGCTGCCCAATCCATCTTTGCTCGATGTCGGTAGCGGCGCTGGTTTCCCAGGCGTGCTGTGCGCCATGTGTCGACCCGAGCTGCAGGTTACGCTGAGCGAGCGAATCGGCAAAAAAGCCGCGTTTCTGTTGACGCTACGACGGGAGCTGGGGCTCAAGTTCGAGGTCTTCGCAGAAGATGCGACACGACTGCCCCGGACGTTCGGCGTCGTGGTTTCGCGAGCCGCACTTCCCCTGCCCGAGTGGCTTCCGTTTGCGACGGCATTGACCGCACCAGGTGGGTTCGTTTTTGCCATGACCAGCCCAGGCGAACCACTTCCGCCGACACCGTCGGATCTATCCCTGTATCTCGACGAGTACTACGACGTCGGGGCGGGCCAACACCGAATCATCGGCTACCGTCGGAACGCAGGCTAGGCAGGCCTATTGGGGCCGAATCGGCCTCGTCTCTTTTCTGAAGTTGTCGTCGGAAATGGCAGACCAGACGGCTAGCCTAGCTGGCTTTTTTTTCGCGGATGAGCTGCGGCTGCTGACGGTTGATGATGACGTCGGCGTTGATCACGCACTCCCGAACTCCGGTCATCGACGGGATTTCGTACATTACCTCGAGCATCACCTCTTCCATGATCGCCCGCAGACCACGAGCCCCGGACTTGCGCCGATAGGCTTCACGGGCCACCGCCATGAGTGCGTCGTCGGTAAACCGCAGCTTGACGCCTTCCATCTCGAAGAGCCGCTGGTACTGCTTGGTCAGCGCGTTCTTCGGCTTCCACAGCACTTCCGCCAGCGCGTTTTCGTCGAGCGAGTCGCACGAAACGATGATCGGCAGACGACCCAGGAACTCGGGAATCATGCCGTACTTGATCAGATCTTCAGTCCGAACCTGCGCCCGCAGCGCATCCTTGTCTTCGTCGTTGCGCGCTGAGATCCGCGCCCCAAAGCCCATTCCGCGCTCCGACACGCGTCGGCGAATCGTGTCCTCGAGGCCATTGAATGCGCCGCAGCAGATGAACAGGATGTCGGTCGTATCGACTTGGATCAGTTCCTGCTGGGGACGGTTGCGTGCGCCGTCGGGGGTGATGGTCGCATGCTTGCCTTCGAGCAGCTTGAGCAGGGCCTGCTGCACACCTTCGCCGCTGACATCTCGAGTGACCGACGGACCGCCACCTTTGCGTGAGATCTTGTCGATTTCGTCGATGCAGACGATTCCGCGCTGGGCTTTTTCGATGTCTCCACCAGCGTTTCGGTAGAGCGCCTTGATCACGCTTTCGACATCTTCACCGACGTAACCCGCTTCAGTCAGCGTCGTAGCATCGGCAATGGCAAACGGTACGTCCAGCTTCTTGGCCAGCGTCTGCGCCAAAAGTGTCTTGCCGCAGCCCGTCGGACCGATGATGAGCACGTTGCCCTTGTGCACATCCACATC
>CAYTGC010000489.1:0-3755 GCA_964437195.1 uncultured Myxococcales bacterium | reverse complement strand
ACGTTCCGGATTTTCCCAAGCCAGGGATTCTCTTCAAGGACATCACCCCGCTGCTCGCCGATGCGACGGCGTTTCGGCTGTCACTCCACCTTCTGGCCGAGCGAATCGCACCACTCAAGCCGACGATGATCGTCGGTGTCGAGTCCCGGGGATTCATTTTCGCAGCGCCGATCGCCGAGCGACTAGGACTTGGATTTGCCCCTGTGCGCAAGCCTGGCAAGCTGCCGTATCGTCGCGTGACCGAGACCTACGAGCTTGAATACGGCAGCGGCACGCTCGAGATGCACGAAGATGCCGTCGCGGGTCAGCGTGTGGTGATCGTCGACGATGTGCTAGCAACCGGCGGAACCGCGGCCGGGTCGGCGCGTCTGTGTCAGAAACAAGGCGCAGAGGTTGTCGGCTTCGGCTTTGTCCTCGAGCTGTCGTTTCTTCATGGCCGCAAGACGCTCGGCGGACATCCGGTGGTCACGCTGCTCTCATATTAGCGACGGGAGGACCATGGCGGACGCTTCTCTCGATCCAGAGCCACCACTGCGCAGCTTGCGTCTTACGATTGTGACGCCGCTGCAGTTGGTACTCGATCTGGATGGCGTTCGGCATGTCCGCGCCGAGGATCCGACGGGCTCTTTTGGTATCTTGCCTGGGCATGCCGACCTGCTAACGGTGCTGTCTGTGTCCGTCCTGATCTACCGAATCGGTGATCAGTTCGACGAGGGCGAGCAAAACCGTGGCGTCGAACGATTTGTCGGACTGCGCGGCGGTGTGCTCATCGTCAGTGGGGGTCGGCACGTACAGGTGTTCACTCGCGAGGCCACCCAGAGCAATGATTTGCGGGCGCTGTCGGCGGAAGTGAAGAGTCGGTTGACGCTCGCGGCGACCCAAGAAGCCGAGGCGTACAAGAGCTTTGCCCGAATGGAGGGCGCGCTGTTAAGTCACATGACTGATTTTCTGCGCCACGAACACCGTCACGGCAATGGTTCGCCCCGTCGTGTGGTGAGCGAGCCATGAGCCCGAGCTCGCCGCTTCTGCCATCGAAGGCCGATGAGCTTCCCGATTCGGCGAGCAAGCTACACGAGCGGCGTGAAAAACACCGTCGAGACGAACATGGATTGATCGCCACTGCGGTGACGATGGTCGGTCTGGGTTGGCTGGTCGTGATTCCCGGGCTCTTCGGAATCTACGTGGGCAAGTGGCTCGACGGGAAAATGGGTCAAGGCGTGACGTTCGCCGCCGGGCTGGGACTTCTCGGAGTGGGCCTCGGCTGTTTGCTGGCTTGGAAGCGCATTTCGGCGCATCGGCCCAAGTAGCTAGCCGTGTTCAGCATCGGGAACCGCCACGACAAGTAGCAGCGTTCCGATTCCACAAGCGCAGGCGGCCAGAGAAAAGGCCAGCGTCGGCCCGTACGCCGCCCACACAACGCCGACGACGGAGCTTGCCACCATGTCGCCGATGCCGTTCGTGGCCGCGAGCACTCCGTATGCTGTGCCTCGCAGACGGGCCGGTGCAAGCTTGGCACACAGCACACCTTCGATGGTTTCCTCGATGCCAATCACCATGCCAGCCACTGCAAACAGCACAACGAGGTATGGCACCGACGGCTGTGCAAAAGCGGCCAGAAGCGCGGTGACCACCCCGAGCCCATATCCGACGGCGAGCAGGAGACGTGGAGACAGCCGATCAGCCAAGTATCCGGCGGGAAATGCACATGCCGCAGCAACCGCATGGTGCAGGGCAAAGAGCAGGATGGCGACGGAAACGGCTCCACCAGGAAAGTCCTGTGGCCCCAAGAGCTGCGTCGCCCGAAGGACCAGCAGCGTGCGGGCAAAGTCACCAATGCCAAACGTCATCACTGCGATGAGAAATCGTCGAAATACTGGCGGAAGCTCTCTGACGCCTCGGATCAGCGACGGTGGCGGCTCTCGGGTCGTTGTGGTTTGGCTCGGCACCAGCAGCCAAAATGCGACTGCGGCGAGCACGCCCGGCACCATCGCAACCCAAAAGACCTGGCGCAAGGGCAGCCGCAGAAGAAGCACCGTGGCCAGCAGCGGTCCCAAGATCGCCCCGACGGTGTCCATTGCGCGGTGAAACCCAATCGCTCGCCCGAGTGCGGCCTTGGGAACCGCGTCCGCGAGCATCGCCGAGCGCGACGGACTGCGCAGCCCGCGGAAGAGCCATCCCAGAATCCGCGCCGCCAGGATGTGAAGCCAGCTCGTCGACAGTGCGAACAGACCGATCGAAAGACCAGTGACGAGATAGCCGGTCACTGCAACCGGCTTGCGCAAATGTGCTCGGTTGGCGAGGTCTCCGCCGAAGATCTTGGCGAAGCAGACAACGCCATCGGCGATTCCCTCGATGATTCCGAGCGTCGCTGGTGCTGCGGCCATCGTCGTCAGCAGCACGGGCAATGCCGCGGTGCCTGCTTCGTGGCCAGCGTCCGACAGAAGGCTCGCGATGCCAAAACCGAGCACCACTTTGCTGAGCCAGCGCGGTTTTACGGGCTGGTTGGAATCAGTCATGGGGTCCATTCCTCGACGATCATTCGTAACGCAGTGCTTCCACAGGGTCGAGGCTCGCGGCGCGCTGGGCCGGCACCACACCCGAAAGAATGCCGACCAGGCCGGAAAATCCGACGGCGATGAGCACAATGTCAAAGGATAGCCGCACCGGCAGCCCCGGCAGGAGCAGCCTCCCAAGCAGGATAATCAGCGCGCCAAGCCCAAGCCCAATCAGCCCGCCGAGCAGCGAGATCACGACGGACTCGAGCAGGAACTGAATCAGGACATGGCGCTTCTTCGCACCGACGGCTCGACGGACACCAATTTCACGGGTCCGTTCACGGACCGACACCAGCATGATGTTGGCGATACCGATGCCACCAACGACAAGCGAGATGCTGGCAATCGCGACGAGGACCATCGAAAAGGTGTTCATGATGCCGTTTACCGTCGACAGCATGTCGTCTTGCGAGATGATCGTGAAGTCGACCTGATCGTTGTGGCGACGACGCAAAAGGTCGGTCAGTTCCTCGATGGCTGGATCGACGCTGATCTTGTCGCGCGCCCGCACCAGGATGTGGGAAAGACCATCGAGGGCGAACAGGTCCATCGCCGTCGTCACTGGGATGAAGACGATGTCGTCGAGGTCAAAGCCGAGCGTCTGCCCTTTGTGTTCCATCAGGCCGATCACTCGAAATTCTCCGTCGGCGACTTTGATCGACTTTCCGAGAGCATTTTCGTCGCCGAAGAGCTCCTTTAACACCGTTCGTCCAAGGACGACGAACCGACGTCGTGACTCGATGTCTTCGTCGGTGAAGAAGCGTCCTTGTGCAACGTTCATCTGGCGGATTTCGATGAACCGACTGCCGACTCCGAGCACGAGCGTGTCGCGTCGCCGGTTGAGGATGCGCACAGTTCCGCCGCCGGTGACGACTCCAGCGACGCCGTCAATGGTCGTCGCACGGCGGGCCAGCATCTGTTCGTCTTCTCGTGTGATTTTGTAGACCGTGCCAAGCGCGGGGCCGCCGAAGCCCTTGGTTTCTCGTCGACCAGGCTGGACTTGCAGAAGATTCGAGCCCATTCCTGCAAACGTATCGCCCAGATAGCTGCGCGCTCCTTCCCCGAGCGACACCAGCAAGATCACCGAGAGCACGCCGATGATCACACCGAGCGTCGTCAGCACAGCACGGACCTTGTTGGCGCGGAGCGTATCGAGCGCCGTCAGCAGCAGTTCCAAAAACGGCATGCGCGGCGGATGGT
>CAYTGC010000488.1:0-3770 GCA_964437195.1 uncultured Myxococcales bacterium | reverse complement strand
CCAGTGACAAACATCACGCGACTTTGTGCTTTTTTTGAAAGTCCGCCCCAGATATGTTGCGTGGACGATGAGCGCAGGCGCAAAGGACCCCGAACTGGCAAATCTCATTTTGGCGGCTCGGCAAGGAGACGGGACCGCACTGAACCGTCTGCTCCGTTCTCTGTGGCCGTGGCTGAGACGGAAAGCTGAGTTCGTGTTAGGCCGAAAGGCGCCGCTTGGGATTTCTTCTCTTACGCAAGAAACTGCGCTGCGTTTCTCTCGTTCTATCGAAAAGACCCATGCGATGGATTCTCCTTCGGTGAAAGCGCTACTCCATCGAATCATGCGGAATACGGCGCTCGATGCTTACCGCGCGAGCGCATGCGAAAAACGCGATGCGCGGTTGTGTTCCGATGACGACTTGTCATCTGCCACCGAGCTGCAGCCAGAGCGGGAACTCCTTTACAAAGAGCAGACGATTCGCGTGGCGGAAGCGATATCGAGGCTCCCACCGCGCCAGCAGAAGGCGCTGATGCTGTATTTGGATGAGCGGACGTTTGATGAGATCGCGGAGGAACTCGACTGCAGCGGCACTGCGGCGCAGATGTTGGTTCAGAGAGCCAAGTCAGAGCTACGAACGCTGTTTGAGGAATTCCCCGATTCGTTAGGGAATCACGGTCGCTAGACGATAGGAATGGGTCTGCTTCACTTCATCATAGAAGTGGATTGGAGCCAGCGTGCGCAGGTGGAATGCGAACAGCGGTGCCAGCGAGAGTGCATACGCCGTCACGATGTGGATCGGAGTCCGGTGCGGCAGTTTTTCACGAAGGTAACGGCAGAGTCCTACGCATTCCCAAAGCACCTGCTCCGCATGCGCTTCATCGACGATGGGGTCTGCAATCCGCGCGGTCAGGACCATTCGCTTGCCGTTGTCTTTGTTCCACGCATCGACATCCCGTCGATAACCCACTTCTTTGCTTTGGGGCACAAGAAACAAAAGCGGGTCTGTGAGCCCAGGTGGAACATCGGATTGTAGGTGGACGAACTGGGCCGTCCGCGGATCATATCCACTGGTTTTCAGTTCATAGTCCTGTGAGTATGTTACCCAAACCGTTTTGGTCGTCGCGTTGTATGAACGAAGTCCGCAGCCGCCTTGCGCGTGTCTCCGGTCCCACATCTTGCCGATGATGTGACCGACGCCAAGCGGAGCAGGACCGCAGACATTGATACGCTGAAGCTGCGGAAGGTTGTGCCGGATGGAATCAAAGCCTTGCTCGATCTCGCTCCACTCTTCCTCCGTTGGCGAAAAATCACGGTTGCCCTGTAAGTGGAGTCGAATGTCCAGCGCCGGTTTGTCTGCAAAACAAGGCGGAACCGCAGAAGCCCAAGCAGGATCTCGGTGCCCTATGCACAGCGTCACTTCCTTCGCATCCTGATCGAGTCCTCCCGCATGATACACGCTGCGGGCATAGCGTTCCGCAAAACCAGGTTTTCCTGGTTCCAGCCAGATCACCTTCCGTTCGCCATCAAGAAAGCGCAAAAACGTTTCGGGAAGTTCAAGGCTGTCTCGTGGATCGAGCAGAACCGGAAGGATGCGGAACTTCGGATCGAGGTGAGTGAGGGCGATCATCAACTCCTTCTCCACCCACTTCCGCTTGATCGACTCTTTGCTCAGAAACAGGGAGACAGACGAGCACTCGCCATGCAGAATCGCTTCCCGGAGCTGATCTTCGAGAGGCAAACCGACGCGATCGGCCAAGTCGATCTTATCGAGCCATGGCCTTACTCCCAATTTTGCGACTTGTCGAAGGATCGGGGCCACTCTCGGTTCATAATCCTCACCGTGGTGACTGATAAACGTGCGAATCACTGCCATTTCGGAACTCCCTTCTGATCCAAGACGGCATGTTCCGCCAAACCTAACGCTGCCAGTTCATTTCGCCAGCGCAGCACATGCACGTCGCCTGAAAGTTGATGATGCGAGTCCAAAAAGCCGAGCACTTCCCTGATTCGCTCACGTACTGGCCAATCCGCTGGACGATGGCGGATATAGACCACGGCAGCCTCAAGGAATTCGTGCGCCCACACCGAATGCTCGGGGGTTTTTCGCCAAGCAGCGAACAGTTGGTTCAGTATCTCCACCTGCTTAATCGGACTTGCGGTCAGTTCCGCCAGTCGAAGCTCGGCGCGCCATTTCGCGACGTGCGCACGGTATCGATTCGGCTCCGCGCGGAGCGCATCGTTTGCATGGCGGATCGCATCGTGTGCCAGCGAAAGCGCATCCTTTTCACCAGGAATGCTCGCAAGTAGTTCTTCGGTACGCGACAGTCGAACTGGGCCGCCTGGGACCTTGCGAACCCGCTCAAGATATGATCGTGCCGTGGCGAAGTCACGCCGCTCCAGCGCCTCGATAGCGAGCCGCAGCCAAGTGATTTGCAACTCATCGCCGCGGTTTCGATTCTGCAACAGAAGGACCGGTTGGCTCTCTAGTGCAGCTTGATAGATCGAGTGCACTTCATCGAGCTGACCAAGATGCTGCAGCGCTTCCGCAAGCTGGGCTTGGCACGACAGTTGGCGTCTGATGTCGCCGCGCTCGTCATGGGCTTTGGCCGCATCGCGGAAACCTGCCGCCGCTTCGTGTAGTCGACCCGCGGCCAGTGCCAGGTCTGCCGTTTTTTGCAGCAGTCGCGCCTGCTCGATGGGTTTGTTGTGACGCACCGTTAGTTCGGTCAACGCCTCCTGTGCTTCCCCCACCAGTCCTTGCGCCAGAAGCTCATCAATGCTGTCAAAATTTGGCGGCTGCGGACCCAGCGGGCTGCATACCAAACAAAGCAGCGCCAGTCTCAGCCAGGACTGCCTTCGACTCGGACGTGCGAGCAGAGGAATCCGTGACAGTCGCTCGTAGACTTCTTTGGCGGTCGGACGCAGCGCCGACGTGCGATCAAGAAGTTGTGCGGTCAGCGCTACGAGTTCTGGAGAGAGCTCGCAGCGCGGCGACTGCATACGTGGCGCTCGCTTCGTGAGACGAAGATGGGCCAGCTCCTCGGCATTTTCGGCGGGAAACGGAGGCCGACCAGCGAGCGCCTCGAACAGGATGAGCCCCAGCGCATAGACATCGGCGCGTCCATCGACAGACTTCGCATTGAGCAGCTGTTCCGGCGCGGCATAGGCATGCGTGCCCAAGAATGCCCCCGTTGCGGTGCTGTGCGGCACCACCGCAAGCTGATCGAGCGGAAGCTTTGCCAGTCCAAAGTCCGCCAGCCGCAGCGAGCCATCCGGCGCAAACAGAATGTTGCGCGGCTTCAAATCCCGGTGGACATAGCCGCGCGCATGCAGCTGCGCAAGGATGCGAGCCAGCTTCTCTATCACGGGCACAATCTGCGATGGCAAAAGCGGCATCCCAAGTCGCTCCGCCAGCGTCGTTGGCAGGTACTCCATCACATAGTAGGGTCGTCCCTCGAAGTCCCCGTCCCCAAACACCTGAACGACACCCGGAATGTCTAGCACACGGAGCGCCTCGGCCTCGTTGACAAGGCGAGCCTGCTGCACCGCATTCCGCCGATGTTCCTCCTTGAGAATCTTCAGCGCAAACGACTGATCGTCGCGGTGAACCAGGTACACCTCGCTGGTTCCGCCCTCTCCGAGGAGGTCCGCGACGACATATGAGCTGATGCGCTGACCGACAAGCAGCTTCACACGCGGACGCTACCACAGAACCCGAAGCACAATCACTCACGCAGTGAGGTCAACCGGTGGCAGATCCGGGGCACTAGGGCGCAAGCGGCTCCAGC
>CAYTGC010000487.1:0-3771 GCA_964437195.1 uncultured Myxococcales bacterium | reverse complement strand
GTAGACCGTCGTGTGCGATAATGGCAAGGATGACTTTCTGGCACGTTTGTCCGTCCTGGATCCTGGTGTCCGCCCTGGTCTCTACCAGTTGCGGTTCCTTGTGGACTCCATTCCTTGGCCGAAATCCGGCTTGTGATGAGAACGCATCCAGTGGCTCGGGCGTTAAGATGCCACCGACCGTGCTGTTTCGAGGCGACTTTGATGACAACTCCATCGATCCGGCAAAGTGGACAGCCAGCGGCACCGTTGCCCCAACCGCGACAACCAACCTGACGATGACGGTCACGCCGGACAGTTGGGGGTGGTTCACCGGGCAGCAGCACCAGATGGACAACTTAGAGATCACGCAGGAGAACTAGATCATGATCCGCTTGCACGTGTGGTCACTTCGTTGCTGCGTACTCAGCGGGATGCTCCTATTGCCTGGCTGTCACAGTCTGTGGTCGCCGTTTCTGGGGGACAATCCGGCCTGCCAAACAGATCCAGCTGCATGCACTCCGTCAAGCGGTGTCGGTGATGGGGGCATTGCGAGGGACCTGACGGTTGGTAGTGATGGCAGCATGGTGGCCGACATGATGGGAGTTGAGGTAAGGCCGAACCTTGTGATGGTGCTCAAGGGTAGCTTTACGATGGGAAGTCCAGCGGGTGAAGCAGGGCGTGGTCTCGATGAAGTGCAACACACCGTCACCCTGACCACGGACTACTGGATTGCCGAGAGTGAGGTGACGCAGAGGCAGTATCGGAATCTGATGGGCAGCAACCCTGCCAATTTCATTGGGGACGATCTGCCGGTTGAGAATGTCAATTGGTCTGATGCAGTGGCGTACTGCAACACGCTATCGCTGATAGAAGGACTAACGCCGTGTTACCAGATCAGTGGAACGACGGTGGCATGGCCGAGCGGGGTCAAGTGTACCGGGTATCGGCTGCCGACAGAAGCAGAGTGGGAATACGCAGCCAACCCAGCGACTTTGCCCCGAACAGTGTATGCGGGCTCAAACACGGTGGATGGAGTGGCGTGGTACGATTTGAATGCTGGAAACACGACGCACGCAGTGAAGACAAAGACGGCGAACGGAAGAGGTCTGTACGATCTGAGCGGGAACTTGTGGGAGTGGGTCTGGGATTATTATCAGAGCAATTATGCAACACTACCTGCAACCGATCCAATAGGCCCCGCGACAGGTGGTAACCGGATGGTCCGTGGCGGCTCGTGGTTCCTCCCCTCAACGGACGCTCGCGTTGCACGACGCTTCAGCATCTCGCCCGCCGTTCGCGGCAACGTCATGGGCATTCGCTTTGTAAGGTCTAATCCTTAGCCATTTTCCCTCTGCAAAGTTTCAGAAGTCTACAGCCAGCGTTGGCATCACTGCTTGCAACGGATAAGACGCTTCCCGTTGGTCTACTTTTCGCACAGGGAGTGCCATCAGAACAGCGCCAGCAGCGGTCAGGGCAAGCCCTCCTCCCAGAAGTCCGCCACCAACTCCGTTTGTCAAATAGATCATTGGGCAGGGAACCCCATCGAGCGTTGGCATGGCTTCATCGCACGCGCCATTCACAGAGAGCGCAGAAATCCCAAGTGCCGCGGTGAGAATTCCTCCTCCGATCAGGATTCCACCGATTGCCAGCCGCCATGTGGGACGGGAACTGACCACTGTCGGCTTGCTCTGCTTGGGAAGCTTGAGTTCGATGCTGTTGGCCTGGTGCAGTTGAAGATCCATGGTCTGTTCCACGGATTCGTAGCCATCTTTGGCCGCCGTCACCGTATGGATGCCAGCAAAAGACAGCCGGTCTAGCGGTGTCTCGCCAATCCGTTGGCCATCGACGAAAACGGAAGCTCCAGACGGCGTCGATCTCACAGTCAGCATCGTGCGAGGGCGACTGTTCGCGGTGGCAATCAACTGCCCCAGTGTGAGCCCAAACCGTTCCACAAGCTGTGTTCCGCTACAACCATCGCAAGAAAACAACGCTTCGGTCGCGATCTGCTTGGTGGCGACATCGCGAACAACCACTTGTGCTCCGATTAGACTCTGGACCGAGTTGCTTCGCTGCTCGGTCTTCCGCACATGAATGATTGCTATTGAACGGGCCTCGGCCCTTTCGGCCACACGATCGAGGCAGTCTGGCCGGTCCATGCAATCAGCGGATTCCTTTGCCCAAAGGGTGCGGGCTTTGTCGGTGGAGATCAGGATCGTCTGTTCCTTGGCCATGGCTAAGCCGATCGAGCGTCGGATCGATTCCGTGGTTGGTGCATCCAAACTTGCGGATCCGGCGAATACAAGCAACGCTGCGGGAGGCAAGCTCAGAACGGCGACCGCGGCTCCTCTGTTTCCCGACGACAAATTTACCTGGGCGGGCCTCCCTTCGGGAATGTTGAGAACATCGCTCTCGAACCGAGGCCCATTGCTATCGATTGCAAACCGATGTCTCCCCGGCGCAATCAGAACCGTTCCGATAAGCGGACTTCGACCGATCAGCTGACCGTCGACTGAAAGGTAATCGCCATCGGGTGCCACGATCCGTACTTCGGTGACAGGCAGCTTCAGTCCGGCAAGGTGGCCGTCGATGGCCGACTTGCTCGCCGCATCTACCTGTCCACCGACAAGTTCGCGATAACGACGAAATAGGTCCGCCGCCAGCACATCGTTGCCTTCGCCCTGGGCCACTCGGCCCAGTTGGTACAGTGCTTCAGGGGCCGCGCTGGTTCGATATATTCGCTCGAAAAGTTGCTTGGCCTTGGGATATTGACGGGCATCGAGTGCCCGAAGCCCATCGGTAAACAGTGGGTTGATTGTTTCCGTGCGGGCGGTGTTTATCTCACCTGCGGCACGAGCAGTGACTGTGGGGGACGTGATCGCGAGCAGCAGTGCGGCGCTTACGTGCTGGGTCCAGCGCCCCCATCTAATACCAAGGGGCAGAACAGAGTCGGCAGACATTCGGGCCAATGTTCTCACGCCGGGTCTGTGTAGACAATCGCCCAGAACACGAAGCGAGACCGACTTGAGGCGTCATCGCCAAGACGCGAAATCGGTTCCGTGCGGCTGAGCTTTCGTGGGATGATGTCGGCGTGTCAGCTTTGAATGTGTCTCGCGTGTCGGCCCTTGGCTGGATAACTGTGACGTTCTTCCTCGTCTGCTTCTCGGCAGCGCATGCGGCCAGACCTTCTTTGGCGTCGCCGACTCTTCAGGGGCGCGAAGCGCTAGATGCTGGCCTGGCTGCGGCGCAAAGCGGCGACGCAGCGCAAGCAGCTCGTCTTTGTGAGAAAGCGTACCGGAGTGCGGCGCTTCCCGATGCACTCTATTGCTTGGGCCTGGCTGCTCAAGCGGATGGAAAATCCGTCGCTGCGACGGATCTTTTCCGTCGGTATCTCGACACGGTAGGTGGTCAGGCGGACGAATCGACCAAGCGAACCATCGCTCAGCATACCGGCAAGCTAGCGGTAGCCATCAGCGAGGTTCGGCTCACAGCACCGGAAGGCGCGTTCGTGCTGGTTGACAAACTGCTCGTGGGAAAAACCCCACTGCCTGGCCCGCTTCTGCTTGCCGCTGGTAGTCACCGCTTTGCCATCGAGCTGCCGACGGGGAGTTTTGAGTCCGATGCGCTAACCATCGTTGAAGGTCGTGCCGCACAGCTCAACCTGACGCCAGGAACCAAGGGCGTCGCGGTGGCTGTCATGAGCTTGGCGCCAGCATCGATGCTGGTTCTTTCGCCGCCTGGCCTCGCAAAGCCATGGGCAACGCAGGTTCGGCAGGCGGTATCTGAAGCGCTCGT
>CAYTGC010000486.1:0-3777 GCA_964437195.1 uncultured Myxococcales bacterium | reverse complement strand
CCCGCCGATGCCAGCAAGAAGCTGGCAGAGCTGCTCGACCGTCGCTTGCGCCCGTCCCGAACTTGACATAGCGTCGCGGCCATGACGACGCCAAGTGCCGGAAACAGCCCGGCTCAGCTCCACCAACCCGAATCGCCGCCGAGCTTCTTTCTCAAGGGCGAGCGGCCCAAGACCATCGTCGACAATCTGCTTTCCCGTCCCGATGCGACGCGGCTTGTGCGCGCCACGCCGATTCAACCGCTGTACCTGCTTATCAAGTCGCTCGGTCTCGCGGACGCGCATGAGCTTCTGGCGATGTGTCTGCCCGAGCAGATCCAGGGCTTTATCGACCTTGATGTGTGGGATCGCGATCAGCTAAAGCCCGGTCAGCTGGCGGCCTGGCTTGCGCAGCTTGTCGAACTTCCGCCGCAGCGATTTGCGGCCCACCTTCGCAAGCTCGACGCCGAGCTCCTGACGACGTTTCTGGCGCCGCAGGTGCGCATCTACGACAAAAGCGAAGAAGAGCCGGTTCCCGACGAACCGCAGGGGATGTACTACGAGACACCGGACCGCTTCTTTGTCATCGACATCCTGCCATCCTCTGACGGAGACAACGATCGGGCGGTGCTGCTACATCGGCTGCTCGAGCACTTGTATCGGGGCGACCTGGACCTGGCCCGGGCGGTGGTGAATGCCGCGCGCTGGGACGCGGGCGTCGAAACCGAAGAGCTGGCCTACCGCTTCCGCTCGGGAAGGATCGCCGATCTTGGCTTTGTCGATTACTACGACGCGCTGCACATCTACCAAGAGCTCGATCCCAAGGCGAAGCCGCAGACCAAGCAAAGCTGTGCCCAGCACAAGCATCCCGATGCGATTTCGGCAACGGAGGTGAGGGGTACCGGCCCCGGTGGTTTCCTCGATGCGCAGAGTGGCTTGTGGTCTTCGCTGGTTCCAGACTTGTCCCAGCCATCGTCGCTGCTGTATCGGGTGGCAGAAGGCCTCAGCGAAGCCGAGCGAACCGACCTGCTGCAAGAGCTGATCTACATCGGCAACCAGGCGATGAGCGCCGACCGCGTGGCGATGGACGATCTGTCCCAGACGGAAGCGACGCTGCAGCGCACCGCCGGTTATCTCCTGCTCGGTCTTCAGCAGCTGTGTGGACAGCAAGGCGTACAGACGGGAACGCCGCAAGAATCGGCGGCAGCACTCGACCTTTTGCGCGGTGTGCCGCTCGCGTATCTGTTTCGGCTTGGCCATTCACTGACGCAGCATGTTCGGAAGCTGGCGAAGCTGCTCGTCGACAGTGGCGCAACGACCACGGATCGCGCCCGATCGCCTGGTTCACTCCTCATCAAAAGCGAAGCAGCGAGTCTCGAGGCACTGCTTCTGCCACGCCCGCTTTACCCACGCAGTCTCGATGATGCGACGAAGACGGGCCTGCGGCCTTTCGTCGGCCTGCGGGATCTGGGCCGAGCGGCATCGTTCGTCGAGCAGCTCGCGCTGCGGCAAAAACTTCTCACCCAGGGACTTGGACTTCGTATCGAGCAGCTTCCGGCGATCCTGAAGACAACGGTGCCCGACGCAAGTGAAGCGACGTGGGACGATGTACTGGGCACGATGCTGGCAAATTATCTGCTCCAGCGCCCGGCGGCTCTGGTGCCGCTGTCTCGTCGCGATCTGGTGCCGCTACGGAAGCTGTTTGGAGCCACGCTCGCCGCCGAAGAAGCCGCCATGCCCGAGCTTCTGCGCGCCCGTCTGACCAAGTTCATCGACGAGCGAATCGCCGAACGACTGACCGATCCACAGAGCGCACGCTTTCTGCTGGGTCCGGCGCAGCGAGCCTTTGTCGATCGCGTCGAGAAACAGCTTGCCCGATCACTGGTCGCCCTGCCGGAAAACCTCAGCGAGGAAGCCGCCGACGTGGTGCCCAGAGTCGCCGGCCTGCTTTTGGCCTAACCGACCCGCCGGGTCACGCGTTTTTCGGCGGCCTGACCGTCGGTGTGTAGCAAGCTCGCTGCACTGGGTCGCTCAAGATGGCGTGGGCTTCGTCGAGGACAAGCGCAATCTGTCTTAGCTCACGCTCCATCGCACTGCGGCTGCGAGATGACAACGTCGTCTTTGCAATCGCGGCTCGCTCACGAGCATAGGCCGCCGAGACTTCGTCCAGCGATGCTCCCGGCGAGATGCCAAGCAAGCTGAAGTAGTCGGCGTTTTCGCACAGCCGCGCTTTGCGCTGGATGGCCGCCATCGCCTCGCTCTGTGCTTTGGACCGCGCCCGCGCCTGACGCAAAAGCAGCAGCCGCTTTTGTTCTTCGGGCGAAAGGTTGTGTAGGTGTGCGAGCGCCCCGAGCAGAAGCAGACAGTACGCCAGCCCAAGCAGCGCATACTCCCCAATCCCCGAGGACGACACAATGTCCTGCAGGCTGTGATCGCCGTCCAAGGCCAGCAGCGCATCTTCCTCGGCCTGCGAAAGACCAATGCCTTGCAGCACCGCACCGCCCAGTTGCGGCAGAGCGAGACGCGTCGGAACAAGCACCGTTGACAACGGCCCGACGGCACGAAACAAAACGTCGAGCGGAGTGCCTTTTCGCACCGCATGCAGCAGCAACAGTCGAGACTGAAGCGGCAGCATCGTCTGTTCCCCGGGCGGCAGATCGACCCCGAGCAGCCGGAACGTCCCAGGCATCGGCACCATCGCTCGACAGACCAGCTCCACCACGTAGTCGGCTTGCCGCTGGGGAAAGTCCTTGGCATCCAGCAGTCTGCTCGTGACCAACAGCTCGAGCTGCTTGCGCAGCCCGTCGCCGCGACTCTTGCGAAGCAGCTCGTAGGCCCGCTTGCGCTGCGCCGCAGTCCACAAGTGACCTTGCACATCGACCAGCCCATCCCCCAGAAGCTGCGAGCGCGCAAAGGTCAGGACGCCCGCATCGAAAAACAGTTCTCGCGCTGGCGCATCGCGCCTGGCTTGGTCCGTCTCGGGCGACAGCCACAGACATCCGGTGTAGCCGGTCGCAATCGCCCAGCCCACAAGCTGCGCCGCCGGTACTTCCGCCAGCGAGCCAATGGGCGGAGGCAAGGGCAGCCAGCGAAACGTCGGACGCAGTGCCGGAGGAACCGTGTCCGCTTCCAAATCGATCAGCTGAGGAACCGCATCCGACGACACGCTCACAGACGGTGGAAGAGTCGCCAGCACCTCCCGCCGCTCCGGTCGCGGCGATATGCGCGGCTCCAGTTCTTTCGGCGAAAGACCCGCAGGATGCAGCCAGCGCTTGTCATCCCCTGGCTCGGCCAGATCGTCGATGCGCAGGAGCCGCAGCTTGGCGAGCGACTTGAGCTGAAGCTGGGGACCACTGCGCAGCGACAGCAGCTTCCCATCAAACATCGGTGGTGGCGGCGGCCTTCGGCCAAGCGGAACCCGCAGAGGCAGCGGCGTGTTGTCTTCCTCGATAGGCACAGGCACGGCCCCCGACACAAAAGGCAGCCGTTCGCTTTCGCCGTCCGTTGGTCGCTTGGTCACGAGGCCAGTCTAGGTCGATTTCGGCGCAACCGGAAGCACGCTTGCGGTGGCTCAAAACGAGAACGACAGCGGCGTCGGCTCTGGCACGGCGGTTTCGGGCAGCAGGTCGCGCAAAAATTCGCGCGGCCAGCTTGTCCTCGTTTCCTCCGGGAGCCGACGGTATTTGGACACGTATGCGCGCAGAAACCGGCGCGTCGCATCATTGACGTAGCCGCCACCCGCAAGGCCTTTCAGCTCGTCGGGAAACTCGGGCCGATAGCGCTCACAAATGGCAAACCACA
>CAYTGC010000485.1:0-3782 GCA_964437195.1 uncultured Myxococcales bacterium | reverse complement strand
GGACAAACTTCCGTCGGGCATGCGCCATACATCCGGCCCGCTTGGGAGTCCTCTCCCGATTCTTATACAGGGAATTTAGACCCGCAAATCCGTCGGTTTGGAGGACTCCGAAGAAGTCTCGAAGAAGCTCCACAATCGGCTCTCCCTTCCAATTCGGAGTGTAGAAGTGCACCACTTCTTCGTCGCTGCAAAACGACCACAGATGTCCTCGCTTGATTCCCTTCTCATGTCCTCGGTCCAGCACGCGCACGGTCGTGTCATCAAGCGACAGATGCGAGCGGATTACGACTCTGCTTAGCAGCGCTTTGTACAGCGGTTCGAGGACTTTCGCCGCGCCTCCTACCCAGTCCCCCAGCGTCGATGCAGACAGCACAATTCCGTAGCGCTGCGCAAAGGTTTTGCTCTGCCGATACAGCGGACAGTGCTCGCCATATTTGCGCACGATGACTTCCGCCACAAGACCTGCGCCGGGCATCGCTTGCTCTAGGACTCGGTCTGGACCTTTCCCAATCACCACTCCGATTTGGCACTGTGGACAGGCGTATTTCCGTCGGTCCGTACGCTCGACATAGAAGCCGCCTGGCTCGTACTCCAGGACTTCGGCGAGCTCACTTCCCATGTACTTTTTGGGCTGCGCGCAGTCGTGACACCACAGCGCGTGCGCAGGCGGTTCGCTCAGCACAGTGCGACGTTCGATGGTCTGCGGAATGTGTCGCGGCGTCCGTATTCCCTTTCGATGGATGCGCTCTTTCGGCCTGTCATCTGGAAGTCCGGCGGAGAGTTCTGCGACGGAATCAGAAGGAGGTAACATCGCGAGCGCCAGTTGCAGTTGGCTAGCGCTGACGCGTTCCCGTTTGCTTCCGTACGCTGCTTGCAGAAGCTTCGCTACGCGCTGCTCACTCCGCTGCAGTCTGTCCCTTTGCTGTTCAATGACATCCAGCAGCGGCTCGATGACCTCATCGGCTTCCCCTTGCGCAACACGCTTGCGGCAGTACGTCCGCAGCGCGACCATGTCCATCGCTTCACGACGGGAAAGTGATGCACATGGAAGCGAAACCATGTCTGTGCAAATGCCGCATCCAGCACGTCCGCGCAACTCTTTTCTTTCGCAAAATAGAGAATTCCTACCGCGCGTAGGAATGACCGGAGAAACACCCCTTTAGGCGATTCCTTTAGCCGCTCTGGAGAGGCATGGGCTCCCACCGCGGACGCCTGCGCGCGCCAGCCAGCGTGATGCCATCCAGAATCAGTGCCAGCTCTGTCGCTTCGACGGTCACTGCACCATCCGCCACCTTCCAGGTGGACGGAAGTGCAAACCGACCTCGCTCCAGTCTCTTTCTCCACAGCGCGTAGCCGTTCCGATCCCAGTACAAAATCTGGACGTGATCCGCGCGCCGGTTGAAGAAGACAAACAGGTGTCCGCACAGCGGCGATTTCTGCAGCACGGACTGCACGTACAGACTCAGTCCGCTAAAGCTCTTGCGCGCATCGACAGGCTGGGTCGCCACATACAGCTTCACAGACGGTGGGAGCAGCATCATGGACTCGCCGCAATCTCGCGAAGAATCGTGCGCAGAATCGATTTGGGAATGTTCTCAGTCATCTGCATTTGGACACCGGAAGGGAAGCACAGCGTCATGCATGCAGTGTGTTCACCGATGCAAACGTCCAAGGACTCCGCTTGTTGCCTCACATTGGAATTTTGGACATGGACTGGGACCAAAAGAGGCGTGCGGGAGCCTTGCTTCTTCTGAACAGAGCTACGTTCGCAGGCTTCCATCGCCTGGGCCGCCGCCTCGACAGAACGAAAATCTCGCCAGCGCAGCGCCGGCTCCTCAAGCTCCAGCGTGACCAAAGAGTAGCTATTCGGCTTTCCTATCTTGTGGAGCCACTGCACCACGCACAGCAGCGCAGCTCCATGTGGCCGGAACGAAAACAGCCGCCACATCGCCTCTTGGCCTCGGGTCGCTCGCAACAGATAGTCGTGCATGAAGCGCTCTCCAGACCGCTCCAAGTTCAGTCCAAAGCCTTCTGCTCCGACTCCCTGTTCCGATTCCTTCGCCGATTCCTTCGCCGACTCCTTTTCAGAAGTCGCCTCGTTCGGTGCCGTCCTGAGCTCGGCACGTAGCTTGGACTTCCAGTTGTAGAGTCGGCTCACCGAAAACCCCTGCTGCGCAGCATACCGAGCCTGACTCAGTCCGCTCCTAATCTGCGCATCCACTACTCGCGCCGCCTGCTCCCTCGTCCACGACGGCAACTTCAAAATCTCGGCCAGTGTTTCCCGGCTCCTTCCGTTCTCTTGTTCGGCCATGTGTCTCCTCCACCCCGGAGGCTGGCCTACTCCCCTTCATCCCTCAAGATGCGGTTGGTCGGGTGGACACTCATCGACGAAGCGGTCGAAGTGGATGAATTTGCGCTGTTGATAGCGACGGTCACGCTCGGCATCGTCAAACTTGTAGTCGCGCTGCTCCAAATCGACCGCTCTTGTCTTGTTCCAAGAGACGTCATGGTTGCCGGGCACAAAGATGCAGCGCGTATCGGCAATCCCTAGTTCGCCAAGCAGCGCCTTAAAAAAACGTCCTGCCGTCTCGAACTCGTTCGGGAGTCCAGCTTCCGCGATGTCGCCGGTGGCCACGCAGTACCGAAGTTCAGGCAGTTTTTGTTCTTTGCAGGCCTGCTTCATCGCTTGCGCGAAGTTCTGTCCAAGCTTCTCTGGATCGAGCCCCAAAAATCGACTGTGCGGCCCAAAGTGTAGATCAGACAGTTGCAGGATCGAATACGGCTGCGGCATCGGCGCACTCTAACATTGCAGCCTCTCGTTACTACAGTGGTCGTACCGCAGATTGCGCCCCGATTTTCTTCACCTCGCAGACAACGCCACGTACAGGATGGAAAGACCTTCTGCACAGCGGTACTAGACGTTGGTCAAAGACCTTTGTTCTTCATCAACGTCGCGGCTGCATCCTGTTCGGCCTCTTTTTTGGACCGACCGCATCCCGTCGCTTCGCTTCCATCTGGCAATCGCACCGTCGAAACAAAGGCAGGTCTGTGGTCCACCCCACCAACTCGCGTCGTCTCGTAAGTCGGTGTGCCGATGGTTCCCTGCTCAGCGTGTTCCTTCAACGTGGTCTTATGATCTGGCATCGCCTGCGCCCTTCCGACTATAGCCCATGATGCCACTTTGGGGATGGGCGAGGCAGGCGGCCAACAAGCACTCTCGACCATCGCTGTTGGCTAGTTGACCGTTGCACCGCTTGAGAACGCGATAGCGTTCGACACAGGGGCCCGCCTTCCCAAGATCAGCCAAGTAACCGCGCCGCCCACGACCACCGCACCGCCCACCACCGTCAGCGCAATACCCGTTGCATTCAGCGCGCGCCCGCGGTCGACAAGCGAGCTTGCATCACCGAAGGCAAGGTCCACATTGCCGACCTGTTGACCCGTTGCCCAAGCCCCAGCCAAACACCCAATTCCCGCCACGGTCAGCGCTCCGCCGCCCACCACGAGCCCAAGCGCAAGCGGATGAACCTTGGCCCGCGATTCGGTTGTCTGCTGCACCGGAGCGGCGGACTGTGGCGTCGCCGTGGGCGCAGTCGCAATCGGCGCAGGGGTCGCTGCCGGCGAGATGGGAGCCGCCGAGGGTTCGGTCGGAGCTGGTGTGGTGGAATACCTCTGCTTCAGGAACTCCACCCGCCTTCGTGCGCGATCCTGATCCTCGCCGGTCGGTACCGCCGCTTGGTAGCGGACGGCGTACTCGATGGCATCTTTGATACGTCCCGCCT
>CAYTGC010000484.1:2013-3791 GCA_964437195.1 uncultured Myxococcales bacterium | reverse complement strand
CACGCTGCCCTGCGCAGCAAAAAGAGCGGTCAGTGACCGATTTCGGTGAGGAACGACAGCAGCTTTTCGCGAAACTCCGTCGGCTTTTCTAGGTGCGGCGAGTGTCCGCAGTCGGGAATCACCACTTCCTCATACGAGCCGCCGTTTGCGCGGTAGTCATTTAGGAGCGCCCGCATCTGCGACACCATCGGCTGCGGCGGAAACGCCTGGTCGCCCGGCCAGCCCGGAATCACACCCAGCTTGCCGAGGAAGCCGAAGCAGAACAGCGACGTGTCCGACACGATCTGGTCATCGGTGCCTCGAATCCACAGCACTTTCGGATGGACCGCAAGCTTGGCAAACCCCGCCAGGTTTGTGTACTTGGCCGAGATCGCGTTGTTCATGCCGCGGGTGCCCGGGGCCACCGTCGGCCAGTTTGGCGAGCTGCCCGCATCGCCGGGATAGTGATCGGGGCCGATCTGGGTCTTTAGGATCTCGTCGACGTAGCGATCTTCATCCTCGGTGGGAATCTGATAGCCAGCCTTGACGAAGAATCCCCGCACAATCTTGCGCGGCGAAAAGTCACTGTCGGCGCTGCGGTCTTTCTGCGCCAGGCGTTCGACGAACGGCGGGCTCGCGGTTCCAGCGCCCGATCCGGCAAAGTCGGCAAAGCAGGGCGTTCCGACGGCGTCACTTGTCCCACCAAAGCCATACGGTGACATCGGCGCTTCCAGCACAAGCCCAGCGACGCGATCGGGATGCTTCATGGCGTAGCGCAGCACCACCGCGCCACCGACCGACCAGCCACACAGCACGACCTTCTTGCCCGCCAAGTCGTCGAGCGATTCGAGCAAGCTGTGAATGTCATCGACGAAGTCATCGACTCCGCGGGTTGCATCGATCGGCTTCGGCTCGGTGTCACCAAAGCCGCGCAGGTCGGGCGCAATGCCACGGTATTTCGTCGGCAGCTTGAGGAGCAGGTCCGAAAAGAACTCGCCCGTCGAGATGTTGCCGTGAACAAACACCACCGGCTGACCGCTGCCGCCGGTGTCGAGGAACTTGATGTCGAGTCGGGGGGTGACAAGGTGTCGCGATACGATGCTCATGGCCGCAGATCATACGCCGCACGCGCCTCTCGGTTCCAGACGTTTGGCGCCGTGTCCAGATGTGCGATAGGCTCGCAAAATGAGTGAACAACGTACCGTAATTGCGACGCCTGCGGCTCCTGCGGCGATTGGGCCGTACTCGCAGGCCATTGCAGTGGCAAACCTGGTGTTTTGTTCGGGGCAAATCCCGCTGTCGCCAGAGAGCGGCCAGCTGGTCGGCGCTGGTGATGTCAGCGCGCAGACCGAGCAGGTCATGAAAAACCTGCAAGCGGTGCTGGCTGCGGCGGGCTGCGGCTTTGAACATGTCGCTCGCTGCACCATCTACCTGGCCAACATGGGCGACTTTGCCACCGTTAACGGCGTCTACGGTCGCTACTTTCCGGCCAGTCCTCCTGCCCGCGTCACCATCCAGGCCGCCGGACTTCCCCGTGGCGCCCTGGTCGAGATCGACGCCATCGCCGTCCGACCGGGCTAGTGTGACTTGCTTGGGAGGGCTGCGGCGACTTCGGCGAGCTGCTCGCGGAGCGCCGTGGTGGGGGTCGCAAATACGTCTTCGATCAGCGTCGACAAGTCCGGCAGCCCGGCGGCTTCTTCCGCCACGACGGCCGATTTGATCTCGGCCTCAATCGCCTCGTGCAGCGCCTCGTCCACTCCATCGGTCAGTGCGCCAATCACCCGCAGGAAGTGCCGATA
>CAYTGC010000484.1:0-1913 GCA_964437195.1 uncultured Myxococcales bacterium | reverse complement strand
AGACTGCGGCAAAGTTGAGCGCGACGTGGAAGTCCCCTTCGCTGGTCGCGCCATCGCCCATGTAGCCCGCAATCACCACGTCGTCGCGCCGAATCTTCGCCGCCATTGCCATGCCCACCGCGTGCGGAAGCTGCGTCGCAATGCACGAAGACATCGTCACGTAGCGCACGGCCCGCGTGCCGGGGTGACAAGGCATCTGCCGCCCTTTGGTGACGTCGTTTTGGTTGCCGTAGATCTGCGCGATGTAGCTGCGCAGCGGCAGTCCCCGATACAGCGCCGCACCGGCCTCGCGCAGCGCCGGCAAGATGTAGTCACTTGGACCCAGTCCCGCCGCCGTCCCGACCACCGCGGCTTCCTGGCCGCGCGCTTCGCCGTAAAAGCTGATTCGACCTTGGCGCTGCAGCGTCAGCATCCGTTCGTCGATGATGCGGATCTGGAGCATGCCGCGATACATCTTCAAAAGCTGTTCACGCGGGATGCCAAGCGCCGACACCACCGTCGGGTCAAAGCTGCCGTCCGGGGCAATGAACTGCCGCGGCACAAACGTTTCGGCGGACGGGGCGCAGCCCTCAATCGATCCGGCGAGCGATCCGGCTTGGCGCATGGCTTAGGTCAGCTCCATAAACATCAGCGTTGGGTCCTCGAGCAGCGAAACGACGTGCTGAAGGAACTGTGCGCCTTCGTACCCATCGACAATCCGGTGGTCGAGCGAGATCGACAGGTTCATCACCTGCCGCACCACGATCTGTCCGTCTCGCACCGCCGGGGTTTCCTTGATCTTGTGGACGCCCAGGATCGCGACTTCCGGGAAGTTGATGATCGGCGTCGCCAGCACCCCACCCAGCTTGCCAAGCGAGGTGATCGTAAACGTCGACCCGGTCAGCTCCTCGCGGCTGGCTTTGCCGGTGCGCGCCCGCTCGGCCAGGGGGTCAATCTCACCGGCGATCTGGAACAGCGACAGCTTGTCGGCGTTGCGCAGCACCGGCACAATCAGCCCCGACTCCGTCGCTGCGGCCACACCGATGTGGTACTGCTTGCGCAGCACGATCTCTTCCTTCTGTTCGTCGAGCGTCGCGTTCAGGATCGGGTATTTCTTAAGCCCCGAGACGACCGCTTTGATGATGAACGGCAAAAACGACAGCTTGATGCCGCGCTCTTGCGCCCGCTTCTGCGCCCGCTTGCGCAGCGCCACGAGGTCCGTGACGTCCACTTCCTCGACATAGGTAAAGTGCGCCGCCGACAGCTTCGAGCGCAGCATGTTTTCGGCGATCTTTTTGCGCAGTCCGCGGAACGGAATCCGCTCGTCTTCGGCGCTCACCGGCACACTGACCGGGGCTTGGGCAGGACGAGCCACAGCTGCGGCGGGCTTTGGCGCGGCGGGGGCTGGGGCGGTCTGGACAGGCGCTTGCGTCGCCTGCACCGGGGTCGGCGCTGCGGCTTGGCCGGTCACCTTTTTCACATCGTCGCGGGTGATGCGGCCACCGGGACCACTGCCTAGCACCGTCCGGATGTCGACGCCCAGGTTCCTCGCGAGCTGCCGCGTGGCCGGAGTCGCGAGCACCTTGCGTCCCGCTGCTTCCGCTGCCGACAGCGTCTGAACCGGTGCAGCGGCCTGGACGGCTTGCGCGGCCTGCGGGGCTGATGGCGCGGCTTGGGCGACTGCCGAAGGAGCGTGGGCCTGCGCCGCGGGCTTTTCAGCGCCACCACCGGTGTCGATCACGATCATGACCTGACCAACGGCGCACAGCTTGCCGGCATCGACCATCAGCTTGTGGACCCGGCCTGCGCGCGGCGTCGGAATTTCCACCGTCGCCTTGTCGGTCATCACTTCGACCATCGGCTGGTCTTCGCGCAGCATGTCGCCTTCTTTGACCAGCCAGCGAACGATCTCGCCTTCGACGACGCCTTCGCCA
>CAYTGC010000483.1:0-3792 GCA_964437195.1 uncultured Myxococcales bacterium | reverse complement strand
GACGTTATCAGGCTTCAAATCGCGATGGACGATGTTCTTGTCGTGAGCAGCAGCCAATACCGACGCAATCTGGCGGACGATCCGCAGGGTGTCGTGACCGATGGGGCCTTTGGTCAGACGATGTGCGAGCGACTCACCAGCGAGAAACTCCATCACGATGAAGGTCGTGCCGTCGGGTAGGCGGTTAAACTCGAAGACTTCGACCACACCTGGATGGTTGATGGCGTTGGCCGCCTTTGCCTCGTTGAGAAACCGCGTGGCGACCTGCGGGTTTTGCGCAAACTGCGGATGCAGCACCTTGATCGCGGCCGTCCGCCCAATCTCGGGATTGACGGCCTCGAACACAGCCCCCATGCCGCCCTCGCCAAGCTTTCGCTTGATGCGATAGCTTCCAATGACTTGCCCTACCGTGAGCATCAGGAAAATCCCCCACGGTGATTGTACGGGAAAAGCGACTGGGTGAGCAGGGGAAGATGGCAGTGGTGGGTGAGATGTCGGTCAGGATGTGCTATCCGACTTTCAGCTCACAGATGAACTTGCCACCAACGTCGTTGCAGACAAAGCCGGTGCAGCACGGTGTTCCCGACGTGCAGTCCGCATTGACAGGCAAGCACATGCCGGTTCCACCATCGGGAGGAGGAGGTGGTGGTGGCGCAAGCGCATCCTCGACCCAGAACGGCCTGTGGCTTTCCTCGGTGTCTCCTTGGAATGGCAGACGGAACGCCGGGAAGCTGGCATCCGAGGCTGGGTACTTGGCGGGCTCGAAAGCGGCAACCCACATCTGGAGATACTTGTTAAACGCCAGAACTTTGCCGTATGCGCGGGCCGAGGTAAAGGCCACAAACATCGTCTCTCCAGCCTTGGTAGGAGCCCAGGTCGGCATGTTGTTTGCGACATCTGCGGCCGTACCTGCGAGCGTCTGATTGTTCACCACCGTATTCGCTGGGGCAAGCTCGACCGCCGAGCCCGAACCATCCGCAGCAACGACATAGAGCCGCGACTTGAGGTTCTTGTCTGACGCACCATTTGCACGAGCATAGGCAATGAAGCGGGAGTCCGGAGAGAACATCGGATAGGCATTGGTGTCAGCCGCGCCCGACGATTGCACAAGTACTTTCAGGTTCTGCCAGGCACCTGCGTTGTACTCGATGGTTGCGATCGATGACCCCTGAATGCCGCGATCTTTGTTGCTGGTCGAGCGAGCAAACACCAGCTTCTTGCCGTCGGGCGACCAGTCCGGATGTGTTCCGTACATTCCAGTTCCAACCGGAACCACGCCAAGGGACTGACCGGTATTCCCATCACGAAGCGTCAGGACACCACCGCTTGCAGTGACGATGCGAGAGTTGTCCGGACTGAACGTAGTCCAAGAAGTCTTGATGTTCGTCGTGGGAGAGATCACCGTTGAGCGATCCTTGACATTGTAAACCCCGAGCGTGTCGCCACCGATGTCTGCGCCGATTCGGGTTCCGTCGCGCGAGACGGTGTGACAAGCGACGCACTTCCCAACCGTAGCCGGAGTCAGAAAGTCCACCGGCGCAGCATCCGAGACCGTTGCACGACGAACACCACTTGAGGTCGTGCTCCAGTAGTAGATGGCCCCTTGAACAGAGTTCTTGGAAAATGCGATGTCCACTCCAGGGTCCGATCGATATACCGTCGCTGGTGACGCCGTATTTACCCCGTACACCGTCCACGTCACTTTGCCTCCGGCATTGCTGTTGGCCATAAAGCCCCACTGCTCAGCCGTCGGTTCCCATCGATCGCCAGTGGTATACACAGACAGAGTCATCGTGGGACTCTTAAACTCGAGACGGAACAGGTTGTTGCCAGTTCCCTGGTTCCACTGGAACAGAACCTTGTAGATGTTGCGTGGGAACGTCGTAAGGTGCGATGGATACACGATCACCGGAGACATCCCGGCCATCACTGTGCCAGGCGCTGTGGGTGGAATCAGTGTGTCTGCATTGCCTGGTGCCGTCGAGGTCTTGATGACCGGTTTGAAAATCACCGTAATCTGCGCCGTGGCGGACGCAGCGCCAGAACTTGCCGTAATGACTCCCTGTCCACCGACTTGATTCGAGGCCGTAAACACTCCGCTGCTGTCAACACTGCCAAGCGGTACGTTGTCGATCTTCCAGTTTACTTCCGCAGATACATCGCGCTCAGAGTTGTCCGCAAAGCGGCCAGTGGCCCGGTACGCCTGCTTGGGAGGCGCGCTGCTGGTATCCGCTGTCAGGGTTGCAGTAGACGGAGTCACAGACAACGACACCAGGCCCGGAAGAGCCGGTTTGTCGACGCTGGCATCCGAGTCATTTGGGCTCGGAACGGTGTCCCCTTCTATCGAACTTGGACAACCAGCGTACAGACCAACGCTGGCTACCAACATACTGCTCATCACAAATAACATGAACTTCCGAAACATCCTCATGACTGCCCTCCCAGCGTGCGATCTGCACGACGTATGGAACAGGATGGAATGGCGCAAGGAGAGAAACAAGAGGAGTATGTTTCCCGTCGCTGGTTTGGAGTGGAGTGTGACTCCTTTTTCACTGTACCGTTTGGTACGCACGCGTGGCCCCCAAACTGGTGCATGCTGATCCGATTCATGGTTGCCACGCAGACAGCGCGGGTGAAGAAGTGCCGGAGTCAAACCGTACGAAAGGACCCGGGCTTGGCCGTTGATTTTTTGGCCACATCGGCACGGCTTCAGCTACGCTGCGTGCCCCGATGTTCTTTCGATATCCGGCTGATCGCCTTCACATCCTTCTGTTCACCCTGATTTTCGCAGTCGACGTGACTGTGTACCTAACCGTCGACTCGCCATGGCTGCTTGCGCTGTACTTCCTGGTCGGCATCTTGCCCAAGGCTGGAGCGTGCGCGTTTAATCATCATCACCAGCACGTCTTGACGTTCCACCAAGCGTGGCTCAACCGACTGCTGGAGGTCATTTACGCGCTTCAGACCGGTGTCACATCGAATGCGTGGAAGCTCCATCACTCGCTGGGTCACCACGTAAACTACCTAGACCAAAAGAAAGACGAGTCGAGGTGGCAGCGGGCCGATGGCTCGACGATGGGCGAGCTTGAGTATGCGACCTGGACAACCCTGACGGCGTACACTCGGGCGTGGCGAGTTGGTGAGAGCTACAAGCGAGACCGGCTCCTGTTCCTGGTGATGGGAATTCTGACGGTCGCCTTGGTGTGTGGACTCGTCGCGTACCGTCCGCTTCCTGGTCTGTTCGTGTTCGTCATCGCGCCCCTGTTTTCGCTCTTTGGAACCGCGTGGGCGACATACGCACACCATGCCAATCGCAGCGTCGAGTCGCACTTTGTCGCGTGCAACAACATCGTGCATCGGGTCTACAACTTCTGGACTGGAAACCTTGGCTATCACACCGCGCACCACTACAAGCCAGGCGTACACTGGTCAAAGCTCCCCGCGCTGCATGCCCAGATCGCGGACAAGATTCCTGATGATGCCTACGTCGCGCCGGGCTGGCCTTGGTACTTGATGGGCAAAGAGTGGCACCCCGAGCGCGCGTCGAACGAGGCCAGCGAAAGCAAACCGCAGGTGGCTCACTCACCCACCGCCGATCTGACCGCATAAGTTGGGCTGGGCAGCCGGTTCCTACTGGGCAGCCGAAGCAGAAGTGTAGAGACGGAAGCTCTTGGGCGTTCCATTTTGCTGATGAAACAAAATGGTGAACGGAGAAGAGTCTGACGGAGGGAGACGCTGCTGCGGCGCAAACCCTTCCTGCATACCGACAATCTTTTTGTCTGCAGAGAGCAG
>CAYTGC010000482.1:0-3797 GCA_964437195.1 uncultured Myxococcales bacterium | reverse complement strand
CCGGAGTCACAGTCCAGTGCTCTACCAACTGAGCTACACTCACCAGAAGCGACAGCAGTCTACGAAGAACCCACCTGTCGTACAAGCAAAAAATGCAGGTTCTTCGCGGCTCTAGCCAAGGACGGCGGCAAACTGCTCGGCGGCCCAGGCCAGGTCTTCGGCGCTCACCACCAGCGGCGGCGCGATGCGGAGGACAAAATCGTGGGTCTCTTTGCACAAGACGCCCCGCTCAGCGAGCGCTTCGCAGAACGGACGCGCCCGACGGTCGAGTTCGATGCCGATGAGGAGTCCACGGCCACGAACCTGACGGATGTACGGGCTCTGGATGCGGCGCAGACGTTCGAGCAGCGGCCCGCCGAGTGAAGCAGCCTGCGCCGAGAGCTGTTCTTCGACGAGAACCCGAATCGCCGCCCGCGCGACGGCACAAGCAAGTGGATTTCCGCCAAAGGTGCTGCCGTGGCTGCCAGGATGAAACACGCTCATCGCCTCGCTGGACGCGAGGATCGCGGATACCGGATAGACGCCGCCCGACAGTGCCTTGCCGAGAATGGCCACGTCAGGCGTGACGCCTTCGTGCTGACTCGCGAGCAGGTAGCCGGTGCGACCGAGTCCCGTCTGAATTTCGTCGGCGAGAAGCAGGACGCCGCGCTCTTTGCACAGCTTTGCCGCCGCCGCCAGATAGCCGTCGGGAGGAATCAAGATGCCCGCTTCGGCTTGAATCGGCTCGACGAGAAATGCGCAGGTGCGTGGCGTGATCGCCGCTTCCAGCGCCGCCAGATCGCCGAGCGGCACCGTCACAAAGCCCGGCGTAAACGGCCCAAAACCGTCCCGATACAGAGGGTCCGAGGAAAAACTGACGATTGTCGTCGTGCGTCCATGGAAGTTGTTGGCACAGACAATGATCTCGGCCTGTCCGTCGGGAATGCCACGCTTTTCGTAGCCCCAGCGTCGAGCCAACTTGAGCGCAGTCTCGACCGCTTCGGCCCCACTGTTCATCGGCAGCATCCGCTCATACCCGAGCAGCTCGCACAGCTCTTTCTCGAACAGGGGGAGCTGATCATTTCGGAACGCCCGCGAGGTCAGCGTCACTCGCTGCGCTTGCTCGACAAGAGCAGCCAGAATCTTCGGGTGACAGTGGCCTTGATTTACCGCTGAGTACGCGCCGAGGCAGTCGAGATAGCGTTTGCCCTCGACATCGGTCACCCAGGCCCCGCTCGCCTTTTCAATCACGACGGGCAGCGGCTTGTAGTTGTGCGCGCCAAACTGCTCCTCGAGGTCGATGAAGTGCTGGGTCTTTTCGGGAAAAGTGCGTCCGTGCTGGGCCATGGCTCCCTCAGTGTTCTGTTCGGGCAGCGTCGCGAAGAACCGATGCAATCTCAGCGGCGTGTAGACGTGCCGTCGCGACCTCTTCGGTTTTGAGCGACACTGCACCGACGGCGGGATGCCCACCACCACCGTAACGCCCGCACAAGGTTGCGATGTTGGCGGTGCGACGCTCGGCCCGCCAGGGATTGCTTCCGACGCTGATCTTGGTACGACCAGGCAGCGAAGACAACCCAACCACGTAGTGCGCGTCGGGGAAAAGGTAATATGGCGCGAACTTGCTGACCGAAAGACGCGGCGTATCGACGACATCATAGGTCACGACACCGTCGGCAAACACCGCGCGCTTGGCCAGCACCTGAAGTACTTCATCTCGCTGCCGGACCAGCGGCAAAATGCCGTCTTGGACGTACGACTCGGCGGCAATTGCGTCGAGTGACATACTTCCCAGCGCGTCAATAAACCGGAGCTTGAGCATGGGATCGCGGTTTTGCTCCACCCAGGTCATAAGCTGCAGCGCCGGTTCCCGACACATGACCGCTTGCTCAGGGTTCACAAAGCGCGCCCCGTCGATTAGATCGGCCCACGAGATCAGATCGGAAAAAGGCCTGGTGTCGAAGCCAAACTCGGCCCCGCAGCGATCGGCGAGGAACTTGCTGCACGACTGCGCCTTGGGATCATAGAAATGCCGACGGTTCTGCGCCGACTGAAAAAAGGCCTGATCGGCATCGGACAAAAACGCGCTCTGGTGGTGATCAAACCACCAGGAAAGTCGCGGGTCCGTCGAGTAACGAAAATCGACGCAGACATGTTCGACGTGAGGTCCATCGACGAATGCACCAGCGAAGACATCGCCAGGACCGTGGTTCATTCCAACGTACTCAAACTGCGCACTGGCAGACACGCAGCGACGGTAGAATGCGGTGAACAGCGCTGCCGACGTCGCTCCGTCGAAACAGCAGTCGTGATACAGGACACGAACGAGCATGAAGTCCTCAGATCGGGGAGTGCTAGCGCGGCGCTAGATGCGGATGTGTTTCCAGTGGCCGCGACGGAACTCGATGAACATCACGATCGCCAACATCGCGATATAGAAGATGAGCGAGCCCCAGACGCCCCACATGCCGAGTCCGAAGGTAATTCCGGCGAGCCACGACATCGGAATCAAGCAGATGAAGTGGAGGATGAACTCGGCGACCATCACAAACAGGGTGTTGCCAGCGCCGTAGAGCGCCTGCGTAAAGACCAGCGCGACGCTGATGAGCGGACAGAAGAAGCCGAGCACACGCAGAATCGGCGCACCGACGGCGATGACATCTGGATCTGGATTCCAGAAGTGCAGAATCGGCTCGGCCCACGCGGCGAGGATCAGACCGAGCACCAAAAACAGCACCGCACCGATGCGAGCCGCTTGATAGGCAAAGCGCTCGGCAAGGTCGAATTCCTTGGCGCCCATGTTTTGGCTAACAAGCGTTGCCGTCGCTGTTCCATACGCCAAGCACGAGATGAAGACGATCTGAAGGACGTTGATGATGTTTGATGTTGCCGTCGAGAAGATCGTTCGACCCACACCGTGTCCAGCCAGGTGATCCAGCCGAGAAACGACGAACAGCACAAAGCCAAAGCCGCCCATGGCAAACATCGTCGCGATGCCCGATGGGATCGACAGCTTGGCGATCTGCCAGATGGTGCTCGCCGACGCATTGGTCACGCGACGGATGTGAAACTTGCGGTACTCGGCACGAAGCGACCACGCGAGCATGATGACGAGCCCGACGTACGAGCTAAGCATCGACGCCAGGCCCGCGCCCGGTACGCCCATGTGGACGAGCTTGCCGCCAAACATCGACATCAGGATCGAGTGAACGCCATCGACGATCGGAATGCCCGGCTGATCAGGGCCGTAAATGAACGCGATGCACATCAGGAAGTTTGCGATGTTCATCACGATCGCAACGCCCATGTGGACGCGGGTCTTGCCGAGCCCGTCGAAGAAGGACTTCAAGCTGGCCGTCCAGACCAAGCTGGTGATCTGCAAAAACCGCCACCGCAAAAACGGCACGCCGAGCGCAATCACTGCCGGATCTTTGTTCATCAGACGGAACAGCTTCGGTGCCATCGCGTACGTAAACGCCGTCACGACAATCGACGAGACAACCGCAAGAAGCTGTGAGTTCGTCGATACCGCGCCTGCGCCCTCGACATCTCCGGCTCCGATCCGACGCGCCGCGAGTGCTTGTGTCCCGACGCTAATCGCCGCGAGCATGCCGCCGAACGCCCACAGCAGAATCACGCTGATCTGGAGCGCAGTCTGACCGGGTGTCGACTCAGCCTGCGGCAAGTGTCCGACGAGGACGTGGTCGACTTGGTTGATAAGGGTTTGGGTGAGCATAGCCAGCATCACCGGGGAGGACAGACCGAGGATGCGGCGGGTCAAGGTTGGATCGAAGAAAGACATGTTGGAGTGGTTGGCC
>CAYTGC010000481.1:0-3798 GCA_964437195.1 uncultured Myxococcales bacterium | reverse complement strand
ACGGTGAGTGGAGTGAGCTTCTGCGCGAGCTTGGCTACGAGGTCCGCGTGGTTCGGGTGCCGGATGTGCTTCCTTATCCGCATGTGATCATCGCAGCGACCAAACGAAGCGGACCTGCTTCTAGCTCGCTGAGCGTCAACTAGGAAGAGCAAGCGGAGGCGGGCCCAATATGAATCATGGAAACTGCTTCATATTGGACAGCGGTCCGTTTCAAGCGTCTGCCTAGGGCTTTTGGGGGGACCCGCGCTTGTTTCGATAAGTACACGGGCCCGTGGATTCGGGCTTGCAAGTCCGTGGGTTTTGCTAGACTGAACCGAGAGTCGGCCCACGAGGGCTCGATCGGCAGCGTGGAGAAAACGACATGAGAAAGACTCGCCTTGCGGCGTGGATTGGTTTTGGACTCCTCGGCGCGGCGTCGCTGGCCAATGCGTCACCTACCCCGAGCATTTCCGAAGGGCCTCTGCCTTCACTCGACGAGCTTCAGATGTCGGCGGCGATTCGCAGCAAGCAGGCTCTGCCGGATCTCATCGTCGATCTTGATGATCGCGTCGATGATCTAACGGTGAAGGCGTTGGCCCGTCGCTACGGTGTTCGCTTCGTGGCTGATTCGTCTTATGTCCGCCACGACCGAATTTACCGCGTGTTCGTTGACAAAGCCGGTGAGCCGGCGGCGCAGTTGACCGCCCTTTTGCGTGCCCTTTCGCGCGATCCTCTCGTCGAGGCTGCAGACCTGGAACTGATGTACCAAATTCCAGAAACTGCTCCGGGAGCCCTTACCGCCGACGATGTTGCCAGCCGCGCGACTCTTCCGGGCGAAGACAAGAAAGCGACCGATCGCGATGGGCGTCCTCGCTTTCAGCCGAACGATCCCAAGTATCGCTACCAGTGGCACCTCGACCAGATCAACATGCCTGAGGCCTGGATGCTGACCCGAGGGCAGGGCGTGACGGTTGCCGTTATCGACACCGGCGTCACCAGAGTCGAGGATCTGTCGGGGACGGAGTTTGTGCCTGGTTGGAACTTCGTAAACGACAATCCCGACGCGCAGGACGATCACGGCCACGGCACTCACGTCGCTGGAACGATAGCCCAGACGACAGACAACGGCGTTGGCGTCGCCGGTGTGGCAGGCCATGCGCGGATCATGCCGATCAAAGTGCTGTCGGGCTCTGGGTCGGGATCGGTGGCTGGCATTGCCGAGGGCATTCGCTGGGCCGCGGATCACGGGGCGCAGGTCATCAACATGAGCCTTGGTGGGCCTTTCAACTCGCCGGTGCTCGCCAATGCGGTCCGTTATGCCCATGATCACGGCGTCGTGGTCGTCTGCGCGGCTGGCAATGATGGGCGCGGTCGTGTGAGCTACCCGGCAGCAAATCGGGGTGCCATTGCCGTTGCAGCCACCCAGTTTGATGAGACGACGACGTTCTACTCGAACTGGGGCAAAGAGATCTTTGTCGCTGCGCCAGGCGGAAACACCCGTATCGACCAGAATGGCGACGGCGTGCCGGACGGAGTTCTCCAAAATACGGTGGTTCCCGGCGATGTCTCACGTCAGGACTACTTGGGCTTTATGGGAACTTCGATGGCGTCACCGCACGTCGCTGGGGTCGCTGCGCTGGTGGTCAGCCAAGGTGTGCGTGATCCGGACGCCGTCGCGAGGATCCTGAAGCAGACCGCACGACGTCCGGTTCACTACCGAGGCAGCGTGGACAGCCGCTACGGCGCGGGCATTGTTGACGCGCTTGCCGCGGTGACGGAAGCCCGAGCCCAAGTCGCAAGCCAGTCCGCGCAGCAGCGCGATGAGGTTCCGCCCGTGGGCATTCGTTTGTTGGCGCTCGGCTTGGTGGCCGTTTCGCTGACCTACGCTCGACTCCGCCGTCGCAGCTTTGTTTCGTCAGGGAATGGATCGGCGCTGTAGCTTCGCAAGGTTTCGTAGCCACTCCGCACCGTCCCGGCGATCGCGCGCTTCCCGATACAACGACACAAATCGCTTGAGATCATCGTCGCAGATGGCGAGCAGCGCTTCCTGAAGACCGCTGCTTTCGTGATAGACGGCAAACGAGCTGAGGAGCGCATTGGTAATGGGCCCCTCGGCGAGTCGCTTGTATCTCCGTCCCTCGGGGAAGGTCTGTCGATATGACTGTCGAATCTCCTCAAAGATGGTTTCGCGCTGTTCGAGCAGCTGTTTGCGTCGCAGCTTGACCTCCGAGGCGCGTTTGTAAAACCGTGAGAGCCGATCGAGCTGCGGCCTGAGCCACGCCGAGAAGGCCTTTTCGTCGTCCTCACCTTCCTTTGCCAGCGCAAACACTCGCTCGCTCTGCGATAGATCGCCGCGGCCACGGAAAAACATGGCTGCGCCACGGATGCCGACTTGGGTTGCAAAGCTCTCATTGAGATCCGATGCGCCCGGCAGGAAAACCGTCGAGTGCGCCATTTCATGCAGGATCGTTTCCACGGCGCGCAGCTCACCCGCTTCAGAAAAGTCGCCCAGCATGGAACGGTAGATCGGTGAAATGAGGTATCCCAGCGTCGAATACGCTCCCACCGGTCGCAGGTAGACATCAAAGCCTGCGTTGGCAAATCGCTCTGCTTCCTTCTTGGCGTCGCGTGGATCGAAAAATCCCAGGTACGGCACGCGACCAACGAGTGGAAAGCGGAAAGAGCGTACGGTAAGCGCATCTTTGGGCGACACCGTGAGGTTGTATGCAACGGGTCCGCCGGGATCGACATAGCGAGTAAACTCTGCGCCGCCACGCAGGCCCAGCTCCTCTATCCCAAACGTGCGCGCTGCCATCACGACTTCGAGTCGCTGGCGAAGCGCTTCATCGGTCGCTGGATCGCCGATGACTTCGGACACATGACGACGGATACGCAGCAGATGGAGCTGGCCACCGGCTTGCTGGGTCAAGTAGTGCGCGGCGTAGCAGCCTTCCTGCAGTGCAGCCAGCGCCACACCGATTCCGGTCAGCGTTCGGGTGCAGAGCCGCGACCACCACCACCTGAAACGGTCCATCACGCGGGAGTAGCCAGCGTGCGAGTCGTGGTGCATACAAACCATATATCACGGTCGCAAGGGCGTCTGTTTTCTCGGTCAGTTTTTTGCACGGAGCGAAAAAGAATTTTGTTTGCTCAAAGCCCCAAAACCGTGATAGGAAACCGAGCACGATGATGTGTTATCCATGCCCTCTGTCGAGTGCCTGTAGGCTACGTTACAAAGCACAAGATGTTTGGTTGTGGATAACTCCACAGCAATCGCCTATACAGACCGAAACGGTAAGTGATGGACTTCTCGATGTTCGATGATGAAGCCGATGATGTCGGGCAGGAGATCGAGGCTTTCTGTGCCCGGTGTAAAACCGACACCCCGCATACGGTCGTAAGCCGCTACGACGAAGAGATTCGCCGCGTTCGCTGCAACACCTGCGACGATGTGCATGCTTTCCGTCGGCCTCGTGGCGAAGACGGTGAAGAGCCCAGTGAGCAACCGAGTCGGAAAAAGCTCGTCAAAGCGAAGCCGACTTGGGAGCAGGTCATCAACAAGAAGAAGAGCTTGCCACGGGCCTGGGGTCCGGATGAGGTCTTCTGTGAGCTTGATGTCCTCACTCACTCGGTGTTTGGCGTCGGTTTTGTTTCTGAGCTGATTGGCCAGAACAAGATCGAGGTCACCTTTCAGAATGACAAGCGCATCCTGATTCACAACCGGCGACTGCTCCCGCTTCATCTGGTGCAGCGTCAGCGTCAGGAAGCAGAGGCTCGTGCTCGGGCCGACGGCAAGGCCAAAGCCAAGGAAGCGCGCGA
>CAYTGC010000480.1:0-3812 GCA_964437195.1 uncultured Myxococcales bacterium | reverse complement strand
CCGTCTTGTCCCTTGGGCTTTGATCGCATTGAGGTGCCGAGCGGACAGACCCTGTTGTTGGCTGTCCCGGCCAGGCTGTGGTCTCTGCGCTGCGTGAGAAGACAGGCTCTCGATTGACTCTGCTGGATCTTCTGACTCGATGTCACTGCCCAGCAGACCGGCCAAGGACTCACTGAGCGGCAGTCCCGCAAGTGGCTTGCGCGCCGTCCCCACCAACGGAGCCGCTTCGGATGTAGCTCCTGCCACTGCGCTGTGCTGGATCACCAGACGCTCGAGCGAGATCTCGATTTCATCGATCGCTGGCCGCTCCGATGGTTCCTTGGCCAGCATCCGCGTCACAAGCTCGCGGAGAGAATCCGGAAGCGCAGGAAACACAGAAAGTAGCGGCGGTGGTGGCCGCAGCATGTGCATGACCACCAACTCTCCGATGCCAGCCGACTGAAACGGCGGACGACCAACCAGCAGCTGATAGAGCAGTACCCCCAAGGAGTACACATCGCTCGCGGTACCAATAGAGCCGGTTCCGCGGCACTGCTCAGGCGACATATACATCGGAGTCCCCAACATCCCCTGTTCAGTCGTGAGCGTCCCAGCTGGCGGCTCAAAACGGGCGATTCCAAAGTCGAGCAGCTTCACCCGCAAACCAATCGAGACCAACGGATCACAAACCAACATCACGTTCTCGGGCTTGAGGTCCCGGTGAACGATTCCTTTTTCGTGGGTAGCTGACAGGATGGAGGACAGCTGCCAGCAGATGTGTTCGACTTGCAGCAGCGACAGGGGGCGCGACAGATCGCGCAAGCGCTCGGCGAGCGTCTCGCCCTGCAAATATTCCATGACCAGGTATGGACTACCGTCCGGCAGAACACAGAAGTCCGAAACCTGAACCAACCCCGGATGACCGATCAAATTGACCGCCCGTGCTTCTCTTATGAAACGGCGGTTTGCGCGAGAATCATGGGCAAAGCGAGGCAACATCCGCTTGACCGCAACCCGACGTGCCAGCGACTCGTGGATCGCTTCAAACACCTCTCCCATGCCGCCCTGCCCGAGCTTGCGGACGAGCCGATAGGGACCGATCTGCGCTGGTTCACAGACCATAACGGAACCCATATTATCGACTGACCATTCCTATTTCAATCAGCATGGCTCGGCCCCGAGGACGCTTTCCAGGCGGAGGCTCAGCTGACTGTGCAGCTCTGCGATGAGGTTGGGAATACTATCGTGGCTCACATTGGTACGAGCAACGAAGCGCTCTCGGGTCGCAATCATCAGCGACTCCTGTGCTTGGACGATCCAGCGAGCAGCCGTCGCACGATGGACTCGATAGATTACGCCGATTTGATCGATGCTCTTCCGATGGATGAAGTGGTAGCGCAGCAGATTCCGGTCACGCGCAGTCAAGGAGCGGACGGCTTCGCGAAATGACAGCTGAAAGTCTTCCTTCAACCGAGCATCTTGGAGCTGCTGTTCCGGACTGCGAGTTGGACTCGCAAGTCTGGTTTCAGGAATCTCTGCCAAGCTCGTTGCTCGGCGCTCGCGCTTCTGACGCCGAATCGCTTCACGTACCGCCGCACGAATGAGCCAAGCCGTAAGCTCACCGCTGCCTTCATAGCTGCGGCGTCGAACCACTTGGCGTTGCCGCTCGATCAAGCGACCACAAACATCCTGAAGGATATCGGCAGTCAGTGTGTCAGGTGCACCGACTTGACGAAGCGCTTGCCGTACCTGTGGAACGTAGTCCTGTTCCAGAATCACCTGCGCCGCACGATCGTGAAGCGCGAAGGCCGCGACCAGATACAGATCGCCCGCCCGCAGTGTCTGAAGTACCGGCGGTGTTGTTTCTGCCGGGAGCTGCTGCGCAAGGAATCGGATGAATGCCTCATCGTCTACCCGCAGCTGTGGCCAACACTTTTGGCCCGTCGCCAGCAGCGAACAAAGTGCTACCTCCAAGCTCGGTTGGAGATCTGACGTAACGTCATCTTGCCTTCCAATGGCACGGAGATAGCAACGTGCAAGCGACATCGCGATCCGAATAGTCTGCCCAGACTGCGGCAACACGATATCACATCCATGCTGAGCGCTTAAATCATCGCTACTGGGGCAAATGACCTCTCGGTTGATCGGGAGTGGCGTCCGATTGACCGTGCTCCGGCTCGTCGCCCGCATGTAGCTGCAAAACAGGAGCAGTCCCTGCCCGCCAGTATCTCCGTGACTCTGCTGTCCAAATCGGCTGTCAGAGAGTGGCCTTTCTGAACACGACGTTGTGACGCTTCGGTAGTGCGCCAGTGAAACTGGCAGAAAGCAGAGGATGAAAGAGCCTTACATCGAAGGGCTAGCGACCCACGATGACCCCGAGTCATGCGGCTGCATCCCGCAAGGGAGCGGGCGAAGCGTTGACAGGGGCACACGCGGGCTGGGTATTGAGCCGCGAAATCAGTTCGATCGGGGTGCCGACGGTGTTACCGAAACCGGAAGGCCACATGGGCAGGCGCAAGAGCGCGAGAGCCTGCTCGACCCTGCGCGGTCGGAGACCCCATGCACGCGTGGAAGCTTTCTGCACAGGAACTGGGAGATCCTCGGGTCGCCCGCAGAAGATGGAACTGCGGGCCGCATCGGAAAGGCCCAAAGCCGCAAGCCGATGATGCACGACGCGAGGAAGTCGGATGGTCCCGAGGTACCGAAGAAGTCCCCGAACAAGGGCGGCTTTCCGTCGGCGGAGGGGATGGAGGGAAGGGGACCAACCAAGGGGAACGCGAGCCAGCGAAGCACGCGCCGGACGCAGTGCCGGGAGAGCGTGTCAAACGAGCTGGATCGCGTGCGAGAAGCAGCAAGAAAGGATAGGAAGGCGAGGTTCACCGCGCTGTTTCACCACATCACGTTGACGCGACTGCGGTCGTGTTACGTGGCGCTGTCGCACCGAGCGGCAGCCGGCGTAGACGGGGTGACCTGGGTGCAGTACGGCGAGCGGCTGGAAGAAAATCTCCAAGACCTGCACGCGCGGCTGCATCGAGGAGCGTACCGAGCACAGCCCTCGCGGAGAGTGTTCATCCCCAAGCCCGACGGGCGGCAGCGGCCGCTTGGGATCGTTGTGCTGGAGGACAAGATCGTCCAGCGCGCGGTGGTTGAGGTGCTGAATGCGATCTACGAGGTGGACTTTCTCGGGTTCTCGTATGGATTCCGACCAGGACGCAGCGCGCACATGGCGCTGGATGCACTCTCCGTCGGAATTGAGCGTAGGAAGGTGAACTTTGTGTTCGACGCCGACATCCGTGACTTCTACGGCACCATCGATCACGGATGGCTGATGAAGTTCGTCGAGCACCGGATTGCGGATCGCAGGGTGCTGCGCCTGATCCAGAAATGGCTCAAGGCCGGCATCATGCAAGAGGGAAGCTGGACGGAGACAACGGAGGGAGTGCCGCAAGGGGCGACGATCTCGTGCCTGCTTGCGAACATCTATCTGCACTACGTCTTCGACCAGTGGACCCAGCAGTGGCGAAAGCGGCATGCAAGCGGCCATGTGATCGTGGTGCGCTATGCCGACGACGTCGCGCTGGGATTTCAGCACGAAGGGGAAGCTCGCAAATACTGGAGCGAGCTGGCTTTACGGCTGTCACGATTCGGCTTGGCGCTGCACCCGGACAAGACGCGGCTGCTGCGCTTCGGAGCGTTTGCAGTGAAGCAGAGGGAGAGTCGAGGAGAAGGGAAACCGGAGACCTTCGACTTCCTGGGCTTCACCCACACCTGTGGGCACAACCGCGCAGGCGGGCTTCAGCTACGACGCCGAACTGTGGCCAAACGGCAGCGAG
>CAYTGC010000479.1:0-3813 GCA_964437195.1 uncultured Myxococcales bacterium | reverse complement strand
ATGTGCTCATGGCGGGACGCTCTTGCGGCATTGTACACAAACACCGACGGGAATTGGTGCATGTTGGTCAGCGGTAGGCTTTCAGACGCCGATGCGATAGCATCGCGCGCATGCCGAGTCGAGAGGAGAATCAGAACGAGCGGGTCCGCAAGTACCTGGACGGACTTCACATCGATGACTTCATGGGATTCTGTCTGGACTGTTTTCCGGATTCCCATCGGCGACTTTCGGAGGGAATGACGCGAACGCGCTGCGTGAACCTGCTTTTGGAAGAAGTGGGAGCAAAGGACGTTCTGACAGAGCTGTGCCGACGCTATGCGAAGATTCGCGAGCAGGTCCACAACGAGACGGAGCAGACGATCTGGAGCGCGCTGGTTGGGCTCGATCGGATGAAGCAGTGGGAAAAGCTCGTTGGTGCGATGGCAGCGCGTCCGCAGATGAACCGATTGGTGGCGGTGCATGCGCAGCCGAGCCAGCATCCCGAGCTGTTTGTGGAACGGATGGAGCTTCATCTGCGCGCAGCGACGAGATGCTCTCTTACGAAAGTTCCGTGCAAGTACCTGGGGCAGTCCGCGAGGACAGGGCTGGGCTGGGAAGCGAACCTGGGCGCACAGCTTGCAGAGTCGAAGAAGAATGCACCGGGTCGTGGGCAGGTGGCGGAACTTTTACAAAAGGAATCTAGCCAAGGTCCAGTGGTGCTGATGCTGCTGTTTACGGATGTACCACGGCAGCTCTTTCGCGACTCCCACGCGCCATTTTGTAGTGGGCTAAGGGAATTCCTATTGGACACGCTACCGATGCTGCTGCAGGGATCTTCGCGGATCACGGTGGTGGTGCCGGTGGAACACTCTGCTTCCAGCAGTCCGCTCTTAGAACTGTTGCAAAGTGATGCGCTTACGCAGGTGTGGAACAAGCCACTGCACAAGCGGGAACTGCAGCGCCTTCCCGAGCTGTCGTTCCCAAGCTGGGAAGATGTGGAATGCCACCTTGCATCAAGTCCCGATCCGATTCCCAACCTAGAGGACGTGGTGACCCGGCTGCGGCCTATTTACGACCGATTGCAGTCGGAAGGTGCATCGTACAAAGAGCTTGCCGAGTCGATCGAGGACGCGATTGCAATCGCCGAGATTCCGGTGGAGAAAAAGCCATGAGCCAAGAGATGATTCGGTTAGGAGGAGCGCACTGCGGGCGAGATGGGAGTCCGTACCATCCGGTCAAAGGGCTGCTGTCTGCAACGAACACAGCACTCCTTTTGGGGGCTCCGCTGTTTTTGGCAGGAGAGCCCGGCTGCGGGAAGACCGACTTCGCGTGGTATGCGGCCAAGGCGCTTGCGCAGGTCCAGAAGAAGGCGGACTGCGAACAGGCGATTCCCCTTCAGTGTTACGTACACAGTGACACGAGAGCCAAAGACCTCCTGTATCACTACGACACGCTGGCGCGCTTTGCCGATGCGCACGAGTCGCAGAGTCAGAAGGAAGCGCGCGATCCGCGACGCTACATCGAGCTGCGGGCGCTGGGACTTGCGCTCATGGCCAAGACGCAGAAAGTGATTCTGATCGATGAAATCGACAAAGCGCCACGCGATCTTCCCAACGATCTGTTGCGCGAGCTGGATCAGGGACACTTTGAGATTCCCGACATTCCGGAACACATCACGGGAACGTACACGGATCGCAGTGACCCAGACATCCTACTTTCGCGACACATGATCCGTCCCAATGGGGCGGATGGAAAAGCGCTGCCAAGGCCGCTTGTGATCGTGGTGTCGAATGCCGAGCGACAGCTTCCCGAGGCTTTTTTGCGACGGTGTGTGTACTTCTACATCAAGTTTCCGCAGAAGGAAGACTTGGTGAAGATCCTGTGGGAACGCTACGGAAGTGTGGATGGGAAGCTGCCGCCGCAAGGCACTGCCCGCAAAGAGCTGTTCCGTGATGCGGTGGATGTGATGGTGGCGCTGCGCGATCAGTCGTCGAGGCTGTCGAAATTGCCAGGAACAGCCGAGCTGCTTCAGTTTGCCCGTGCCCTTCTGACGTATGGGGATGATGAAGACTTTGGTCCAATCGATGCGCTGAAGAAGGCCGCCACAGCAGCAAGACAAGGGCAAGGGATCTCGTGGTCAGAGATACCAGGAATGTTCTGTCTGCTGAAGCTGAAAGAGGACTACGAAGCGATGGGAATTCTGCCCAAGGGGGTGTGAAAAAACCAGATGAGCCTTCGTCACCATCCAGATCTGCTGGCCGGTTATCGGTCGCTGCTCGACGCAATCGAGGCGCAGCGTGTGCGACGGTTGGGTCCGCCCGAGCTGTTCCGAATTGCAGAGATTGTGCGTGCGGCGGAAACAGCGGGATGGGACCGGGAGGAGCTGGCGGAGTCGCTCGCGTCAGCGCTGACCAGCAGCCAGGAAGACTGGAACGCGCTGCATCGAATCTGTCAGCGCGCGCTGGCAAAGGCACCAAAAACCCAGCCGGAGCTTGAAGCGGAGACCGAGAAGCAGACAGCCGAGCGGAGAAAGGCGCGGCGAAGAGAGTGGCAAGCGCGGCTGCGGAAGTACTGGGCGGCCCCCCTGCTGGTGTTGGGAATGGTGGTGTGGATGGGGGCGGAAGTGCGGCTCGCACGGACTCCCAAGGTGCAGCCGGAACAGATGCTGTGTCTGCCCAAGCCAGCGCTGATCGTCAAGGTGAAGTCGCAGAGTGAGTATCGCAAGATCTGCGAGGACCAGCCGCCCGATTTTCGTAAAGTGAGGACTCGTCCAGCGCTGCGAATTCCGACGGGCATCGGGATGCTGTGGCTCGCGTTGCCGGGACTTGTGCTGGGATTTCTTGGGGGAGGGCTCGTGCTTTTGTGGCGGCACCTTGTGCGGTTGCGGAAGGAAGCAGAAGCCGAGCAGAGAGAGGAAGAGCGAAGGCAGCGGGCCGAGCGGCATGAGCAAGAGCTCCAGGCGACCGAGGCGGTCCGGGCGCTGGAGGAAGCGGCCAAGGCAGCAAACCTGCCGATGCAGTCGCCGTATCAGATGAAGCTGGACGTGCCGCTGCGAAACGAAGCCTTAGAAGACTGCGCGACCGAGCTAGGACGGGTGTACGAGCAGCGGAAAGGAACGACGCTGCACGTCGAGCGGACGATGCAAAAGACGCTGCAAGCGGGAGGCCGACCGACCCCGGAATATCAGGCGCGAAGAGTGCAGCGAGAGATCGTGGTGCTGCTGGAAAGTGAGCAGAGCCGTCCCTATCTGCCGGGGCTGGAGCAAGTATTTCGGAAACTGCACAGGCTGGGCGTGCCGATCGTGATCTATCGGTTCGCGCTGTCGCCAAGCGAACTGGACGATGACAAGGAAGGAAAGTGGAAGCTGGAAGATGTGCTGCGGAGGCATGAGGAGTCCGCCGTGGTGCTGTGCGGGAAAGTGCAGACCCTGGATCTAACCAGCAAACGGAAAGGTGTCTTGCCGTGGGTGTCGAGATTTGGCGAGCTGCCGAGGAAAGCGTGGCTCGATCCAGAGCCGATACCGCCCGCGAGCCGAGCCAAGAAGCAGCGAGATGAGGAAACGCCGCTGAAGAGAGTGCGAAGATTCCCACTGACGGGGGAAGGGCTTGTGGAGCTGGGCCGATATCTGCAAGGGGAAGCCGGAGAGAGCCGTCGGCAAGTGGAATGGGAACCGCTTCATGAAAGTGAAGAAGTCAAAAAAGCGGTGAAGCTGTGGATGGCGATCGGGTCGCAGGTGCCCGATGCGTCGTGGGAACAGTTTGAAGCGGTGAGACAGCGATTCTTCCGGCGAGAGCTACCGGATGCGCGAGCGGTGGGGCTGCTGGTGGAAGCGTT
>CAYTGC010000478.1:0-3826 GCA_964437195.1 uncultured Myxococcales bacterium | reverse complement strand
TGAGTGCTCCATCGATCGCAAGTAGCCAGACCCCATGCGGGAGCTTAAGCGCAAAGTAGCTTCTGCGCTGTCGAGTCCGAAAACGGCCTACGTTGCGTTCACGAGCGAACAGATGCAAGAAGCTCCCCAAGCCGTCGTACCAGTCATGATTGCCAGGGATCGCGAACAGGTCACTCGGTCGTGGTCCCTGGTCGCGTGCATAGTAGCTCGCGGCACGGTAAGGAACGAGCAGACGCTGGACATACGCTTCGCGACTTGCTGTCGGATAGACCTGATCACCACCCATGATGAGCAGTCGACCGGGTCCGGTGGGCAGGTCCGGCGCTCCCTGCACTGCGAGCGATGGGTCACAGAGCAGACTTGCGATGGAATAGGTCGGATTCCATCCATCACCAACGTCCGCCGTGAAGTCAAACCAGAACCTCGGAGCATCTTTAAGATCATAGTCGTAGTAGTCCGGTTGCGGCAGGCTGGTCATCGAGGAACGGCAGTCAAAGCGGTCGCCAAACAGACTGGAAACCGCAATATCGCGCAGCGTTCCACTTAGCATGCGGAGGTCAAACCATCGTGTCATCTGGGATGACTGGATGGTGTGGAGCAGGAGTTGTCTGGTGAGAAGTTGGCCCATGGGAGCGACTCCCTTCCGTAGTGATCACACGCCTGAGCAAGCATCGAACGGCTGATACCGCCATCGCTGCAAAGATCATCTCTATGATGCCAAGCCATCAATGATCGGTCGGTCGCGCTGGCTCTTTTGAGAAGAGTCCGATTTCAAACACCAGCGCCTGCTCGGACGCAGTGAAAATCCGATCTTTGGTCGGGATCTTGTAACCGAGCACCAGGATGACTCGCGGACTCGGATGATAGGCAGCACCAACGATAAAGTTGGACAGGTCGTGCGAGCCGGAAAACCACTCTGCGGTCAGGGTCAAGCCATGCAGCCAGGGAATCGGCTGCTCGATCGCAGTGATAAAGCTGGTTGCATTGGGTTTCAGGAACAGCACCTCTGAACCGTGACTCAGTCCAGCGGTGAGCCGCGTTTGAAGCTTAGGTAGCCGAAAGCTCAGGTGCGAATAGACCCAGTAGCCGAGACCCTTCGCCTCCAGAGAGATGAGTCCCTTAAGACCTCCGGTGAACTTGAGATCCAGCCAGGGCAAGCGATCCGCAAACATGGGTACCACCGACTTGCTGCCCAAGGAGAGCGATGCATGTCCGGTAGGTGGTACTCCAATGTTATAGAACGTCGCTGCCAACTCGGTGTGATAGCCAAGTCCGTACGTCAAAAAGAACGTGCCGTTCCACATCGGTTCTCGGCCCCAGGCACGAAGCTGTGACTCGTTCATCACGAACAGCGTGCCTTTGTCGGTCAGGTCGGCGGATGGCAGGGTGACGATGGCTTGCTGTCCCATCGCAGAAGGAGCGTCAACCAGCCACACGCCCCAAAAGCAGACCAAGACCCTAAACCAGTAGCAGAACTTCATCCTCAGTCCTCTCTGGTAGCTAGTTCTAGTAGGAAGGAACTGAGTGTTCCAATCGATAATTGTGCGACAGTCTATAGATTTTATCGAACGATCAATACAGCGCTGTGTTGACGTTCCGGGCTCGCTAGGGCCCGTGTACGAACAGCCTCTCCCGGGCAGACTGACAGATCGCAGAGACCGCAGGGTGCTTGATGCGGCGCTCGATCGAGATGGCATAGAAGCGCTCGACCACACCGTCGAGTTGACCAATCATCTCACAGCCGTACTGCGCCCGAATCGCTTGGGCCATCAAAAAGGGCGCGGCAAACAGTCCAATGCCCACTCTTCCAAACGACTTGATGAGCGCGCTGTCCTCGAACTCTCCGACAATCTTGGGACGTAGATCGCGGGCCGATAGCCACTGATCGACGCTGCGACGCAGCACGGTGTTTTCCATCGGCATGAGCAGGGGCGCATCGGCCAGGCAGTCCGGAAATCGCTTCCGATAGGTCTTGGCCAGCGCGGGAGCAGCAAACATCGCAACTGAACTTTCCCCCAAAAGATGATTGAACGCTCGCACCTTGACCGTCTGGCCAAGTGGCGCATCAGTGAGCACCACGTCCAGCTCGTGTAGCGCCAGCGCCGCCAGCAATCGATCCTGGTTGTCCTCGCGGCAAATCAGACGGACCGGTTCATCCAGTTTGTACACTGGGAGCAGAATCTGCTGCGCGATCAGCTTGGGCAGGACGTCGGCAATTCCCACCTGAAGCCGCAGACCCCCACCGGCCTTTCCATGGATCGCCAGCCGCAGATCTCGTCCCAAGGAGAAGATCTCGTCGGCATACTGAAATGCCACTCGTCCCACTTCGGTGAGTACCAGACTGCGACCGCTGCGATGAAACAGCGGCTCACCCAGGCTGTCTTCCAAAGCGCGTAGCTGCGCGGACAGCGTCGGTTGGGTGAGGCGCAGCTCTTTTGTGGCACGGGTGATGCTGCCTTCGCGAGCGATGACCCAGAAATAGTGAAGATGATGATAGTTCAGCCATTCCATGAGAAAGACTATACATAGATCTAGTCGATACAATGGCAATGAATTATAGATTTGTTACCTGAATCGAGCAGACTCATGATTGGAAGTACGGGCTCAACTTGGCCCTGGGAGGTCCACATGAGGCTCTTGATCCGTACCCAAGGAATCGAGCTGACCGAACAGCTCTGTGAACACATTCAGAACCGTGTTCGATTCGCTCTGTCTCGGCTGGGACAGAACATCCAGCTTGTCCATGTCCATCTGCGTGATGAAGACGGACCACGCGGTGGAGTGGCCGAGCGCTGCACCCTGCGCACCCAAGTCGCTGGGCGTGATCTCATCATCGAACGCACCCATTCCGACATTCACACCGCAGTGAGTGTTGCCAGCGATCGCTTGGGAGACGCAGCACGCCGAGCATTGGCGCGCAGCCAGTCATTGCCTCGCTAGACCCAGAACCCATCATCACGCCCGGAAGCGGAGGGTCAATTTTCCATAGAGAATATCTATGGAAACATGACTGAACTTCGAGCATCTGACTATGAAAGTAGGAGCACTTGATGAACCACAGACGTTTTCACTCGCTGCTGATCGGTTTGGTGTGGTTGGTTGGGATGACCGTGTGGGCTGCTTCGGCGCAGGCGTGCGGTAAGCCACAAGCAAGAGCGCCTCACGGAGTTGTGAGCGCTGCGTCACTCAGCAGGTGTGAGGAAGAAGCCATGCTGCTGCCGGGACGTCGACCCGCGCTGTACGCGGTCAGCAACGCGAGCGGCAGCTATCATCCAGAGCGCGCCCCGGCCGTACTGGTTCATGGGCTCAGTGGGCATCCTTCCGATCTAGCGGATCTAGCGGATCGTCTCACTCGATCGGGATTCCAAGTCTATCTGTTGTTCTTCGATGACATGGGTCGTCGGGTTCGTGAAAATGGAGCGGGTCTAGCCGATGCCTTGTTTGAGCTGTCCACTCATCTGGGACCAGCGCGTGACTTCAAGCTGATCGCGCACAGTGCGGGAGGTCTTTTGGCTCGTCATGCGCTCAATCTGCTGGCAGAGGGTGGGAAGCTATCGAGACTAGGAACGGTCGACTTTTATGCGATCGATACTCCGTGGCATGGCTACTTCGGGCCGTCGGATCGCACGCTGCTGGGTCGGCTACGGATGGGAATCGCCCGCCCCTTTTTACCCGATGGGATCGAGGATATGCGGGCAGAGTCGCAGCTTTTTGTCGGTGATCCGCAGAGTCCGAGTGCGGTGCTGCGTGCAGGACTTCTGCGCTATCATTTGCCATCGACGGTTCGGGTTCACCTGTACTTTGCTCAAGAGGGTGATGAAGTACA
>CAYTGC010000477.1:0-3834 GCA_964437195.1 uncultured Myxococcales bacterium | reverse complement strand
GCATTGAGCGCCTGGCGCAGTGTGGCGACGATGCCCTCGACGTAGTGCGTGTACAAGAGCACCTTTTCGCCGGGGGCGATGTGAGCCAGGATCGTCGGCAGTCGCAGCTCGGTGAGCACCTGCTCGAGTTCGAGCACGGTACCGCGACCCACGGCACGGATGCGATCGAGTTCGCTGGTGCAGTCGATCTCGGGCTTGTGGACTTCGAGCTGGATCTTGTAGTCGGGGCGCCACCGCGTGCCCAGCGTGACCAGCCGCTGATACAGCCGCATGCAGTTCTGCACGCTGGGCGTGACGTCGATGTCGTCGTGGCGGTGCCCGGTGATCATCTCCACCAGGCTCTTGCCCTCTTGCAAGGTGTTGATGACCGGCGTGCCTGACATGCCGAGAACGCACAGCTCGGCGTTCTTCTTGGCTGCCTCAAGCACCAGCCCCTGGACCAGCCGCTTGCGCTTGCTGACGGCGGCGGTGGCCTCGCGGTGCTTGGCGTAGTGAATCTCGTCGATGACGATGAAGTCGATGATGAACTTGTCGACCAGCTCGACCAGCTTCGCCTCCGAGTTGGGCTGCTGGAACTGCTCGAAGTTCATGACCAGATAGCGCGGCTTGCCCAGCAGCAGATCGCTCCACGTCGGCTCCCAGGTCTTGGTGGCCACGTCGCTGTCGGGAAAGGCCCCGGCAATCTCATCGGCCCAGTTGTTCACAACCGCGTTGGGGCAGCAGACGATCGTGAGCCCGGCGCCGACCACACGGGTCGCGAGGATCGCCGATAGCGTCTTGCCGGCGCCCATGCCCGACCAGTTGCCGAAGCGGCGCTGCTCACGAACACACACCGCAACCCGGCGCTGCATCAGGTTGGGCAACACTACGTCACCGCCGGACTCCAAGCGGAATGAGTAGCCCTTGGGGATCGAGAGTGCTTCCGCCTCGCGAAACTCACCCAGAAACCGGTCGCGGACGATGGTCGAATAGGTGTCGCCGTGAAACGCCTCTGCCTGGGCGCGTGCAGCCGCGGGGTCGACGTAGGCGTGGCGCCACAGCTTGGCCTTGGCGCTGTCCAGGAGGAACCTCACGGTCTCGGCGTCGGCGCTGGCCATCAGGACGTTGTCGAGCGCCGACAGCGCATCGCGCGTCTCGACCACTGGCAGCGCGTCGCCGCCCGCACCGCCGCTGACTGCAGTAGCGACCGCGGTGGCGTCCACTTCGCGGCTGACATCGATGGTGGCCCCGTCGTCCCCGGCCTGTCCAACGGGTGCCGCAGGCAGCGCATACGGATCGCTGGCGGCGGGCTTGGCGGCGACCTTCTGCGTGGCCTCGACCAGCTCAAGCTTCAGCGGGTCAGGCGGCGGCGGCGCAACCAGCTCGTCGAGGGCAGACGGTTTCCCGTCGGCGAACTTCTGTAGTTCCTCCGGCGGGAAGCGACCGCTGGTCAGCGCCTGCACGAAGGGCTTGCCCTTGTCCTTCAGCACTCCCGCCTGCATGGCCAGCGCGAAAAGCTCGCTGGGGTCGAGCGCGTGCAGGTGCCCAGCAAGCGCCTTGACGAACGCGCGGATGTTCTCGATGGACCAGCTGCCATAGCAAGTGGGACAGCGCCGGTTGCTCTGCGTGCGCGCCTTCACGGTCGCCTGGTACTCGTGACCGTTGGGGCACAGCCACCAGGCGTTCATCACGTGCTCTGCGTCGATTTCCGTCGGTTTGACTGCGTTCTTGGTCGGATGCCACTCGGCAGCCACGCCCGGCGCAACCGCAGCCAGCGACGTCTTGGCCAGCGCGCACGTGGGGCACGCGTCCTTGCCGAGCATGTCGACTGGCGAGCGCTGGAACTCGTGACCCTCGGGACAGCGCCACCACAGCGGCGTGCTGCTGGTTGACACGACACTTGCGAACGCGAGCTCGCCATTCCGCTCCGCGAGCCACTGCGCCGCGAGCGTTGGACGCAGCTTCGCCAGGCTGGCGTGCGCCGGCACTTCCTTGCATGCCGGGCACTTTGCGTCCTTCTGCATCGCGCGCGGCGAGCGCTGGAATGCGTGGCCGTTGGGGCAGCGCCAGTGTGCCGCACCGTAGCTGAACACCGACGTCTGGTCGGCAGGCTGTTCGTTGTTGGTCGCGTCCCAGAGGACGGAGAGCTTTGGGTCGTCGGCGACAGTCTCGGACATCCGGTCCTCCCTCACTCCGCCAGCGGTGGCGGCTCGATGCAGTCCGTGCTGAACCAGAGCGGATCTTTCGGGTCGAGATGATCCGGCAGCCCCGGACCACGGACCTTACGGCCAGCGGCTTCGTCTTCGGCGACAAGCTGGTTTAGCTCGAGAAGAAACTCAACGAGGTTTTGATCGTCGGGAGTGCCATAGGCCGCGCGAACGGCAACATCAAGAGCCACCTGTGCGCTCTTGAGCGGATGTGGGCCTTCTACTTCAGCTGCCTGGTAAAGCTGACGCAATGACCATCCATTCTCATCCATGAGTTCACGACGAACACGACGCAGCTCTCGGGCAGCTGACGCAACGGCTGCGATTTGATCTTCAGTCGGGGCCTGGGGCCACGGAAACGTTCGCCAAACGTCGGTCGTATACCGGATCCTCTCGGTGACCCTTCCTCCCGTCACTTTGGTCCACTCCCAATGAAATCCGGACTGGATGACGCCGAAGCTGTAATCGTCATCCAGGGCGAAAACTTGAAGAGTGTTGGTGGGGACGAACCTTGTCGAGAGAAAGGCGAAAATCGGGCGCGCCTGTGGATTTGAGCAGGCAATGTATCGTCGCGATGGAGCGACCGTGGCCCAGAAGTCGGGTCTCGGCGCCCATGGTTGCCACCAACGTCCAAGCCAGCCCGGGTACGTGCCGGCCACTGCAACAACATGCGGATGGACATAGCGTCGGAGATGCTCAAATCCTTCACCGCCAATATCCGCTGCTGAGTTTTCCGACGCACAATCTGCAAGAAAGATGCAGAACTCTGATGTTCGACGCAGCTCGTCGGTGAGCAGGGGGGTGCCGGAAGCTACAGGTCGAAGAAACGACTTGTTTTTCAGCTTGTCTAGCGGGAAGGAATCGCTTGTCGAGACAAATGCATCGCTCCCGAAAATCACTCCCATCGTGGAGCCTCGCTTATTTGCCTTCAGCGATTGAGTACTCGACACGTCGACATGCAGTTGCAGATGCGGCGCGATACGCTCCATGGGAAACACCTGCTCATCAACAGCCAGTAAATAGGGCCCCTCCGCTGGGCCCTTAACCCAGTTGACCATCGACACATGAAGCGCCGCCTCGCCAGGCCAGAGGCGCGACGAGACGGCGTTCGTGATCGTCCCGCCCTGCGACACAATGTAATCCAACGATGCCTTTCGTGCGTCGCCAACGCGAATCGCACTGGTCCCGACCAATCCGGCGCGCCCGCCGACGCGCAGTCGGTCGTGGGCTCGCCGAAACCAGTAACACACTATGTCAACAATACCGTCAAAGCCGGTTTCGGTTTGTAGGCGCCCCATGTACGCAAGGCCCAGTTCCTTGCGGATCTTCTGTCCACCTAGAAACGGCGGATTCCCCACGATGGCGTCCACCTCTGGCCAATCGCAGAATATCGCATCGTCACGAACGATGTTGTCGTCGAGATTGTCGAGCGGTAGCGACGGATCGAGGTCGAGCTGGACTTGGCCGGCGAGCGTGTAGGCCTGCTCCCTGCGCTCTTCGAAGGCGATCTTCTTGGCGATGTTGAGCGTGACCTTGGCCAGCTCTACTGCGAACGGGTTGATGTCGATGCCGTAGAAGTTGGCCGCCGGGATGCCACCGTTCCACGACAGCTTGCCGTGCGTAGACGGGAACTCGCGCATCCGCGACA
>CAYTGC010000476.1:0-3836 GCA_964437195.1 uncultured Myxococcales bacterium | reverse complement strand
CGCGACGCAAGCAGATTGCCAGCTATCTGCTCGGTTTTGCGACGCAGGACTTTATGCAGCTTGCGAAGACGATGGCGGCAATGGGTGCGGTAGCGCGCAAGGTCAGCGACGAGGAATGGAACACATTCGCGGCAGACCTTAAGGTGGCGTACCAGCCTTTTCTGCGCGGTACGCTCGGCGGCATCGACTACAGCGAGGTCATCACGAATCTGATCAAGGTGGCAGAGCGACACGGCGCTCATATGCCGAGTGAGTTTGTGCTGATCACTCGGCAGCTTCTGTACTTTGACCGCTATGCAAAGCTGCTGGCCCCGTCGCTGAATTTATTTGCAGATCCGCGCCTGCTGATGACCGTCGGTGCGGAAGTGATGACTCTCGGTGGTCTTGACGACCCCGAGTGAGTAACAGCAGTCGGCTGGCCAGGATTACGGAGCAGCTGGCGCTGCGCCCGGGTTGGCGTTCATCGACGGGGCCGCATCGGTGGGTGCGCTTCCCGGCGGAGCTGCGCCGCCCGTGCCGCCCGTCGAAGTGCCGCCGACCGGCGCCGCCACATGCGTTCCTCCTCCTGCCTGCGCCTTGGGGCCACAAGCTGCCACAATGGCCAGCAGACCGAGCAGTGTGAGAGAGACAAGCTTCTTCATCGTCCTACCTCCGGTTGAGAGTTGGTGTTCCCTCGTGGGAACTTCGGGATGGTAAGGAAGTCTCGACGGGCGGTCAAACTACTTGAGCGAAGCAGTCTGCCGTCGCCAAAGTCCAAGCAAAAGCAGTCCCGCGGCCAGCAGCGAAAGGCACAGCCAGCGCAGCCAGTCCACCCGTCGGTGAGGCTGGTTCACGACGCGGTGTAGGTAGGTCCGTGCTTCCAAGAGGCTCGGATCGTCGGCAATCGCCAAAGCAAAGTCGCTTCGACCGTCGCCACCTTGCTTGAGCGCCAATTTTCCGTCGAGAAGATGGATTTGGGCGCGTAGCTTCGCAATGTCGGGCTGATTCGACGACAGCAGCACTGAGTGACGGAGCCAACCCAGCGCTTGGCTGCGCAGACCGTCGTCATTTTTGCTCTCGGCGTCCGCGGCGACCTGCAGGCCGTACTTGCGGAATGCTGCGGCCATGTCGGCCCGTCGAGGATGGTCTGGCTGATTGGCCAGAATCCAGCCGAACTCTGCGACGGCGCGCTCGGGTCGTCCGGCGGCTAGATGTTCCTCTGCCGACGCGAACAGCTTGGCAAACAGCGACTCTTCTTGCTTGTCGTAATAGGCAAACAGTTCGTCGGTAAGCTGCTTAGCCGACAGCTTCTCCGAGGGCTCATTCCCGAACACAGTCTTGTGTGTCCGCCGAAGCGCCAGCGTCGCCAGCTCGCGGTAGCTGAGGTAGTCTTCTTTTTCTTCCGCCTCTTCCTTGCCACCGGGGAGCTTGCGCTTGCGCTTCGGCGGTGGTGGCGGCGGCGGACCATCCACGTAGCGCAGCCAGGCCCAGCGTGCTTCGCGACGAACTCGACGGGAACGCGCCGACACTTGCTCCAACACGGCCTCGACAGCATCTATCGCCAGCACCTCGCCGTACGCGTGGATGATGTCGGCCCGCACCAAATCGTCCGACGCAGACGCAATCGCTTTGCTCGGACGCAGCCTGTCCATTCGATCCAGCTGGTACGAGGCATAGCGACGCATCTTGTAGTTGGAACGGCTGCGGTTGTTGTAGATGCGAACAAGCCCCGGAATCGCTGGGCTACCCATCGCCCGAATCATCCGCCCGCACTCGTCGCGCAGCACGCCATCGCGAACGAACGCTTGCTCGAACACTGGATACACCGCATCGCGCGATCCATGCTGCCCTGCCGCTGACAGCGCGCGGAGCAATGCGACTTTCAGCAGCAGCTCGGCCCGTGTCTTGTTCACTTCGTCGGCAGCAAAGCCCTGAACCAGCGGCTCGGAGGCGACATCGAGCTCGGCCAAACCGACCAGCCAGTCGACCGCCTCGGGATCGTGCGGCTTGGGCTTCTGTTTCTTCGGCGTTCCCGGCGGCAGCGGTGGTTCGGGCCGGATCATCCACATCGGCGGATCTTTGCCGGGCCCGCGTGGATAGTCGGGGTTTGGATACTGACCCCAGATCGCGTGGATGAGCTTCTGCATCACCACGGTCTGTCCGGCAAGCTCCTTGCGAAGTCGGGCAGCATACCTTGCCGCACCTTCCCCTTCACCGGCATCTGCAGAAGCAATGCGCTGCGCGGCAGAAAGTCGCTGCGAGGCACTTGGCAATAGGAGCTGCGCTTGCAGCCTGTCCAGGTCCGCGTCGGTGAGCGCCGGGTTTGGGTTGCTTGTCGGGGCTGATGGTGCTGTTGGCGCTGTCTCGGCGCCAGCCGCCAGCCCTGCGCAGAGCAAGAGACCGACGGCCACCCAAGCTGTGCCGCGTTTCATCCGCGTTGCCTTCGGTGAGATCAAAGACCCGGAGCCGGGAAGCGGAGCAGAAACTCGCGCACTTCACCGGCGATGCGGGTGATGGTCTGGGTGTCGGATTGCTTTTCTGCCTCGATGGCGCGATCGAACCAAGCCGCGACCTGTTCCATGTCGCCCTCCAGCATTCCTCGCGACGTAATCGACGGCGTACCGATCCGAATGCCCGATGGATCGAACGGCTTGCGTGGATCAAACGGGACGCTGTTGTAGTTCGTTTCTAGTCCGGCTCGGTCCAGCGCCTGGGCGGCGCGCTTGCCGGGGATGCCTTTGCTGGTCAGGTCGATGAGGATGAGGTGGTTGTCTGTACCACCTGACACTAGCTCATAGCCGCGGGCGAGCAGCGCAGAAGCCAGTGCCTTGGCGTTCTTCACGATCTGGTGCGCATAGCGGCGAAAGTCCTCGCTCTGGGCTTCTTTTAGCGCGACCGCCAGCGCCGCCACGGTTGCGTTGTGCGGCCCACCTTGCAGTCCCGGGAACACCGCGCGATCGATGGCTTGGGCGTGGCCAGCGTTGCAGAGGATCATGCCGCCACGCGGGCCGCGCAGCGTCTTGTGCGTCGTCGTCGTCACAACCTCGGCGTGCCCGACCGGCGTTGGATGCGCGCCGCCAGCAACCAGGCCGCTGATATGGGCAATGTCTGCGACGAGAATCGAGCCGACTTCTTTGGCAATCTGGGCAAAACCGGCAAAGTCGATGGTCCTCGGAACAGCCGTGCCGCCACAGAACAGCACCTTGGGCTTGTGCTTGCGCGCCAGCTCGGCAACCTCGTCGAGATCAACCCGTCCCGTGTCTTTGCGAACGCCGTACGGAACAGACGCAAAGTACTTGCCGGAAATGCTGACGTTCCAGCCGTGCGTCAGGTGTCCGCCCGCCGGCAGCCCGAGTCCCATGATGGTGTCGCCCGGTTTGCAGAAAGCCAGATAGACCGCCAAGTTCGCCGGCGAACCCGAATATGGCTGCACGTTGGCATGGTCGGAACCAAACAGCGACTTGGCGCGAGCGATGCAAATCTGCTCGACTTGGTCGATGATCTGCTGGCCTTCGTAGTAGCGCTTGCCTGGGTAGCCCTCGCTGTACTTGTTCGACAGCGCCGAGCTAAGCGCCTCGAGAACCGCCGCCGAGGTGTAGTTTTCACTCGGAATCAGGCGGATTTTGTCACGCTGGCGCTGGTCTTCTTGCTCGAGGAGAGAAAAAATCTCGGGATCGACGCGGCGGAGGGTATCGCGAAGCATGCGCTCATTTAGATTCGTGTTTTGCTGACCTGTCAATCACCTCGACGTCTGGCGCATGATATCGACAGGGAACTGCACGGCCCGAACCTGACTTTTCCGCAATGCGTCCGATTTTTACACCTCCGTCGGAAGTCGCTGAATACCGCATCGTTCG
>CAYTGC010000475.1:0-3844 GCA_964437195.1 uncultured Myxococcales bacterium | reverse complement strand
CGCAGTGAGCTTCGCGCTCGTCGTTCGTCGCGGTAGCCATGGCGGCGCGCGTGGTTCTTGCGCCGAGGGCGCGGGCAGACTTGTTTGCGATTGATTCCTACCTGGCCGACCGCAATCCCCTCGCGGCGGAGCGTCTGATCGAGCGACTCCTCCACGCGATGCAGACTCTCGCGCGCATGCCCGGAATGGGACGGAGCTGCGCCGACCTTGGGCTGCCCTCTATTCGCCGCTTTGTCGTCGAGCAGCATCACATCTTCTACATGCCTTCCGCATCAGGAATCCAAGTGGTCCGCGTGATTCACGGACGCCGCGACGTTTCCACCGAAGTCCGGCAGTAGTCCGGCTCGCATCGAAAGCGAGCATAAGGCCGCGCGTGATACCGCCATCCCATGAGCAGGTGGGATAACAAGCGCGTGACATCGCCGTGATATCGCACCGCCCACATCAGAAGAGCGTGATCTCGCCGCGATAATACGCCCAGCGACAGCGCAATATCGCCGTGATGTCATCGGCTGGACGTTTCGCTGCGGGCGCTGGCTGCTGATATCACGCACCGGATCGCATGCTTCGGTTTGTTTCGGTGATGTCGCAGGGATATCGCCCCGGCCTGCTCAGAACCGCGCGATATCACCGTGATATTGTGCTCGGCAACTGCATAATATCATCGCTACATCTCCTGATTTCCCGAGTGCTCGATGGGGGGCGGGAGATTCTAAATGGAGCAGAGCGCCCTACACCTGCGGAACACTTGTATGTTTCGTGCTGCGCATCACTTTACGTAGGCAGTGATTCCGACGCCAACATGGAAGATCGTTGCTACGTAGGAGGGCTGGACCTTCCAGAAGGGCACCGCAGCCTGGAGGCTTAGACCGAGGTACTTGCTGAACCGATAGTCGAACTTGAGCATGGTTCCTGAGTTAAACAGACCGTAGTTGTCGCGTACCTGTCGATCGATCCCGAGGTCTGGACGGACCAGAGAAGCTTGGGTCCACTCGTGAGTCCAGCCACCAAACAGGTGCAGGCCAAGGCTGGCTCGACGCCGGACTCCCATATGGAAGGTGTGACCAATGGTCACCCACAGATTCAGGCGCTGCGCATCGTTGGATTGTCCAGGCGCGACGCCGTACTGAAGCGCCATCGGCTCATCCTGAAAGCCGACCAACGCACCAAAGCTGAATGTTCCGGTTGCGAGTCTAGTGTTCCAGATCGACACCAGACCGACTCCATGCACTTGCGCACCGAGCGCTGAGTATCCTCCGATTCCGTACGTGAAGGTCGCATCGACGGTGGCATGAAGACTGCCTGCGGGCTCGCCTCCTTCGGGAATGCCGACCTCAGACGCACGCGCCAATGGTGCGAAGAGGAGTGCAGTCAGAGTGGCAAGGACAGCTTTCGTTTTCATCACTTGCCACCTCCGAACGCCGAGACCAGACCCCGTAAGATGCACGGCGAGATGATGCCTCCGTGATCTGTGTCCGTGACCTCTGTGATCAACTTCAAATCCGGGTAATGCGCCGAGAGCCGCGCGGATGTTTCCTGAAAGGTCAGAGTCTGTACGGCTCCGTCATAGCGAGCAATTTGGTAGTGAAGCAGAAACGGTAGCGACTTGGTGGACGCAGACAGCTTCGCATCTTCGACGTAGATGCGGTCCGTGTCTTTTTGCGGCGAGCCGGGGTCGCAGGCGATGAAGCGACCAAACGGCGGGCTCGACTCACGCGCAGTCGTAAGCATCGTGTAGAGGGAGACGAAACCACCGAGGGAGTGTCCAGAAAGGGCTCGCGCGCTTGGGTCGGTTCGATACTTTCCGTCGATGTAAGGAATCAGTTCCTGACGGACGAAGAGCAGAAACCTGTCAATGCCTCCCGGCTGACCGTTATCCAGAACTGTCACGTAGTCTCGCGAGCGGCCCATTTTGCCGCCAAGCAGCGGGTCGTCGTATGGATAGCCGATGCCTACGATGATCGTCTCAGGGATGGTGCCCTGGGCGGCAAGGTTTGAAGCGTGACCGGCGGCGATATCAAACTGGGGACCGAAGCTTGTGGCATCGAGCTGGAACGATACTGGGTAGCGTCGGGTAGGCTCGGATGAATAGCCTGGTGGCAGCCGCACGAGCACTCGATATGTGTCGCCCACTTGTTTCGACGGAAAGTCCTCTTGAATCACTTGGCCGGTGATGGCGGGAATGTCGCTGCCGCAGCCTCCGGTGAAGGAAGCGGCGATCAGTCCGAGCAGTGCAGTCCCCCGAAGGTTCATGCGCTGCGGTCTGCCCCTCTGTTCAGAAAGCAAGTCTTGCATGCTCAGCCTCCGACTGAATAATGAGCGATTGCGTGAGCCCAAAACTTGACAGATCGCGCAAATCGCTCCGCCCGGAAAGCGAGCCAGCAGACGCACTGCTCGGGCTCTCGGTTCGCCCCGATGCGATGGCCATCCTGGCGACGGACCTTTCCGCACAAGGGCTTGCACTCGCTGCGCTGAGTCCGACTCCAGAATCGAAGGCCACGGGACAGCCACAGCACGGTGTGATGCCCAAGGTTGGGGCGCTCTTGACGGGAGGCGCGCAACGTCCAGCGGCGATTCAGGTGTTTTCGGCGTATGCAGAGGCGCTGGAGCGGAGCGGGGATGAGTGGCTCGGTTTGCAGCTCGGTGCGACCCGAGGCTCGGACTGGCTGGGGCCTCTTGGCAAAGCGATCGCCAACATGCCGACGCTCCGTGCCAGCATCGAGCTGTCGCAGCGACTTATTGGTCTGCTGGTCGATGGACAGCGGCTGGAGCTGAGCGGAGATTCGCAGCGCCAGCGCCTCACCACTACGCTGCCCCAAGGGCTGCCTCCCGGCGGTGCGCTGGTGGTGCTCCAGTCCTCTGTAGTGCTCATGGCCAACCTGTTCGATGCGTACGTTGGACCAGGGCTGTGGCCGCTGTCGCTGTGCTTTGCCTGCCCTGCTCCTCCAGCGATGCATCCGGCGAGGGTGGCGCTGAAGCGTCCTGGGCGGCGACTACAGTTTGGAGCGGACGCCTTTGGCCTTGAGTTTCCTGCGGCTTACCTCGACTTCACCGCAAATTCTCACTCCGCATCCCCGGAGCACAAGCAGCTCGTCGCTGAGCTTGAGCACGAGGCGCAGCGACTGGAGTCTGGACGAACCATCTTGGATCGGATGCGGCACCGACTGCTGTCCGAGCTGTCACGGCGGCCCCTTCTCGGTGAAGTTGCGCGAGGCTTGGGCGTGTCTTCCCGTGCGCTGCAGCTGCATCTGGCCTCGCAGGGTCTGTCGTTTCAATCAGAGCTCGCACGGCTGCGCATCTACGTCGCTCGTCAGTACCTCCTTCGTACCAACGTCCCTCTCGCCACAATCTCGATCCACGTGGGATTCCAGAGTCCGGAGGCGTTCAGTCGCTTTTTCCGTGAAGCAACAGGGGAGTCCCCGAGACGGTATCGACAGCGTGAGCGCTCTCATTCCGAGCGGTTCTGAGGTGGCATTCCTCCGAGCAGCCTGTTGCAAGCACCTGCCAATTCGAGCGCTCTCAGCGCAGCCTCAACCGTCGCATAGTCCCGCCACCTCACCGCCGCTTCCGTCAGACTCACCTCCGCCAGCGCATACGGCTTGGTCTTCTGTTCGGGATGCGCCCAGCGCACGACGCACAGCAGCACGTCACCATGCCGCCGCACCTCCAGCAGAGTCCACATCCTGTCGTTCGGGTCCGTCGCACGAAGCAAGAACTCGTGCGCCGCCACTTCCCCCGGCTTGCTCAGATCAAGCATCGCGAGCGGTGGCAGCGTCGGAGCTTTTCGCAACTTGACTTGCCGACTACGAGACACACTTGTACTTTTGATGTGACAGCACATAAA
>CAYTGC010000474.1:0-3847 GCA_964437195.1 uncultured Myxococcales bacterium | reverse complement strand
AGGCGCGCCGCAATGCTGAGCAAGATCAGGAGGAGATCACCTGGATCGAGCGCTCGATCTTGGCTGCCGATGCGCACATCGCTGCCCGAGTGGCCCGCAGCGACGTCGCAGTGCTGCCAATCGAACGCCTGCGGGAGCGATTCGAACTGGACGATGCGGCAGTTCACTTGTTGATCGCTGCTGCTGCTCCTGGGATCGACCTGACGATGGCCCGACGCATGCGCGATGCCAGCCGTGCTGACCGTCCACAGCCCGAGGTGTGGCTCCTGCTGGAGCTGCTGAGCTTCGGCCAGGAAGATCAGCGCCTGCTAAGAAGCGTGCTCTTGCCCGACTCACCGCTTTTGCGCTGGCGGCTGCTGCGTCTGGGTCCGGCCCGCGGCTGGACACCTGATGGTCCGCCGCTGCACAGTCCTGTCGTGGTCCCCGAGCGAATCATCGATTTGATCGAGAACCGCACCGATTTTTCGCCGCGAGCATTCGAGCACGTCGCCACCCTGCACCGCGGCGGAGCGTCCCTGCCCGCAACGCTGCGTGAGTCTTTGCCGCGCGCCCTTTTTCGTGAAGGCGGCCACACACAGCCGATTCTTCTAACCGGTCCGGCGCTGTCCGGAAAGACCACTGCGGTCGCAGCGGCAGCCGCGACCATGGGCCGTCCAGCATTGGCAGTCGACCTGGAGGCACTGGCAATGACGCTATCCCCTGGGGAACTGCTTCAGGATCTGCAGCGAGAGGCGCGACTACTCGATGCGGTGCTGGTCCTGCGCGCTGGAGCACTCGCGCTGGACCAGAGAATAGACCTGCGTCGATCAGTTGTCGCGGTGCTACGTGATGCTGGGTTGCCAGTGGTACTGACCAGCCACGGCACCGAAGCCGTGAGTTTTGTCCGCTGTCTTCCTGGCTGTCAGTGGATGACTCTCGACCTGCCCAGCGAGGAGGAGCAGCATTCCCTGTGGACCCAGGTACTATCGCCAGGCGGAGCACGTCAGTCCACCATCGACATCGCGGCGCTGGTGCGGCGATATCCCTTGACCCCTGGTGACATTCTCGCTGCAGGCTCGCTGGCACAGACCCGAGCCACACAGCGGTCGGCACAGGACATTTCCGTTCGTTTTGATGATCTCATTGAAGCGGTGCGATCTCGTCTGATCCATCGCCTTGGTGACGTCGCCGAACTGGTAACAACGAGGCTGACCTGGGACGATCTCGTCCTGCGTGACGAAGTACAGGAACGCATCACTGAACTGCTCACCGCGGTCTCTTGCCAGCATACGGTCATGCGCAGCTGGGGATTCGAACGCAAGCTTGCCTATGGCCGCTCCGTCAGCGCCCTGTTTTCCGGTCCTCCCGGCACGGGCAAGACGATGGTTGCCACGCTCATCGCAAAAAAGCTTGGCCTCGAGCTCTTTCGCGTCGACCTCTCCCGCGTCGTCTCCAAGTGGGTCGGCGAGACCGAAAAGAACCTCGGTCGAGCTTTCGATGAAGCCAAGCGCTCGCAGGCCATATTGCTTTTTGATGAGGCTGACTCGCTCTTCGCGAAGCGCACCGAGGTCAAGTCGGCAAACGATCGATACGCCAACCTAGAGGTCAACTACCTGCTTCAGCGGCTGGAAGCCTATGACGGAGTGGTGCTGCTGACAACGAACGCACAGTCCACGATCGACGATGCGTTCAAGCGCCGACTGCGCTTTCGTGTCGAGTTTCCGATGCCAGACGCGGAAGAGCGTGCCCGTTTGTGGCGCTCGATGCTGCCATCGGGGGCACCGGTCGACATAGACATCAACTTTGACCAGCTCGCGCGACGTTTCGAAATGGCCGGCGGCTACATCAAGAACGCGGTCATCCGGGCGGCCTACCTGGCTGCCTCGACGCCACGCAAGCGCATCACCCAGGCCATTATCACCCGTGCTGCCACCCTCGAATGGGAGGACATGGGAAACCTGTCGACCGGAGCGGTGCGCTGAAAAATGACCAACCAAGAGAGGGGGGGAACCGTGCCTGACTTTAGCCATCAACACGAACACGAGGAAGAGGAGTTTGAGCTTGACCACCATACCGCGGTCAAATCTCCGCAGCCCGAACATCACGGGCACACAACGGCAGTCGACTCGAAATTCCTCGGCACCGCACCTACGACAGAAAAGACGACGACACCCAGATCAGGCGGAGCATCCAAGGGCAAGAAGGAAGGCAAAGGAAAGCACAAGGCCTCAAGCCCCAAAGACGTCATCGCGAACATCAAGCAGTACGATCCGCAGATCGAAGAAGCGAGCAAGCAGTTTGGCGTTCCCGTGGAGCAGATCCGAGCGATCATCGCGCAAGAGTCGCGGGGCAATCCCAATGCGTCAAGCGGGGTGGCCTTCGGTCTGATGCAGGTTACCAAAGGGACGTGGGAGACGACGATCAAGCACCACAAGGCGCTGGCCTCTTTGGGATTCGAGAGCTGGGCGGATCCGCGGATCAACATCTTGGTCGGCACCGCCGCCCTCACGGACAAGATGAAGACGGTCGATGTGAGCAAGGACGATCCGAACTACATGAAGCTAGCGATTACGGCCTACAACGCCGGTGAGCAGACCGTCAAGTTGGCCATCCGGTACGCTCGGCAAGATGGCAGTACCCAACCAACAAGTGACTGTCTGAAGGAAAGCTACCTTGCCAAAGCCATCGAGGACACGAAAATCTACTCCTATTATCTGCCGGGACACAAAGGAGCCAACCGAAACAAGAGCGGTTCCGTCGCTGAAGCAATCCACCTCAAGTTTCTCGAAGTAAGCAAGTACCCAGGAGGCGTTCAGTCTTACCTTGATGCGCAGAGTGGAGACGCCAACGCCTCAACAAGTACCCAGAAGGAGCAGGTTCAGAGTCCACCGAACGCGAGGCCGTCCACGACGTCGACTGCGAGCGCGGCTCACGGTGACAAATCCCCGCAAGCAGAACCGCATGAGAAACATTCGCAAGGCGCCGATTCAGCGAAGCACGGCACGGCGGGTGAAGATACTCCGTCTGCGAGGGTCAAGGGAATCGCGCTTGATGCCGCAGTCGGTGAAGGCGGAGAAAATAAATCCAGCGACGTCGAGAAAGTGCAGCGACGGCTTTCGGCGCGCGGTCTGTCGCCTGGGCCAGCCGATGGCAAGATTGGTCGGCACACCCTAGACGCGATCCGACGGTTTCAGCGCGCACTCATGAAACACCCTGATGGACTCATCGAACCCGGCAAGCTGACAGAGCAACATCTCTTTCAGGACCATGGCAAGATCGAGATGCCGGAAGAAACGGCGCAGAACACCACGTCCGCAGCAGGGACACGTGCGCACACAGAATCGAGCGCGTCGCCAGGGCAGCAATCGGAAAAACAGTCGGCACATCACGAAGATGGGAAACACGCGGAGACTGGCGAACACGGCGCGCAGCAAATGTCGAGCTTGCTTGCGCACGCGACCAACTCGGGCGCTCCGCTCGGTCATTGCTACAAGGCGGTAAAGCTCTACATCATCGCTGCGGGCGGCTATGGAAACATCCGTGATCCCTATAAAGACAAACGATTGGCCTCGGCACAGGGCGAGGCTCACATGTTTGCAGACACCGTCAACGTCGATCCGGGAAGCTTCGGCCTCGATCGGCTCTCGATGGACACGCCATTTGCAGCGCCCGCCGGAGCCATCGTCGTGGTCAAGCACGGCTCCCCGGGGACTCACCATCCCACCGCCGGCGATATCACCGTTGCCAAAGGCGACGGCTTCACATTCTACAATGACGGAGTAATGCACTATCGCGGCCCCGCCGCGTGGAACAAACCGCACAAGGGCGGAGTCCTTGGCGTCTACCGGCCCAAATAGCCCGCGCTCAC
>CAYTGC010000473.1:0-3847 GCA_964437195.1 uncultured Myxococcales bacterium | reverse complement strand
CCTCGGGAAGCGGGTTGCTCTCCGCCATCCGTCGCGCCAGATCCATCACCAACGCGAGATGGGTACGGAAGCCGTCGGAGAGTTCATCAATGGCTAAGTACTCTGTCGGCTTGCCCGGCCCATAGAACTCCAACTCGAACTTTCGGGACATCTTGCCGATGCGTGGCTTCCTGACGCCTTGTCCTTCTGGGGTCACCGCGGTGGACTCGATCGTTCTCGCTACTTCACGCAGACCAGGCCGCTCATAGCCGGGCCGATCTTCCCGTTCTTGGAGCTGCAAAATGTACTCGTCAGCGAACCACTTGGTGGCTGGCCCAAAGAAGTCCTTCTTTGACTCTAACGCTCCAGCCAGGCCATCTAGGCGGGTTCGCCTTTCACCCGAGTTGGTCGCAGGCAGCATGGCTTTTTCGCTGATCACCCGCTCTACGCCGTAGTAGGCAAAGACCGGCAGCAGCACGCGGGGATCACCGACGCGCAATCGTTCGTTGAGAGCGTCCCAATAAGGCTGGAAGTTAGGGCTCTCGCGATCCTGACTCTCCACGCCTCGGGCATAGTTCATCTCGACTTGCCAGGCAAGGGGCACCGCCCGGTGGGGTTGACCCGTTACCTCAATGCGAAGCTGTCGGGCCGGCACGTCACCAGTGCGATGAGAATCTCGATCTTTGACTGTTGGTAGTTCAGCGCTTTTTTCTTGTAGCTCTTGTGGAAGTTCCGCCGCCAGCTTGCCCAGCGCTATCGACAGAGCATCAAGCAGCGTAGTTTTGCCGCTGGCGTTGCGTCCATACAGGATGTTGAGGCGCGGATGCAGATCCAGCGTTGCCTCCGCAATGCCGCGAAAGTTCTTGATCTCCAGCTTGGTCAGCGGAAACAGCGGCCCCAGCATGCTTGGTTCTTGTTTCAAACCGTCCCGTTCGTTCCACATATCATTCCGTTCCTGCCAGTCTCCTGCTGTCTCTCGATACGACGCGGCCAGTTCATGACAGAGCTTGGCTGCTGTGGGCCAGGTCGAAGCGAGCTGCTTGGAGCTCTCCTCACACTCTGCCGCCAGCTTTTGTGCTGACTCGATCCACTTTGTTACGGCTCGTGCTCGATGCGGCAATGAGTCTCTGCGAACCGTCCTGAGCGCATCGTACAGCGTACTCGTTCCCTTTCGTTGTTCGGCTTCCAGGAGCCGCCGCATTGCGTCACACGGCCACAGTCCGTCAATCCCTGTGGGTCGTGCCAAGACCATCGCTGGGGCATGGAAGACCCGTGGCTGTGAGGATGACTCAAGCTGCGTCAGTACCGTGTTCGCCCACGAGTACAGTCGCTCCTGTCCCTGTTCAGGAGGCAGACTGTCAAAAGGCCAGCCGTTCCAGCAGCCGAGAAGATCTTCTGCAGTGCCCACATGCACCAAATCCACAAAGGTGTGCGGCTCGTCAGTGATCCACGCGGGTACAAAGCGAGCGCGGTAGTTCGTGCCCTGTAGCACTGGAAGCCAGGCTGCTTCTTCGAGACGGGCCAACGCAAGCTCTTCCGGGGTCTGCGGGTTCACTCTATCCCACAGCTCGTCCCAGTTCTCTTGGTACCGGACGCTGTGCTTGTTGAGTTGCGTCAGCGCTTCTCGTGAACGTCGTAGGAGCCCTAGCAGCAACTTGGTCGCTGCAGGTTCTTTCGAGACGATGGCTGCTGTACTTGCTTCGTCCCAGCGGGCTACTTCGATCAAGTGACGAATGACTCGTTCGGTGGAGCTCGCCGGGGCTGCATCCGAGATTTGAAAGACTTCAATGCTCTGCCAGTACATCCGACGGGCTGGTTCACCGATAGCGTCTAGTAGAGTCCAGAGCTGCGCATCGCGCTCCGCTCCCCCGCCGGTCAGACGCTGCGCCAGAAGCGCTGCCTCTGTGGGTCGTCCCGCTGCCTGCAAGCGCTGCAACCAGCCTTCTACCTCCGCAAAGTCACGGCTGCGCAGCCGGAAGGCGAGGAACCAGATGGCAAGCTCTGGTCCGCACGCTTCAAGCTGCGGTAGTTGCTGCTCCAGTTCCGCAGCCCAGGTGCTATCGGAGACAAGGTGCGCCAGCCTAGACACGTCATGTACATGGGTACTCAACCGGGCGAGCAATGCAAAGCGGTCTGGACGCGCCGTCAACTCGGTGATGCAGCGGCGCTGCTCAATGAGGAGGAGACTATGGTGCTCTTCCCGCGTTGAGTGTCGAATTGGCAGCAAAGCTCGCTTATCAAACAGCCAGGCGTTCTGCGCGACGAAGTCAGATGGGGTGAGCTGCTGATACAGCGAGCGGGTCAGGTCTACCGAAGCAACTTGACGTTGTCGCCGCAGCTTCTTCTGTTCCAACTGAGCATCCGTCTGGTCTGGCTGATTGGGTTCATAGATGCTGAGCAGCGAACGGAGGGCACCCCACAACGCTTGCTGGTCGTCCTGAAGATCGGGGACCAGCCTGGCGATTCGGCGCAGCGGGGTCAGCAGCAGCTCGGACGGAAGCCGTCGCCCTACTTCGAGGATCTCGGCCCACTTTGCGCAGTCAGCGCCCGCCAAGTCCATGGCCCACGACAGGAACTGCTCCAACTGTCCGTAGGTCGCGGCACCCGAAATGCCCCTAGTGCGCAGCGATGGAACCGACAGAGGTAGGACGAGCGGGCGTGGTACGTAAAGCGGTCCCGTTCCGCGCTCGCCAAGCATCGTCAGCAGTAGAGCCCACGCCGCCGTTGGTGCCTGCTGCACAAGCGGTGCCAGCGCAGCGAGTCGTTCTTCTGAGGTGGCGTTGGTCTTGGGGAACTGCGGGTGGAAGACCTCCTGAAGCACCTTGAGCGGCTGGGAGAGCTTGCGGTTGGCGGTCGAGAGGTTTTCCGACTCGAACAGCATTGCCAAGACGAGCGCAACCTTGGGCAGCAGGTCGACATCCAGTGCGAGTAGACCGAGCGCGGAACTGATGGCCGAAATTACCAATGGCACGGGCGATGCATGCGGGGTCTGCCCTTTCGGCTCCTGCGCTACACACTGCTCAATGCGATGCAGAAACGCTTCCGGCGACGCTTCAGCGAGCAGTCCGAGCTGCTCCCGCAGAGCTTCCCACTGCGGCAGTCCGCCTGCTAGCACCTGCTCGACAATCCCAGCGGCGCGGACGCTGGGGGGCGGCGTGACCGGAACGTGGCCATCGCTGTTGCCCAACAGTGCTAGCGAAAAGCACAGTCCACGGCGAATGGCAGGCGAACCTTGACTGGAATCGGAGAAGGCGATGCGGCAGGCCTCGCCAAAGCGATCCAAGTCTTCTGAACGGACCAGCGGTGCCAGGTGACGAAACGCTTCTCGATGGTCGACCCACGACCAGAGCTGGCGCACGAAGCGCATGACGCCGGCCTGCCGTCCGGCTTCACACAGCGCGACGACGGATGCACGATCTGTGCCGAGTAGCTGAAAAGCAGTCGCATCTGCCTTGGCGTGCGGGCTTGGGTCCCACGCCCCGACCAGCACCATCGCAGTCAGCGCTGCTTGCGGCAGCGATTGCGCCCATGCGGGAACAGCCGGCTTAGGCTCGTAGTCTGGTGATAGTGACGGCACTCCTCATCGCTATCACAGGAATTCAGGGATGGCCATTTCGCAATTGCCCTGTCGTCCAGCGGGGGATTGCTCCCACCAGGATCGTTTCTGCTGTTGGTCGTCGGGAAGATGGTCGATTGTGGTCTTCATGGCGGTGTGATGTTGCGGAACCTAGAACGGTGCGACGGGAGTTGATAGCGTCTTCGACTTACTGGTTGGGTTCGCTTGCGGGCTCTCCATCATGAGCCAGCGAAGCGAGCAAGCCCACCACCAGCGACGGATACCAAGCGCCACCACCGTCCCGCTGAAAGC
>CAYTGC010000472.1:0-3859 GCA_964437195.1 uncultured Myxococcales bacterium | reverse complement strand
AGGTAGTCTCTGTCGCGATGTACCAGGCCGCCGTGACGCGCAGCCCCGCCGCCCAAAAGATTCCGGCCATGTCACCCCAAACTTCGGCATTTTGGTGCGTGAACATGACGATTTGCAGCCCGTTGTCCGGCATGTGCTGAGCAAAGGCCCCGTATGCTTTTACCATCGCATGACGAAACCCTTCCCCACTTCCCCGAACTGACAAGTCGCGCCGACTGTCCCAAACCCAACTCTGGAAGGGCTCAGGTGGCTTCCTCCGTAGCCAAGCGATGAAAAATTCCGTGATCTCCTGATAGTGAACTGCATCTGCGTAAGGTGGATCTGTAATAAATAGATCCGCCTTTGCGTCTATATCGGCAGCAGGTCGTGTTTCAACACTCGTGTAGATTCCAGAAGGAATTTCAACCTTCGGTAAATCTGCGTTAGTGATGTTCTTTAGGTAGTCATGGCTGCGAGTGCCAAAGTTAAAAAGTGTGTTCAGCGCTTGGTTGGTAAAGACATCGGATAACTTCGGATGGCGACCGACCCCGTTGTCTACATCTAATCGGCACAATTTTGCCTGTCGATTCAGCGCTGCTGCTAATAGCACCGACTCCGCCGCCGCTGCAATGCCCGAATGCAGTCTTTGAATCTCGCGCCTGTAGAGGGCAAGCATGTGTAACTGTCGAGGAGTGAAGAGATGGTGCCAGTGGGTCCAGCCGCGAGTCCGGATCGGTTCCTCTGTCTTGTCCCCTGGCTCAATAGGCATATCTGGCAGCAGCCCGTCTGATTGCAGGCTATCCAGGTTTGACCGCACTAACTTGGCAATCTTTTTCTCTGACGCGAGATCTCGCTCGGTCGGTGCAGCAAAAAAGACATCTCCATTGGGACGACTCCACTGTATGCAATAGAGACGCTCCTGGAATTTGTCGGCTGGAGTGGGTTCGATGTCACGCTTGGTCCATGGTCGTAAGTCGGTCTTCCACGCGCCCGAAACTCGGCGATCTCCTCGAAGAGTCTTGACGGAGATGCGATGCTCTTCCTTGCCTACCGAAAATACAACGTGCCCATCCTGAAGTGTTCCCAAGCGCGCGGCCCGTACTTCCTGAGCAGTTGCGCCGCTTTCTATATCAATTTGAAAACGCCGATTGGCCTTGTCTGGGGTCAGACGGGCTATCGTGTTGTCCTTGGCACTAATCAACCAAGTCTGGGAGACAGGTACTCGCCAGCCGTCATCCAAGATCGCTTCTGTACAGTAGTAGTAAGCCTTGGCGCGGTTGCCTTGAGTGTCGTGCTCGACTCCCAGCCGCGTGATCTCGGCGTCCACGGCAGCCATTACCGCGACCTTGGTTCGGGTAATATCGGTGCGGGTCTTTTCGTCAGCGCCAATGATATGGAATGCACCCCATGTCAGCATGCATGCAATGGGGTTCAGGTCGCTGGCGTAGACATCACAGCCGAGTCGAGCAGCCTCGAAAGGGATTGACCCCCCACCGCAGAACGGATCAGCGACCTTGGGCCGGTGGCCGTAGCGCAGGATGCCAAGCTGCTCGATCAGCTCGGCGTGTGAGTGAGCGCTGGTCCCGAGGTGTGCGTTTACGCGATCCCAGATGCCGGCGTAGGCTGACTCGGGTAGCTCCTCTGGACGAAGGCTGCGACGGTCGAGGCGATCGGTGTACGACAGGTGCAGAAGCACTTCGCTGAGCAGGCGCTGCTTCTCTTCGCCGCGGACCTTCCAACCGTTCTCTTCATCTAGGATCTGGCTGCGGAGTTCGGGCGGCGCAAAACGGACTACATCTTCTTTGCTGACTGACTTCATACGGCGACGAAATGCGTCGTCGTCCATTGCCATCAGCAGCTCGAAAATCTCCAAGTCTCTTTCGCTGTCCTCGGTCGCTGGTAGCAGGCTGCCCAGCACGCACGCGCGAACCAAGACAAGTGGCTTTCGGCCCTTCCAATAGCTGCCAAGCGCGGTCAGCGTCTGGCCGGCTCCTGCCTTCCGCTCGGTCTGTGCCTCAATGGACACCTGCTGCGCAGGAAACAGATGCTCGATCAGGGCGGGTCGGTCCTTCCAGGCCAGCGGCTGAACTGCGGGATGACAGAGGATGGCCGGAGTCACCAATGGAAGCGTTTCCTCCATCGCCACGGTCGCTCCTTTAGACTTAGATCGGCTCCCAAGTTGAGAGCGGGAAGGATGCTTGGCGGCGGTCATGGGGACTCCGAGATCAAAGGAAAGAGTGAAAGCTCGGGGCGTTCGGCGAGGGCACCGCTGCGGGAGCGTGCTGTGCGGGATGCACTCGACCGGACTTCGGGATCGGTGCGGACTGGATTTTCGCACAGAGCAAAGCGAAGGGCCTTTCGCCAGCCGATGTCGCCATCGGTGACGCCGCCGGTCGCCGCAGCGGTGATCGTAAAAAGCCACCAGCGCTCCTCAGGGCGGAGGCCGATCCAGTTCGTGATCGCGACGGGCACAAGCTCAAACGGCGCACGTTCAACGGCCCACGCCAGCACGCACAGCTCTTTTCCCAGCAGACGCTCGACTTTGTTCTCGCCAAGGCTCCAGCGGCTGGGGGTCAACCCCTTTTCCTTTAGCCGCTCGTTGAATGTCTTGCGTGCCGCTTCCGAGATCGCGGACCACTTGGCTCGCTCTAGGATGACCCGCTCGATCGCATCCTGCCCTTCCTTCCCAGAGCGCAGCCCAAAGTGCTCCGTGATGAGCACCCGGTCGTGCGGGCCACGCGGGATGGTCACCTCGATATGGTGCGGATCGATGGTGTTCGGGCAGCCGAACCCGACCGTCTTCTGCGGTTGATTGTCGGGCGTGGCCGGTTGACGCCGGGTGGTCACTGCTCAACCTCATTCGTGGTCAGTGTGATGCCGCGATCTTTCGCAAAGCTGTCCAAGTCGTGGCCGGTATTGAACTCCAGCGCCGGCACGCGCAACCGCACCTCCGCGCTGTCATCTCCCAGCGCAGTCCGGATCGCTTTGATCAGCGCCTCGACATCCTCGGGCGAGATGTTTCCTTCACTGCCAAAGCGCAGCGTCGCGTTCTTGCTGCCCGTCCCTACCTCGATCGTCAGGCCGGTCAGCTTCGCCCGCGCCTGCTTGCTCCGCTCGACCAGCTTGAATGTCTCAGCGGTGTCAGGAGCCTCGACGCGCTTCTTCAGCCGTGCCCGCTTCGTCGGTTCGATCCGCACCCCGCCACTGGCTCGCGGAGGAATCGTAAACGTCCGCTTGGCGGTGACGCCATCCTCCTCAGCATAGCAATAGATCGTGACCTCGCCGTCGCCAATCTCAATGGGCTCGCTATACACGGTCCCCTCGGCGGGATTTGCGCCGGTCAGCGTATATTTTAGGGTTCCCTTCGGTACCACGCGCAGCTCGACCAGGCGCTTTCCGGCAGCTTCGCGGGGCTGGTGGGTAATGGTGAGCTTGTTGTCCCAACGGTACGGTTCGCCGGTTTCGTGCGCCCCCTTGGGATCGATGGCGAGGAAGTAGAGACGCGTCTCTGTGGTGGACAGCTGCGCGCTTGCAAGCCGCTGGCTCTTGGGGGAAACAGACGGCGTCTTGTCGTAATAGACCTCGGCGTGTGACCCGGCATGGAGTGGGGTCACTTCCAGGTTCGCTGTGCCGGTGTCGTCTTCGTAGTGGCGCTCTTGGACATTGACGGCGGTGCGTGGCTTCTCGAAGGGGCCTTTCTCGATGTAGCCATCATCTGAGTAGCGCCACTGCCCGCGCTCGACGGCGACTTTGCGAAGACCGTCCAAGCCATCCTTGGGAACAAAGCTCCAACGGGCATTGGTCAGCGCGCGGTGCTTGATGTCGCGCCAGGGGACGCGACGCTGGTTTTCGGGCCAGAGCAGATCCTCCGCTTTCTTAA
>CAYTGC010000471.1:0-3872 GCA_964437195.1 uncultured Myxococcales bacterium | reverse complement strand
TGAGGCTGTCCGCTTGGATCTCGAAGCTCTGGCCTTTGCCCTGCGATGCGACGAGCGTTCCCTCGGCAATCACCGAACAGCCCGTCGTCACCTTCTGCACTTCGCTTGCATAATTGGGCAGCGAAGACTGGGCGACGACCTGGATCGGATCGACACAGGAACCGTCGCTGATGTGAACAAAACTGAGACCGGCTTTGGAGTCGCGCCGCGTGCGCACCCAGCCTCGAACGCGGACCTTCTGACCGACGGGCGCCCCCGCAGAGAGCGCCGCTTTGACAGACATCGTTTGCATGGCAGCTAAAGTGATACCCGAAAATGCCGTGTCCTGGCGAGAGGATGTCTTTGGACTCCTCTTCTTCGTGGTATACGAACGGTGGGAGCGTGTCCGGGACTGGTGCCCGGCCCAGTCTTCAAAATTGGTGGCGCTGGTGTAAAAGTCGGCGCGGCGGGTTCGATTCCCGTACACTCCCGTTTTCGTCGCAGCCACAACATGTGCCAAGAAGTTGGGCCGCTTGTGGCAACGCATCGGCACGACGTGAAGCGACACTGCGCATCGGGCATGGTAAGCGTACGAGCATGGAACAGAAGTCGCGGAGTGTGCTGCTCTGGCTGGTCTTGATGGCGATCTTCTTGGGAATCTACTCCGCGCTGTCTGAGAAGGGACCGGGACCGGACCTGGCCGCCTTTGTCACCGATGCGGAGAACGCGCGGGTCGGCAGCGTGCAGCTTGCGCCCGACAGTGACAGCGCAGACCGTGTCGTGCTGCGGGTCCTGCGCAAAGATGGCCACCGGTACGAGACGCGCCCCATCGCACTTACTGCGGCGATGGAGACGGTGCAATCGTCCGGAATTTCCTATTCCCTTCAGCCAGCCAGACGGATCGACACGACGTTTTGGATCAACCTGGCACCGACGGCATTGATTGGCCTGATTGTCTTTTACTTTCTGCGCACCCTCAAAGGCTTGAACAGTGGCAAGTCGCCCGCTGTGACCGACATCGTCAATGCCCGGATTGAAGTGCAGCCAGCGCCCAGCGTCGGGAAAACTGCCCCGGATGGCGAAGCGGCGCAGCGCTTTTTGGCCATCGTGCAGGACTTTAAGGACGGGAAAGAGGGTCCGCGCAAGCTCTTGCTAAGCGGTCCGCCGGGCAGTGGAAAGACGACGCTGGTTCGCCAAGCGGTGGCCGCTTCTCAGCTTTGTTGGATTGCACTGCCGTCGAGCGATGTGGCCAACCTGTTTGTCGGGATCGCCGCAGCGCGAATCCGCCGAGCCTTCGCGCTGGCAAGTGAAAACGCGCCCTGTGTGCTGCTTCTCGAGGACATCGATTCGATGGCTGCCCGTCGGGTGATTCCCGGAGAAGGCCGGGCGGCAGAAGAAGGACAGCTCACCGAACAGGTGCAAGGAATGCTCGAGCTGTGCTCGATACTCGACGGAGTACGCACATTCCCACCGGGTGTTCTGTTTGTGGCGACAACCAACCGCGCCGATCGAATCGATGAAGCGCTGATCCGACCCGGTCGAATCGATCTGCGAGTTGAGCTCCCGGCAGCGCCGTAGGAATCGTATCCGACTCCTTTTTCGGTCGGGTTGCGTTGTCCGAGCCTGAAGCCGCGGCTAGTTCACGTCGAAGTTGGCCCGCAGGCCTTGTGGCCAGCCCTCACGCACAGCAAACAGCGCGAGCGCCATCGCGTATGCGCCCAGGACATCAATCGTGTAGTGCAGGTGAGCCAAAAAGACGCTGGCGACGACCGCGATATGCGCAACCAGCATCGGATAGCGCAGCGACGCATACGGCCAGACATACAGAAGCAAAAGACCCGTCGCCGCCGTGTGTCCGGAAAAAAACAGATCCTTGGTCAGGTAGACGTGGGGGGCGTCGCGCAAAAGCGTTCCGATTGGACTCGACATCTCGAGAAGCGCGCGCCAAAACAGCGACGGATCGCGATCGAACATTCCCGCGTGCAGATCCGGTCCACGCACCGGGCCAAGTCCAGTGACCACAATGCAGACCCCTCGCACCACCGACAGCACGCCTGCGCTTACGCAATACCGACAGAAGCGAGCTGGAGCGCGCCACAAAAGGAGCACCGCCATCGGCACATATCCCAGCGCCAAGAGCCAGTAGTTGTAGCGATCCACCGACGGGAAGTAAGGAATCCTATCGATCAACAAGTCCGGCAGGTGGGGCGCGGGCCGACTCTCTGCCAAAAGCGACAGCGCAATCATCGCCACAAAGCAGAGGTAACGGAACAACACCGCCGCCGCCGCGCGTGCGCCCCACTGCGAGAGCCAGGCAATCATGTTCGGGAACGCGAGGGCAAGTCGCTAAAAGCGCAGGTAGGCGTAGACGTAGACGTACGGAACCACGAGCAGCAGCGCATCAATCCGGTCGAGCATGCCGCCGTGTCCGGGCAAGAGCACACCCGAGTCTTTGACGCCCACCGAGCGCTTGATGAGGGACTCGATGAGATCGCCAAGCTGACCGAGGATGTTCGCAGGCACCGCGATCGCGACCACGTCGAGCCAGCTGAGCATCGGCAGATACCAGACCTTTGCGATCGTCAGCGCCAGCAAGCTGCCCAGGATTCCACCGACCGATCCGATCCAGGTCTTCTTCGGGCTCACCGATGGCCACAGCTTCGCCGGGATGTACGGACCCAGGAACCGCCCAGCGAAATACGCTCCGGTGTCCGAACCCCACGCGCTCGAAAGACAGACGTAAATAAAGCCGCCGCCGAGCTTGGGCGCAGTCTTGAACATCACGAGCGGCACGATCAGCACACCGGCGTACAAGACGCCCAGCATCCACATCGACATCCGAGACGCGACGGTTTCGATGTTTCCGTGCGCAAACAGGAAGTACAAAAGCCCAAGTCCCGTCACCGCAAACAGACCAAACTGTTGCAGGTGCGCGTCGGGAACCCAGCAGAGGAGGTTGCCGTAGGCGACGCCCGCGATCACCCCGAGCCAGCGCGTCATCGCTGGATCTTTGGGCAGCGTCATGTTCATCCACTCGCGCAGACCCGTCACCTGAGCGATCAGCACCCAAATCCAGACGCCGTACGGCTCTTTCCACTGAATCGCCAGAATCAGCAGCGGCACTGCGACCACTGCGGTCAGAAAACGCAGAACCAAGTTAGACATCACCACTCCCCTGCGGCGCTGATAAAGGAGTCTCCGCTCCGTCGTGCGCGCTGTAGGCAGACAGCGCAGAAAGCAAGTCCGCTTTGCCAAAGTCCGGCCACAGCACGGATGTAGCGTAAAACCGGGCGCCCGTTGATTCCCACAGCAAAAAGTTGCTGGTGCGCTGCTCGCCGGACGTGCGGATCATCAGGTCGACTTTGGGCAGCCCCGCGGTCTTAAGCCGTGCGTCCAGCGCCGCTTCGTCGATCTCTGCCTCGTTGAGCTTTCCGCTCGCGACATCTTGGGCAAGCTGCTGCATCGCATCGGCCAGCGACTCGCGCCCGCCGTACGACAGCGCCAGCGACAGGACCATCTTGTCGTTGTGCGCCGATTCCGCAATCAGGCTCGACAGTGGACGCAGTACGTACTGTGGCAAGCGGCTGATGTTGCCAATCGCTTGCAGACGGATTCCGTTGTCGAGAATCTCGCTCCGCTCGTCGATGACGTAGTCGTGCAGAAGCTGCATCAGCCCTTGTACTTCCTCGAGCGGGCGTTCCCAGTTCTGTTCCGAAAAAGCGTACAGCGTCAGCGCCGAAAGACCCAGCTCGCGGGCAGCTCGCACGACCTCGCGCACCGATCGCGCGCCACGTCGATGGCCTTCGAGCCGAGGCAGCCCCTTTTGCTGCGCCCAGCGTCCATTGCCATCCATGATGATTGCCACATGCCGAAGTCCCGGCGGAAGCAGTGGC
>CAYTGC010000470.1:1577-3878 GCA_964437195.1 uncultured Myxococcales bacterium | reverse complement strand
TGGGGTATCTGGAACCGCGAGAGATGCACTATGGGAATCCCGAAAGGAGGAGGCAGCAGCGACGAGAGAAGCTAGAGCAAGCGAGACAGAAGAGAAGAACCGAAAATCGAAGCGCAAAGGCCGCCTAACCGAGCCCAGCCATTACAATCTCAGGACAGGAAAAAAGTCCAAGTTGACCTGAAGCGCAACAACTCTTCATGCCTCTATTCGATCACCGATCTGTCTAAGTCCCAACGAGTACGAGAAAAGGACGCACGAAGCGACCTCAAACATGTAACCAACCGGTCCACTTTTTCGAGGGAAAGTCAGCCCGCGTCTCTACCTCGACTGCCTCCATCTCAATCCAGTCCTGCCCTCTACCCATTCGATTGGGCGATGAACCGTGTACGCAACTATGCTATGTTTGCACCGATAAACTAAGAAGTATTGTTGCTTACCACTCGAACTCGCTCAGCTGCCGATTGAGCCCCAAAACACAAGAGAATCACCATGAGTGCGCTCGTTCACGGCCAGAATCAAACCAGCAACTCGAGTCCGTGGAGCAGCCCGGCGGCAAGCGACCCCTCGCTTGATGGAGATATGGAGCATAGGCCCAGTGTGCAGGCGGGCCCGAGTCAAGGTAAGGGGCCGTTCAACCCAGTGGTCAACTCTATGCTCGCGGCCTGCTTTGGCAACATGGTCGAAGATCTGCCGGTCAAGCAGGGCGAAGGGGCGAAGAATCGCGGCATCGCCGCCAAGGCGCACACCATCGGCAACAAGATCTCGCTCGGCGATGAGATCTCCCAGAATCCGCGCGATGGTCAATCGATGGAGGTCATCGCGCACGAGGTGGCCCACGCGCTGGCATTTGGCGGCTCCGGCAAGCACGTCTTGAATCAGCCCGGCGACCCAGGCGAGGCGGCGGCGTACGAGGCAGGTCGGGGCTTTCGCCGCTTCGCCGAAGCGGGGGCCAAAGGGACACCGCCCAAGCTGAGTCCTGCATACGGCGGCCAGGCCGCCATCCACCGCTGGGAAGCCGGTGAGCACGCTGATGCCGTGGACAACGCGACGACGATCCTCGAGCAAGAAAAGGGTCACAAGAACGGGATCAACACAGACGGTGACGACTTCAAGGCGACCAAGACGACGATGGCCCAGCCGATCAAGCTGGCCAACGGACTCACGGTAACCCCGGGGGAGATCGCCGCGATGATGGGCGACTTTTACGGCGTCTTCGAGAAAGACAAGAAGGATCCGAAAAAAGAGCACTTCGATCCAGTCAAGAGCTTCGATGCTCTTAACAACGCGAATGCCCAAGAGATGAATCGGATCCTGGAGTGCGTGCGCAAAGAGAAGAAGGATGTCCGCTCCGACATCGACAACAAGACCAGTGATTACAAGCCCACCGATTCGGGGAAGCTCGATGCGATTACAAAAGGCCGGATGACCGATCTGGCACAGAAGAACTCGTCCCACTTCAGCTCGGCCACCGATGACACGATTGACGGCCATCTCGCCGACAACAACATGGGCGCCTACACCCTCCTGCATCAGGAGGCGCTGATGGAAGCGGCCAAGGGGACTGCGGAGTCCAAGGAAAGGGCGCGGGCTCTGGAAGCCTCGGCAATGCACTTCGTTGCCGACCGCCATGCCTCGGGGCACGCGGTTGATAAAGACAAGGTCGTCGCCGCCTCGGGTCAGGGCGATGGTCTATTCGGCAACGGCGTCGCCCGCATCGTTCACAATGAGTACAACGACAAAGGCATAGATGCCAAGGACACAAGCGGCGATCACTGGCACGCGATGGGCGACTCGCACTGGGGCGAGCAAGAGAACAAGGACAATCGCTTCCACACCGCCAAATCGGTGTACACCTCATACAGCGAACTCGAGCAGGTACTCGATGGCAAAAAGACGCCGCAGCAGATCAAAAAGGACGGCTATGCGGCCAAGCAGACGGTACCCCAGTTCGATCAAGATCGGCTGGACGCCGCCGAGCAGCGCGCCAAGAAGCTCAACAAATGGGACGTTGCTACCACCGAGCTACCCGAGATTCTCAACTACGGCGTGGGCTGGACCGGACAGAAGCTCTCTGATGGCTACAACTGGGGTAAAGACAAGCTCGTCGGGGCCTATGACTGGACCAAAGAGAAGCTGCACAATGGCTACGACTGGGCCAAGGAAAAAGGCAGCCAAGCCGTCGACTGGACCAAGGAAAAAGGCGGCCAAGCCGTCGACTGGACCAAAGAGAAGCTGCACAATGGCTACGACTGGACCAAGGAAAAAGGCGGCCAAGCCGTCGACTGGACCAAAGAGAAGCTG
>CAYTGC010000470.1:0-1477 GCA_964437195.1 uncultured Myxococcales bacterium | reverse complement strand
CGACTGGACCAAGGAAAAAGGCGGCCAAGCCGTCGACTGGACCAAAGAGAAGCTGCACAATGGGGCTGACTGGGCCAAGGAAAAAGCCAGCGATGTCTGGGAAGGGACCAAGAACGTCGCCGGTAAGACCTGGGAAGGGACCAAGGACGTCGCCAGCAAGACATGGGGCGGAATAAAGAGCGCCGGCAAGTGGATTGGGAGTCTATTTTAGCTTCTGAGTTAGCCACACCGGCCTGCTCGCAGTCGTGTATGATTTGCGATGGTCAATTTCACCAAACATCTGCGAGGTATCTTGCTTGGGACCCTCGCGGCAGCGGGCCTGGGGATAGTCGGCTTCCTCGTACTTGGCGTCACGGTCGGACCGCAGCCGGAAGGTGCATACATGACAACGGCAGAAACGCCAGCAGACAAGCCCGTACGCCACCAGCTGCTCGAAAGTCTGCTACAGGAGAGCAACCCTGCGCGGTGGAGTGAGCTGTACATTCGTCATGGTGCGCCGGTTGCCGAGGAAGTGCCGGTGCTTGCCGAGAAGGCGCGCAGCAGTAGCAGCCAGGTCCGGCGCAATGCCGCGCGGCTGCTTGCACTCAGCTTCACGCCCGAGAGCAAGGCGGCGTTGCATAAGGTGGTGGCAGAGACCTCCGACCCACAGGTTTTCGGGCGAGCGCTGGGGGGTCTTCTTGACGAGCCGGATGCCAAGACGGTGGCGGCGGCACGACCACCGATGCTCCAGCAGGCGCTGCACTCGGACGACTCGGAAGCTGCCGGTGCGGCGGTGCGAGCAACTCATCTGCTGGGCCTACCGGACGCCGACTTGGAGTTGGGCCGGCGCCTGTACGATCCCGACTTTCACGTACGAATGTCGACTATGGAGACCCTGGCCGTGCAAGGCGCGGGGGCGCTTGAGCCCAAGCTGCGGGAGCTCCTGCTCACCGACGTGGCCAATAAGCTCTACCCATCGAAGAGCAACCTATATGCGGCACTGGCCCAAAGCACGGATCCGCAGACCGCCGAGGTCTTGCAGCAGTCGCTGAAGGGGGCCAATACCGAGCGGGTCCTCGACTTCTCCAATGGGCTCCTGCTAAGTCACAGTCGCCAGCCGTGGTTGCGCAAGCTGCTCCTCGCGATATCGGCCCAGGAGGGCCATCCTGCACGCTGGCAGGCCCTCGATCGGCTGTGGGACTGGAACGATCCCTCGCTACAGGAAGAGCTGGGTCGCCTCTGCCTGGCGCAGCTAGACAAGCGGTTACCCAAAGAGCGCAGCGATGCGCTGATCAATGATTACGAGCTGGATGCCTGTGTCGCCAAGCTAAATAAACTCCTCGGCCACGAGTATACGTTTCGGCAGTTGTTCGAGCTGCGCGACGCTGCCCGAGCGCGTTTTCAGACTCCGACCGCGGCACCGTGACCCGCCCCCCAAAAACGGATCAGTTTTTGGGGGGGCAGGTCAGGAGGTCTCTGATGCGCAGGAGTTAAACCG
>CAYTGC010000469.1:0-3883 GCA_964437195.1 uncultured Myxococcales bacterium | reverse complement strand
TCTCTGTCGCGATGTACCAGGCCGCCGTGACGCGCAGCCCCGCCGCCCAGAAGATTGCGGCCATGTCAGCCCAGACCCGCGCGTCCTGATGCGTGAACATGACGATCTGCAAGCCGTGGTCCGGCATGCAGTGCGCCATCGCCTGGTAGGCCCGCACCATCTCTCGTCGAAAATCCTCTCCCGACCCACGAACAGCAAGATCCCGCCGGCTGTCCCAGATCCAGTCCCTGAACGGCGCAGGTGGGTTCTTGCGCAGCCAGGCGATGAAGAACTCCGTGATCTCCTCGTAGACGACAGCGTCTGCATAGGGAGGATCAGTGATGAAGATATCGGAGGAGTAGTTGATCTGCCCTGCGGGGGTTGTTTGAATGGCTGCACTGACCTGTGTTGGCAAGATCGACTGCGGGTAGTCGGACAGAGACAGAGCTTGTTTGAGATGCCCAAAGGAGCGACAGGCATAGTTGTAGAGGACGTTGAGTGCCTGGTTGTAGAAGACGGGCTTCACCGCATCAGCAGAGGGCGCAACGCCCGACCGGCCAACAAAGCCGACCTCCCAACGAGATAACCTGGCTGAGCGATCTGCAAGGCTATTGATGTCGAAGCACAGCGCCCCTGAAGGTATGGGTTCTTTGATGAGACTGCGAATGGCCGAGCGATATAGCGCATTGATCACAAGACTACGCGGCGTGAACAGATGGTGCCAATGCGTCCAGCCTCGCGTTCGGATGGGCTCGTCTGTCTTTTCGCCGGGGGAGATGGCGAGGTCTGGCACATCCCCCTGGTCTTGCCAACGGCCAATCTGTTGCTGCACCAAGTCGATAATTTTCTGCTCTTGCTGTTCATCAGCATCACCGACCCCGCGAAAGAAGCTGTCACGCGGTCGATCTTTCCTCATCCACTGAATGCAATAAAGTCGTTCCCGAAAGATGTCATCTTCATGGGGAACGAAGTCAGACCTGCTCCATTGTCTGAGATTATTCGTCGTCTCGTTACCCACCCGGCGGTCCCCACGAAGGGTCTTTATCGAAGTTCGGTATACCTTGCCATCGAGAGAGTAGACCAAGTAGCCATCCTGCACAGTCCCAGCCTTGGCCTCCTCTAGCTCTGCATCCGAGATATCTTGAAGGATTTGTATTTCGAACCGCTTGGCTTTTTTGTCGGGAACGAGTCGAGCAATGCACCGTTTGTTCCGGCTGATGATCCACGAACCGGCCAGCGGGACTATCCACCCGGTTTCTGGACAGCGCGTCTCCAGACAGTACAGATAAGCCTTCGCTCGGTTCCCTTGGGCATCATGCTCGAACCCGAGCTTGGTGATTTCCGCGTCTACGGCGTTGATGACTTTCGTCTGCGCTTCCACGATCGATGCACGAGTCGGTTCGTCTGCACCAATGAGGTGAAAGGCTCCCCATGTCAGCATGCATGCAATGGGGTTCAAGTCGCTGGCGTAGACATCACAGCCAAGCCGAGCCGCCTCGAATGGGATTGACCCCCCGCCGCAGAACGGATCAGCGACCTTGGGCCGGTGGCCGTAGCGCAGGATACCAAGCTGCTGGATCAACTCGGCGTGTGAGTGGGCGGTGGTTCCAAGGTGTGCGTTTACGCGATCCCAGATACCGGCGTAGGCTGACTCGGCTAGCTCCTCTGGGCGCAGGCTGCGACGGTCGAGGCGGTCGGCGTACGACATGTGCAGCAGCACTTCGCTGAGTAGGCGCTGCTTCTCTTCGCCTCGGACCGTCCAGCCATTCTCCTCATCTAGGAGCTGGCTGCGGAGTTCGGTCGGCGCGAAGCGAACCACATCCTCTTTGCTGACTGACTTCATACGGCGACGAAATGCGTCGTCGTCCATTGCCATCAGCAGCTCGAAAATCTCCAAGTCTCTTTCGCTGTCCTCGGTCGCTGGTAGCAGGCTGCCCAGCACGCACGCGCGAACCAAGACAAGTGGCTTTCGGCCCTTCCAATAGCTGCCAAGAGCGGTCAGCGTCTGTCCGGCGTTGGCCTTCCGCTCGGTTTGTGCCTCGATGGACACCTGCTGCGCAGGAAACAGATGCTCGATCAGGGCGGGCCGGTCCTTCCAGGCCAGCGGCTGGACTGCGGGCTGACTGTGGATGGCCGGAGTCACCAATGGAAGCGTTTCCTCCATCGCCAGGGTCACTCCTTTAGACTTAGATCGGCTCCCAGGTTGAGAGCGGGAAGGACGCTTGGCGGTGCTCATGGGGACTCCGAAATCGAAGGAAAGAGTGACAGCTCGGGGCGTTCGGCGAGGGCACCGCTGCGGGAGCGTGCTGTGCGGGATGCACTCGACCGGACTTCGGGATCGGTGCGGACTGGATTTTCGCACAGAGCAAAGCGAAGGGCCTTTCGCCAGCCGATGTCGCCATCGGTGACGCCGCCGGTCGCCGCAGCGGTGATCGTAAAAAGCCACCAGCGCTCCTCAGGGCGGAGGCCGATCCAGTTCGTGATCGCGACGGGCACAAGCTCAAACGGCGCACGTTCAACGGCCCACGCCAGCACGCACAGCTCTTTTCCCAGCAGACGCTCGACTTTGTTCTCGCCAAGGCTCCAGCGGCTGGGGGTCAACCCCTTTTCCTTTAGCCGCTCGTTGAATGTCTTGCGTGCCGCTTCCGAGATCGCGGACCACTTGGCTCGCTCTAGGATGACCCGCTCGATCGCATCCTGCCCTTCCTTCCCAGAGCGCAGCCCAAAGTGCTCCGTGATGAGCACCCGGTCGTGCGGGCCACGCGGGATGGTCACCTCGATATGGTGCGGATCGATGGTGTTCGGGCAGCCGAACCCGACCGTCTTCTGCGGTTGATTGTCGGGCGTGGCCGGTTGACGCCGGGTGGTCACTGCTCAACCTCATTCGTGGTCAGTGTGATGCCGCGATCTTTCGCAAAGCTGTCCAAGTCGTGGCCGGTATTGAACTCCAGCGCCGGCACGCGCAACCGCACCTCCGCGCTGTCATCTCCCAGCGCAGTCCGGATCGCTTTGATCAGCGCCTCGACATCCTCGGGCGAGATGTTTCCTTCACTGCCAAAGCGCAGCGTCGCGTTCTTGCTGCCCGTCCCTACCTCGATCGTCAGGCCGGTCAGCTTCGCCCGCGCCTGCTTGCTCCGCTCGACCAGCTTGAATGTCTCAGCGGTGTCAGGAGCCTCGACGCGCTTCTTCAGCCGTGCCCGCTTCGTCGGTTCGATCCGCACCCCGCCACTGGCTCGCGGAGGAATCGTAAACGTCCGCTTGGCGGTGACGCCATCCTCCTCAGCATAGCAATAGATCGTGACCTCGCCGTCGCCAATCTCAATGGGCTCGCTATACACGGTCCCCTCGGCGGGATTTGCGCCGGTCAGCGTATATTTTAGGGTTCCCTTCGGTACCACGCGCAGCTCGACCAGGCGCTTTCCGGCAGCTTCGCGGGGCTGGTGGGTAATGGTGAGCTTGTTGTCCCAACGGTACGGTTCGCCGGTTTCGTGCGCCCCCTTGGGATCGATGGCGAGGAAGTAGAGACGCGTCTCTGTGGTGGACAGCTGCGCGCTTGCAAGCCGCTGGCTCTTGGAGGAAACGTCCGGCTTCTTGTCGTAATAGACCTCGGCGTGTGCCCCGGCATGGAGTGGGGTCACCTCCAGGTTTGCGGTGCCGGTGTCTTCTTCGTAGTGGCGCTCTTGGACATTGACGGCGGTACGTGGCTTCTCGAAGGGGCCTTTCTCGATGTAGCCATCATCTGAGTAGCGCCACTGCCCGCGCTCGACGGCGACTTTGCGAAGACCGTCCAAGCCATCCTTGGGAACAAAGCTCCAACGGGCATTGGTTAGCGCGCGGTGCTTGATATCTCGCCAGGGGACGCGACGCTGGTTTTCGGGCCAGAGCAGATCCTCCGCTTTCTTAA
>CAYTGC010000468.1:0-3888 GCA_964437195.1 uncultured Myxococcales bacterium | reverse complement strand
CCGCCGCTCCTGAAGCAACTCAATCGCCCGCTCGGCTTCGGCGGTGAGGGTATCGAACGCAAGCAATTGCCGCCCAAGATATCTACTTATTTGATCTTGTTCATTCTCTGGCGGAATTACGACTCTAAGTGCCGATAGAATTTCACAATTTAGGGCAGCCTGATTGCCACCACGACCAAACTCTCGTAAATAATCATACATTGAGTGAAAGATGTACAGCAAATAGTCAGATCGAAGGAAATTACTTGGAACAATTGCCGCGAGATTCTGATTTATGCACGCTTCGATTTCCAGCAATGCAGATGTGCCTCTGGTCTTGCCTTGACCAATCATGCCAACGATAATAGTTCCCTTGGGGAGTAAGCGAAGAGAGCATTCGCAGAGGGCTTTCTCAGTAATGAATTCATTGGCTTCAACTACCCGATACTGATTTACTTCGCCAGAAGAAAGCCAGGGAATATTGCCATCAAGCCAGTACGCTTCGTTGTCTCTGCTCGGAGTCGTTCCGTTCTCAACTCTCGCATAATATCCAAGACGCGTGACGAGCCAATGCGCCGGGATGTCGCCCAGCCACTCGATTCCTGAGGGCTTCATCGGGACGGTGGGGTCGAGTCCCTTGGTGACGGCGTGCGAGATGACGGCCTGGCGCTTTTCCTTCAGCAGCTCGATCAGCCGCTGCTGCTCCGCCACCAACGCATCAATCTTCGCTGTTTCTTGACCGAGGAAATTGGCAATAGATGCTTGTTCTTCGAGCGATGGCATCGCAATAAGAATATTCCTCATTTCTGAATAGTTTGTGCTCCATAGATCTGCGACAATTCCTTTTCCATATCGATAAAACTCTTCTTGAAACAGTTGACAACGAAGCAGGTGATGAATAAATGACGCGTGACATTTTTCTTGGGGGCGCAGAACTGTACATATCAGCGAGACCGATCCAGTAAATTCCGATACACCAGCCGACCCCTTCCTATCAGAACGACTGTTGATGACAAAGTCTCCTTTATCGACTCTTTTGCGATTGTCTCCGTCGTCACTCTTTGCCGCAGTTTCAAGCTGTGGAACGATGCCGTTCTTGGTAACGGAAAGCGCTGGGAAGTCTCTGTCGCTAACTTTTTCTCGCCTTTCGCAAAAATAGTAGCCGATGCGCTTAACGTCCCAATGTTCCGGTACTTCTCCGAGCCACTCGACGCCGCTGGGTTTGTAGTGGGGGTAGCGGGGGAAGCTCATTGGGAGAGTCCTCCGATCAGGGTGAGGATGCGGTCGGTGACTTGCTTGAGGTCGGCGTCGATCTCGTGCAGCGGACGCGGCGGCTTGAACACGTAGAAGTGACGGTTGAAGGGAATCTCGTAGCCGACCTTGGTCTTGTCGTGATCGATCCACGCATCGGGCGCGTGCGGCAGGACTTCGCGACGGAAGTACGCCTCGACATCCTCATGCAGCGGCACGTTTTCGGTATCGCGCAGCGAGGCGTCCGGCACCGGCAGTCCTTTGCCTTTCCCTTTTTGTCCCAGGACAATCTTGCCCTCGGCATCGCGCTCGGGACGCTCGACGGTGATGGTGCGGTAGCCGAAGTCCTCGTTCTTGAAGATGCGGCTGATCGGAGCGCCGTCTTTGGTCGATTCCTCGAAGCGGCCAAACAGGCGGGTGATCTCTTCGATGTGCTGCGGGCTCAGCTCTTTGCGCTTGCTGCCGAGGCTCTTGCGCATCTTCTGCCAGAAGCTGCTGGCGTCGATGAGCTGAACTCTGCCCTTGCGGTGGGCGGGCTTGCGGTTCGAGACAACCCAGACATAGGTGCTGATGCCGGTGTTGTAGAACATATCGGTCGGCAGGCCGATGATGGCCTCGACGAGGTCGTTTTCCAGCACGTAGCGACGGATCTCGCTTTCACCAGAGCCCGCGCCGCCCGTAAACAGGGGCGAGCCGTTTAGGACGATGCCAAAGCGGCTGCCACCATCGACGGCGGGCCGCATCTTCGACACCAGATGGAGCAGGAACAGCAGTGAGCCATCACTGACCCGAGGCAGACCGGGACCGAAGCGACCGGAAAAGCCCTGCTGTTCGGACTCTTTGCGGATCTCTTTTTCGATCTTCTTCCACTCGACGCCAAACGGCGGATTCGACAGCATGTAGTCGAAGTGCTTGCCGGGCAGACCGTCGGCGGACAAGGTGTTGCCAAAGATGATGTTGGCGATGTCCTGGCCCTTGATGAGCATGTCGGCCTTGCAGATGGCGTAGGACTCGGGGTTTAGCTCCTGTCCGTACATCACCAGCCGCGCGTCAGGATTGATGCTGGCGAGGTGTTCCCCCGCGACGGACAGCATGCCGCCGGTGCCCGCCGTTGGATCGTACAGGGAGCGCACCACACCGGGCATGGTCAGCGCGTCGTCGTCTTCGATGAACAGCAGGTTCACCATCAGCCGGATGACCTCACGCGGGGTGAAGTGCTCTCCGGCGGTTTCGTTGGAAAGCTCGGCGAACTTGCGGATCAGCTCTTCAAACACCAAGCCCATCTGGGCGTTGTCCACCACCTCGGGGTGAAGGTCGATGGTCGCGAACTTTTCGGTGACAAGGTAGAGCAGTCCGGCCTTGTCGAGCCGGTCGATCTGCGTGTGAAACTCGAAGCGCTCGAAGATGTCGCGCACCGCCGGGGAAAACGCCTGAAGGTAGGAACGCAGGTTTTCGGCGATGTGGTCCTGGTCGCCCATCAGCTTCTTCAGGTCGAGCTGAGAGGTATTGAAGAAGAGCTGTCCCGACTTGCGCAAAAGGAACGGCTCGGGAAAAAGTCCCATCTGCTCGCGAGAGGAGCGCTCCTCCAGCACCGCTGCCTTGGTCGGCTCCAGCACGCAGTCGAGTCGCCGCAGCACCGTAAACGGCAGGATGACCTTGCCATACTCCGACTGCTTGTAATCGCCGCGCAGCAAATCAGCGACGGACCAAATAAACGCCGAGAGGTTCGTGTCACTCATGATGGAAAACCGCAGCGGCGTTTTACCACCCAACCGACGCCCTGGCCCAGACCGGATGTGCAAGATCCTTCACATCCAGAAAAACGAACGCGGCTGTGATTGCCCTTTCGGCGTCGCGGCCCTGCTTAGTGATTCCAGGCCACTGCCGAAGGTCTGTCCGTGCGTCTACCCCAAATTGCCCACGTGACCGCGCCACCAACCACCACCGCGCCGCCGACTACCGTCAACGCGATTCCCGTCGCATTGAGCGCCCGCCCGCGGTCCATCAGATGACTCGCATCGCCGAAAGCCAGGTCCGCGTTACCGAGCTGCTGGCCGGTCGACCATGCACCGGCCAGACACCCAATCCCGGCAGCGGTCAGCGCTCCGCCGCCCACCACAAGGCCGATTGCCAATGGGGACACCTTGGCCCGCGATTCGGTTGGTTGCTGCACCGGAACAGAGGTCTGTTTTGTAACCGGGGGAGCAGTCACAACCGGCGCGGGGCTCAATGCTGACGGGGTGGGCGCAGACGATGGCCCGGTCGTCAGCGGAGCCGTCGCATAGCGCTGCTTCAGAAATTCCACCCGCTTTCGTGCTCGCTCCTGGTCCTCGACAGTCTGTACTGTTGCTTGGTATCGAACGGCGTACTCGATGGCCTCTCTGAGTCGTCCGGCCTTCTCGTGAGTCCAGCTCAAATTATGCAGGAGGTCCGGCTCGCCGGACAATCGCCATGCCGCTTCAAACTCGACGAGAGCGGCGTCATATTGACCCGACTCAAAGAACCGCAGCCCCGTCTGATAGTGCGTCTGCGCCGCCTCTCGCATCGGTCGGGATGGGCGCTGGAGCGGGGAGAGGTCCTGAGCGGAAGCACCGGATGCCAGGAGAAGTCCAACCGCGACGATCAACACTCTGCTACGCATGCTTGGGTTTCCTTCCC
>CAYTGC010000467.1:0-3896 GCA_964437195.1 uncultured Myxococcales bacterium | reverse complement strand
AAGGTCATTCGTCCGTACTTCGAAAAGCACGATCAGCTTCTGTTCTATCCATCGCAGTACGAAGGCATCGAGGAATCGCAGAACCTGGTCTACACCGGCTGCACACCGAATCAGCTAGCCGTGCCGGCGATGAAGTGGTGTGTCGAGTCGCTGAAGGCCCAGAAGTTCTTCTTGATCGGGACCGACGGCCTGCGCGCCCACGCGACCAACGCCATCATCGAAGATCAGATCGAATCGCTCGGTGGTGAAGTGGTGGGAACGCACTATGCCGTCGTCGGAGAATCGAGCTTTGCCCAGGTCGTAAAGAAAATCCAAAAGACGCACCCGAGCATGATCATCAACACCCTGGTGGGTGATTCGGTGCTGTCTTTCTTCCGCGCGCTCATCGAGGAGGACATCACGGCACGAACGCTGCCGGTTCTTTCGTTCACGCTCGGGGAAAACGAACTGGCGCAGCTTTCCGAGCCTGTGTTGGCAGGTCACTACGTGGCGCGGACGCGCTTTCCGACAGTTGCTGAATCGAAAGAGGAGCCGTTCGCAGCGCGTTTTCAGCGCAAGTACGGCGAACATCGTCCGGTCAGCGAGCTGATGGAATCGGCCTATTACGGCGTGCATCTGTGGGCTGCGGCAGTGAAGCGAGCGGGCAGCGAAGAGGTCAATCGCGTCCGGCTGGCGCTCAAGGGGCAAGAGTTCACGCTCGGCAATGTCCGGGTCCGGGTCGATCCGAGCAACCAGCACATCTGGAAGATGTTCCAGATCGGCCAGGTGCGAAGCGACAACACCATCGAAGTCATCAAGACCAGCGATGCGCCGATTCCGCCCCTGCCCTTCCCTGGGCCGCGCACGCACGCAGAGTGGCAGAGCTTCGCCGATGCTCTCTACGAAAAATGGGGCGGCAACTGGGCAAATCCGGCAAAGCCGAAAGCGAAGAAGTCGAAGAAGTAGCGCGCGGCGGACTGGCGGGCTCCCAGCCAGCATGTTGAGGCAGCGATGAGCATGCTCAAGTGGAAGTTGATGATCACGACGCTACCGGTGCCGGTGGCGGCGGTGATCGTTCGGTGGATTCTTGAACATTTTTTCAAGAACTACATGAACAACTACAGCGGCGTGATGGACTTCTCGGCGCTGGCTCCGGTGCTGACCGGTGGAGTGTTCCTCATCGGCCTGATGCTGTCGGGAACGCTGCAGGACTACAAAGAGAGCGAGAAGATTCCCGCTGAGCTGGCGACGTGCCTGGAAACCATCGAGGAGTCGATCGGCTGGGTGTGCGCCAATCGTCCGCAAGTCAACGAGCGGAACATGCGAGAGACGTTGATGGTCGTCACCGATGAGATCGTCGCGTGGCTTTATCGCAAGCGCTCTCACCAGCACATCTTCATCACCATCGAAAAGCTAAACGGACTGCTCAGAGAGTTCGACAAACTGGGCGCGAACTTGCCGTGTGTACGAGTCACGACGGAGATTCACAATCTGCGACGAATTGTCACGCGCATCGGCGTCATTTCACGAACCGGGTTTTTGGCTTCGGGCTACGCACTGCTCGATCTGCTGGTGGTGTCGGTGCTGACGCTGCTCGTGGTGGCGTCCTACAAGTCGGAATTTGGCACGCTCGGCAAGTACATCATCATCGGCTTCGTTTCGCTGACCTACAGCTACCTGTGGCGGCTGGTTCGCGATGTCGACGATCCGTTTGAATATGGCGAAAGCGGCGAGCGCACGGGCGCGGCAGAGGTCGAGCTTTTCCCACTGCTCGAATACCAAGAGCGAGCCAAGGATCGCCTGGCGGGCAAGAGCATCGAAGAACGACTGGCGAAGGCACCGGGTCCGGCGCCAGCGGACGAAAACGGCAGCCCAAGTCCGGCGCTGCTCATCGGCGTGGGAGTCGGCTGTCTGTTCATCGGCGCGTTCGTGGTGTGGCTGCTCAGTCGCTCGATGACGGAGGTGGGACCGAATCACGCGCCACGTTCGGCCCAGCCAGCGACCAGTGCGCCCGTGACTCCGGTGGCACCAGGCGTCGCGCCGACCGTCGGAACAGCGGGTGCGGGTGGTCCAGCGCCGGGCGCTGATGCGGTGAAGGAAACGGAGGCGTCTGCCGAAGCCGAAAAAAACGACGCAAAGGAAAAAGTCGTCGAGACCGGGAAAGACAGCGCGCCGGTGCGAGTCTCTGGTTCTCACGCAGACACGAGCGACGAAGAGGCCTCGCCCAAAAAGAAACGCCGCCACCACCGCCGCAAAAAAGACGAGTAGCGGCCAGGCGATCCCCTTCAGCCAGGCTCGGCCCCTGTCAAATCACGGTCGGACAGCCGACACGACACTGACATGGGATGCCTTCCTTGATCATCGTGATCTCTGCCGCCAGGTAATCGATCGTTAGCTCTTCACTTGGTCCGATGTCTCGCAGCGTCCGCACGACCAGCCGCGCCACCACTTCACAGTTCGGTGTGCAGCTGTGATTCATCAGATCGACACCGTGCGGACCCGCTGGGCCAAAGTCCTTGACCAAGCAAATAAGTTGGTCGTGGTCGACGACAAGATCGATGGTGTGCGCCGATTCCCAAGGCCCGTAGATCGCCCTCCCCTGCGCATCGATGGGCAGCCGCGTTGGTGTTCCGGGCGTCAAGCAGCCGATCACAGTCCCCGGTGGAATGGGAACTTTGGCGAACAGACCGCGGCCCGAGATTCCTGCTCCCTCGACGACCAAATCGGTGCGAAGCGTGTCTGGCAAGGAACTTGATGGTGTAGGCATAGGCACGGGCCTTTGGCGACGCGAAAAGGAAGGAATGGACGGAAAGGAAACCAAGCGTCGCCGTCACTCAGAGTATGGCACACCGACTAGAAGTACGTGATGTCCCAGTGATTGCTCTCTTTGGCGTAGATGTTGCCAGCGGCGGACTTGTACATCGGGGCTCCGTCACCGCGCTTGCCGATGTACGAGAAGTTGTTCTGGATGTAGGACCCGATGCAGGTCGTAAACGAGATGTCGACCTTGTAGCCGTTCCAGTGGCTGTAGGTTCCCGAGGCGTGACCGGTTTCTGTGCCGCCGGTGATCGTCATCGAGCAGCCGCTCGCGCGCTTGAGAGTGATGATGCCGTCGACCGTTCTGTCGTTGATCTGATCGAGCGACGTGCAGGTGGAGTTGTTGCGATTGGAGCAGTTTCCACTCGAGGAAATGCCGATTCCCGCACCGCGAATCCGCGACTCGGCCTGGGCTTGTGACAGCTTCACGGCGTCATCGGGATTGGCCCAGTCTGGCGCGAACTCATCGCCGGTCACGGTGCCTTCTTCTTCGTCGGTCGCATCGGCAAACGCCAGCGGTGACAAAAGCATCGTCAACGCAAACGCACTGCCCGTCAGCCAGAACCGCTTCTTCGACTTGCTCTCGAACATCATGTGACCTCCTCGATAGAAAAGGAATGCCAATATTAGGCATTCTTGGGGTTACATATTCGCTCTGCCCCCCCTTTTCACGGACTACAGCGGAATGGTCTGCTCCGACGGATCACGCAGCCGATAGTTCGCGCGCAGATGCGCATCAAGCTGCTCGAGCATCGAGTCTCCGAGGTAGCTGCCCTGCGGATGGTCCGTATAGAACGTTCCTTCTTCGCACAGATCGCCCTCGCCTGGCACTGGCTGCGTCGGAACTTCTCCACCCGGACGACAAACGCCATCGATGAACACCAAGATGGCTTTCGGCAGGCGCTGTTTGTCGTCGGGCTCGGACATGAAGCTGTGGATCAGACTGCCGATGCTCTTGCCCAAATCCTCGGGATTCATTCCGTAGCCGTGGCCGATGTAGATCACCGGATAGCGTACGTTTTGATTCTGCGGCTCGAAGTAACCGGGCGGCAGGATCATGCTAAACGGCGTCTGCCGACCGTTCTTGAGCTTGAGCGACA
>CAYTGC010000466.1:0-3906 GCA_964437195.1 uncultured Myxococcales bacterium | reverse complement strand
GCGCGACCGTATTCGGCCTGATAACCGCCGGTGATGACGTTGACTTCTTGAATGAAGTACTGGGAAAGCTCGGTACCAATCAGGCCCAAGTTCGGGTCTGACGTGTTGAGACCGTCGATGATGTAGTTGTTCTCGTTGCCCGTCGAGCCCGAGATCTGCACACCGACGTCACCACCTGCGGCACCGCTCTTACCGGCAACATCCGAGGTACCAGGAGCCAGCGTCAGGACCGCCTCGAAGGTACGACCACGAACTGGCGTCGCCTTGAGGACTTCCTGGTTCACTTCGACGCCCGTCGCAGTGCTCGCGGTATCGACGACAGGCGCCGATTCGCGGATCACTTTGACCTCGCGCTTGGTGGCGCTGAGGTTGATCTCGCCGTTGACGGTGACCGTCTTGCCAAGGCTCAGGCGGATGCCCGGACGCTCGACGCGCGGCTTGTCGTCTGCACCGAAGAAGAAGCTGACCTTATAGTCATCGCCCGACGGAAGCTGGGTGATGATGTAGCGGCCGTTGTTGTCGGTGATCTCCGCTTGCTCGCCTTGCAGAGCCGGGCTCTGCACGACGACGGTGACACCCGCCAGTGGCTTGCCGTTTTCGTCTTTGACGGTGCCCTGAATTTGGGCCAGCGTCTGCTGTGCCAGTGCAACCTGCGGGGCCAGATAGGCTCCCGGCAGCACCAGCATCCAGGGAAGCAGCTTTGCGCGCAACACTACGGCAGCCTTCCCCGGGGTTTTCGATTTCTTTCGTCCCATCGTTCAAACTCCTGGCGAGTCGTACTAGCAGTTGTTGGGATCCTCGACAGCGCCCGATGGGACACCGGCGTAATCCATTGGCGTCGCGCCCTTGAGCAGCTTGGCACGGATAACCAAATCCTTGCCCATCGTGTGGATCCCCTTGCCGAGCGGGTGCCCCTTGATCTGGCTCAGGTCGTAGATCGCCGCGCCCTTGAGCGTGATCGTGACAACCACGTCATCCGTAGCGGGCTTGGCGGGAGTCGCCCAAGCCGCACCACCCGCCGGAGCCACGAAGATCGTGCGCAGGTTTCCGCAGTCACCACCGGCGTTCGGGCTGACAATGAGAGGAACTGGCGTGGCCGCCCCTCCGTTGACACTCACCGTCGCTGTCGCTGAGGTACCATTCAGTCGGCTCGGATCAACCGCCGCATTCAGAGAGATCTCAACCGCGCCATCGATGGCAACCAGATCGTCAGCGACCATGTACGGATCGGAAGTCGAACCCGTACCATGCTCACCAGCGCGAACCTCCGCTCCGCTCTCGCCATCACCATTGCCAATGGCGTTGATCTGGAATGGTTCGGTGCGGAACGATAGAAGCGCCGTCGCGCGGTCATCAATCATGACCGCGTTCTTGTCACGGCCCGACAGACCCTTCGACAGCTTGACGGTATAGCTGGAATCAGGCTCGAGTGCAGCCAGCGGATCGACCGTCTTCGTGGTCAGGCCGATCTTGTCGCACTTGAACTTGTTGGTGGCACTCGAGCAGCTCGTCAGAACTTCCATCTGGAGGCCCGGACCGTACGGGAATGCCGACGGATCGGGGCTCAGATCCGAACCGGTCAGCTGCAGGCTGTTGTAGGTCAGCGGAATGCCCACGCCCAGCGTCGCGTCCGTCGAGCAGTTCGTACAAGCCAAGCTGATCACTTTCTGATCAACCAGCTTCAGATCCGTCGGCACGCCAGAGTCCGGCACCAGCTCCAGTTCCGTGGTGTTAAAGCCACGGTTCGGCGCATCGAGGTCGAGCAGCGGCGCTTTGTTGAAGATCACGCGCAGACGACGCAGCGAGTCGGCATTCGGTGGGCTCTTCTTGACACCGTAGGTGTCCATGAAGGGGTCGGACGTACACTGCTTGAGATCCTTGTACTGCGGCAGCGTGCAGTCCGACGGAACACTCGTGTCGGTAAACACCAGGTGCCCGGTGTTCACGCCGAAGTCGATCAAGGTCAGCCTGAGAACCTTGAGCGGACCCACGGGCTCACCGTCTTGCCCCGTCAGGTTGTCGTTACACGCCCCCAGCAGCGCAAGGCTTGCGGCGGCACCCAAGAACAGCGACTTCTTTTGCTTCCTCATCGACTCGAAGCTCCTTCAATCGGCTCGACCGGGAAGTAAGGCCCCGGCACCAAACCCACAACCGTCGCGAAAACCAACTTCCAGCGATGATGCACCTCGGGCCCAGCGATGAAAAGCTCGCTGAACCGACGAGGACCGCATCGACGAGAAACAGACGGAAGCGACATTTCGCACAACAGTGTACTAATGACGCATTCCACAAGGACTGCGGAATAAAGTCAATGTGAAACCCGTTGTTTGGGCCGTTTGGTGCTCAATAAAGTGGGAGCTTCGAATACCAGGGGGGAGTTGCCAAGAAACAAGCGCACGCGGGTTTGGCTAGCCGAAAAAGCCATCTGAAAGCAATTGCTCGGCGGTGAGTATCGCCCCTTGTGCCGCCCCCATCTTGGTGTTGTGCGACAAAAGGACATATTTTACGCCGTGCTCACCAAGCGCGCGTTCCTCGCGAAGTCGACCCACCACCGTCGTAAGTCCGCCGCCCGCGTCGCGATCAAGCCGCGGCTGAGGGCGATACGGATCATCGGTAACCGCGATCAACTGCTCCGGCAGCGTCGGCAGTTTCAGGGCCGCTAGCTCGCGCCCAAAGTCGAGCAGGGACTGCTTGACCTCGGACAGTGGAGCCGCCCGCTCCGTCTCGCAAAAGACCGCCTCGGTGTGTCCGTCGAGTACCGCAACCCGAGTGCAGGTGCAGCTGACCGCGATCGGCAGCGGCTCGATCGCAAGGGACTCGATCGCCCCAGAGGTACACTGGCCGAGAATCTTGCGCGTTTCCTTTTCGACTTTCTCTTCCTCACCGGCGATAAACGGGATGATGTTGTCGAGAATATCGAGGGCACCGACGCCAGGAGAGCGACCCGCACCGGACACCGCCTGCAGCGACGTCATGACCACCCGACGCAGACCAAATCGGGCCCGAATCGGAGCCAGTGTGATCGCCAAACCAACGGTGGTGCAGTTTGGCCCGGGAGCGATAAAGCCGCGAAAACCGCGCCGCTTTTGCTGCGTACGAAGAAGCGCCGAGTGCGCACGGTTCACACCCGGCAACAGTATGGGCACGTCGGGCTCGTAGCGAAACGCACTGGCCGTCGAGAACACCGGAACGGTCTCCGCCATCCTGGGCTCAAGCTCTTTGGCGACATCACTCTCGACGGCAGAAAAGACCACATCGATTCCCTCGGTGGTTACCGATCGGCTATCGAAAACCGGCAGCTCGAGCGACTCCGCTGGCGGCGAACCACCCGCATACCAGCGCAGGCTTCCGCGACTGTCGCGCAGCGCATCTTGAAAAGAACGCCCCGCCGATCGCTCCGAGGCACAGAGCCGCGCAAGCTGAAACCAGGGATGCCCCGCGAGCGCAGCGACGAACTGCTGACCAGCCACACCCGTGGCACCAAGGACCATTGCGCGAAGCTTGGGATTCATTTTGGCGGCGAGCATAATCGCGGAAGGGCAAATTCGGAAAGTGGATCGCCATGTGTGACACGCTCGTCGTCGTAAAGCCAGACTGCGTTCTGTTCGCGAAAAACTCCGATCGGCCTTCCGCGGAGGCACAGGTCTTGGACTGGCAGCCTGCAGCCGATCATCCTCGCGGTAGCTTCGTGCAGACCACGCACCTGCGAATCCCTCAAGTGCGACGTACCCATGCCGTGATGATGTCGCGTCCGTCGTGGATGTGGGGAGCCGAGATGGCAACCAACGAACACGGCGTCACGATCGGCAACGAGGCCGTTTTTACCCGCCATCGGGTGTCGGCGCACGGACTGACCGGAATGGATCTGCTTCGCTTGGCCGTCGAACGGGCGAACACTGCCGAGCG
>CAYTGC010000465.1:0-3906 GCA_964437195.1 uncultured Myxococcales bacterium | reverse complement strand
TAGCCGCAGTCGAAGACCCGGACGATGCCGGGGTGTTGGATGGCGTTGGCGGCCCGAGCCTCGTTGAAGAAGCGAGCAGCCAGGTTCGCCTGCATGGAGATTTCAGGACGGAGGATCTTGACGGCAGCCTTGCCACCGACGCCGTCGTGGACTGCCTCGAACACCATGCCCATTCCGCCTTCACCGAGCAGTCGCACAAGGCGGTAGTTCCCGATCAGCTGGCCGATCCAGCTCTGGGCATCAGGCAGGCCATGGTGCAGCGGTGTCGTCATACCGGAGCGTCACCAAGCGTCTGAAAAGAGACTCCCAACATTCCACAAATCGTACCGCGTGTGCGTGTCTGTGTAAATCCCCTTTAGCGAGGGGTGAGACAGCGTGCGTGCTAAGACCACAGACGCGATCACAATGAAAGAGTTAGTTGCTGGGCGGAGCCGGAGCTGGCGCCGTCTTCGGAAATTCGAAGTTTGGAATCCGCAGCTCGCTTGGCACCGGCTTTGGAATGGGAATCTCCGCTGGTGGCGGAGTGTTATCGGGGGGCGGGGTGGGAATGGCAGCGACGCAGTCCTGTACCTCGTTCAGGAACTGTGGCTGGCTCTGTTTGCGGAGGGCGTCCGTCGCGTTCTTCAACAACTGGTTCAGCGCCGGTCTCCTTGTCGGATCTTGATTCTCCGCAATCAGCCGACATGATGCCATCCCAAGGATCCAAGGACACTTGTACTTCGACGCACCTGTACCCTTGCAATCGACTGCTCGTCGAATTGCGTCCCAGTGCTGACCGGCTCGATACGCCTTGTAGGCCGGGCGCCATACATCGTCCTTGACGGCATCGACCGTGCTGTCAGCGTTGTCCTTATCCACCTGGGAGTCCACTGATTCCGATGACTGCTGCTGCTCTGTCTTGGTTGGTGGGAAGTCGATGACCGCCTGCTCGGCATGACGGGCCATCATCGCCATGTCTGACACGGGCCCCTTGGCACTCTGCTTCGTTGGGGAATCCACCGGCTGATGCCCCAGCGCGAAGTACATCGCGAGTGCAGAGAGTGAAAACAGCACGACCCCCATGGGGACGATCACTCTCGTCAGCGGTCGTTTCTGGCGCTGGCCCGACGACATCGTCACGGTGGTCTGTGCTCGTGCAGACAGCTCGCGTCCACTGTGGCTACGCACATCCACGGGTGACGGAATTGGGAGAAGCCCCTGCGCAGAGATGGCCAGTGCGGTCGGTTCTCCTTCCAATTCACTTTGGGCAGAGAGGGGCGGACGCACCAGATGCTGAATCGACATCGGTGCAGTGGGCCGGTCCGCAACCGAACTGGATGCAGCGGCGTTCGGCTGCAATGGAACGCTTACCGCCTGGCGTGGCGCCGTGGGCGCGAATTGACGGAGTTCATCAGGAGACAGCGCCTCTGTCACCGCGCGACCACGCGGTGCCTGCTGAACAGGACGTGGCGATGCGTTTGGTGCCGGCTCAGGACGAGGCACTTGAGTTTGACTCCCCACAACCAAGTCGTGCAGCCGTTGAAGTTCGCGAATGACCTCCTCCATGCTGGGACGCATGGCTGGCTTCTTTTCCAAAAGCCGGTGGACAAAAGCGATGACAGGACGCTGCAAGCGCGGACAAAACTGAGCCAGTGGAGGTGGCTCTTGCATCATCTGCATTGCCATCACGTCGCCCGCGTACTCTCCTTGAAACGGTGGTTGACCGGCCAGGACTTGATACAGAATCACTCCGAGCGAGTACACATCGGAGCGGTCCGTCGCCAGCTTGGCTTCCCGACATTGTTCAGGAGCCATATATGCTGGCGTGCCCATTAACATTCCGGTTCGCGTATGCTCCGCTAGTCCTTCGGAGATCTTCGCCACGCCGAAGTCGAGAATCTTAATACGCTCTCCACCGGGAAGCTCTGCGTCTCGGACCAGCATCAGGTTGTCGGGCTTGAGATCTCGATGAATCACCGACCGCGCGTGCGCTGCGAGCAGCGCCGCAGCTACCTGCCGCATGATCCGAATCGCCTCGGAGACTGTCAGGATACGCAGCCTGTCGAGCCGCTGCCTGAGAGTCTCTCCTTCCAGAAACTCCATCGTCAGATAGGCAATCCCGGATGCTGTGTAGCCGCAGTCAAAGATGTGGACAATCCCCGGATGAGCAATCAGGTTTGCCGCTCGTGCCTCGCTGAAGAATCGCTGGGTGGCGTCCTTATTCGATGCGATCTCAGGACGCAGCACCTTGATGGCTGCGCGTCCGCCGATGCCATCGTGGACCGCCTCGTAGACCATCCCCATGCCGCCCGCCCCGAGCAGTTTCACGAGTCGATAGTTGCCGATCTGCTGTCCGATCATTGCTTGGACTCGGCGGTGACAGCATTGCCGCCGCCTGGCATTGGATCGCCTTAGAAAGCGATGTTACCTGACATCAGTGGTGGCGGTCTATACTCCCGACAGGGGTTTGTGTGAGGCCGTCGATAACGGCCAGTAAGCGGCACAGCCCCCGAGTAAAAAGAGGCATCTGAGACTCCGGTACTCAGTACGTCTCCATCGACGCTTTGGCCCGGCCCAAGGAGAGCGCGCACTTGCGCTGGGCCCCCGCCCGCCGATGCGCACAAGATGCCGAGTTGTAGGCAGCGCACCAAGTGTCCGGCCCTGCAAGAACCCAACGGCGCGTCCTTGCTTCCGATTTGCAGTCCCCACTGCCAACCCTACGAGAAAATTCTGAGAATTTTTTCGGGGGCTAAGTTGCTGTAAGGACTGGGCTTCTCTTGCAGTGGTGAACGGTGCGTCAAGCTGACGCCCTGGCGGTCCTCAAAATACGACTTATCGATGCGGGGTTACGTGTAACCCCAAGGGACTGGAGGGAGGGACCATGGCCCAGCAACTGCGAAATCCGAGACAGAAGATCGTTGTTTTCTTTAATCACCGTGGTGGGACTGGCAAGACCTCGCTGGCGACCCACCTGTGCTTCCTTGCAGAGGCACGGGGGATCTCCACGATGGCGTTGTCGCTGGATGACCAGGCGGACATCATCCGCTGGGTGACCGGGGGACAGAGCGTGACGCCTGGACGGCTCTATGAGTGCGGCAATTCTCTGTCTGCGCTGTATTCGCCCGGTCGGATGCCGCCAGATGTTGAAGAAGATCTCGTCGTTGTCGACATGTCGGCGTGGTCGGGCAACGTCGGTTTGACGGCGGCACATCTGTGGCTGGTTCCTGTCTTTGACCGGTTCGCGGTGCAGAACTCCATGAACGTCATGAACTCCATGCAGATACTGCCAGGTGGTGTCGGCAAGTTCCTGGTCTACAACCGCACCGGAGCAGGTGGTCTGCGACACAGCAGGGCTCTGCAAAAGGCCGGCGCTGCCATCGACGAACTGCCAGGATGGCCGGTCACGATCTCGGACAACGACGTAATGCTGCGCGCCCAGATGAAGTGTCAGGCCGTCTGGGACGTGAGCTTTGGGCGTGGCTCGGAACTCGACACGGACCTGCGAAAGTTCGCCAGCTTGGTCTTCCAGCGGCTCGGTCTGCGGGGGCAGCGAGCATGACGCGCAAGAATTCGTATGAGTTCACTCCCGAAGGGGTCGTGGGCGGGATCTTTCAGCCAGGAATGGCGGATATGGCGCAGGCTGCACTCGAAGAACGCAGGCGACGTAGAGCAGCGGAATCAGCGCAATCGCTGGCCGACGATGTTGGCACCATCCTCGAGCCGGAACCGCCGCTGTCGTCTGCGTCAACCAGCCACACCAGCACGGTGGGTCCGGTTGCCAACATGACGCCGGACCTCGCTCCGTATAGTGCCCCGATCCCTGCGCCAAACAGACACACGGCGAGCTTCGGATCAGCGGTCAACATGACGCAGCACCAGCAGCAGACTGCCTATGCTCAGCCTGCGTCAAGTAGACCCCACTTCGTC
>CAYTGC010000464.1:0-3930 GCA_964437195.1 uncultured Myxococcales bacterium | reverse complement strand
AACGTCCTGTTGGCTGGCGGGGAAGAGTCGGCGTTGCCGTTTGTGAAGCTGGCGGACTTTGGCGTTTCGCTGCTGATGTCCAAGGCTCAGGCCTCGCCGCTGTCGCGGGCGAAGACCTTGCAACTGCAAGCGTCGGTGGATCCCCTCGAGGAAAGTACCGAGATGCAGGTGCCGGGGGCGGACTGGAACGACAATGAAGACGGCGAGTTTGACATGGCGGAAGACGGCTTCGCTGACACCGCGAACATCCCAACTCGACCCGCAGCGGCTCGTGCGGGAGCCCTTGCGCGCAGTAGGCAAGCATCAACGGACGAAAACGCCGTCACACTGCAAATCGGCCCAGACGGACAAGCCACAGCGCTTGGCGGGTCACCTGCTGGCGCAGCGGGAAACAGGGGCGGGTCCGCCAGGAAGCCTTCAAGCCCTGATTCGCTCGCGGCACACGCTGAGACGACGGGGTCGGGCATCCAGGATTCGGTGACGCAGTCAGGGATTCTGATCGGCACGCCAATGTACATGGCGCCAGAGCTTTGGCACTCGGGATCTCATCTTGCCCAGCCGTCATCGGACTTGTTTAGTTTTGGTGTGATTGGATTCGAGCTTTTGACCAGCGTGTTGCCGTTTCTCAAGCCACCCGTGTTTGCGCACGCCCAAAAGCAGCCGATGCGGATTGCCACGCTGGCGACGTCGCGGACGGACCTTCCGCCGAAGCTTTCTGCGCTGGTGGATGGGTGTCTGTCGGAAAATCCTGCAGATCGGCCGTCGGCTCGGGCGGTGCTGGAACAGCTGCGGGAGCTGGGGGCTCCGACGCCGACGCAGAAGTCGGACTAGTCTAGTTAACCGGTGATCCAATTCCAGACACGACGAGCGCCGCCTGCGACAGCGTTGCCAGCAGCGCGTGCGCCCGAAGCCACGGCGCTTCCCGCCGCTTGTGCACCAGAAACCACGGCGTTGCCAGCGGCGCGTGCGCCCGAAGCCACGGCGCTTCCCGCCGCCCGAGCACCGGATGCCACGGCTCCACCAACGGCAGACGCACCGTTGGCAATGGCCCGTCCTGCTGTTCCGGCGGCGTTTGCGACACCATTCACAGCCGCGCCTCCGAGAGAACGAGCACCATCCCAAGCCTGACCGGCCAGATGGGCTGCTCCGGCACCAGCGACGTTGAGGAAACCACCCGTTGCGCCGAGCGCACCCTCCCAACCGAGGTTGCCGATGGTGTTGGCGGCTCCTGACACGCCTTGCCACGCTTCTCGACCGGTGTTGGCGAGCCAGCTTCCCGCGCCGCGGATTCCTTGGCCAATTCCGCTCGCTGCGTCACCGAGTGAGTTCCAGTTGCGAGCGCCATTGATGAAGTTGCCGACGCCCGACGCCGCTTCACCGGCCTTGTTTCCGGCCCAATCGACGGCATCCTGTCCCATGACGCGCGCTCCGAAGAAGCCCTGGAGTCCGCGGCCAAAGCTGCGTGCATCCTCGGAATAGCGACCGCCATTGGCTCCCATCTCTGCGCGGGTGTCCGCAACGAGGCGCCGGTCGTCTTCGCGGGTGGCCTGCAGTCCTTGCCACGTAAACATGTCGAGCGTGCTCGAGTCAGCGCCGAGGTGCTGGTAGTAGCCGTGGTCGTGACGCTGTGCCGCCGCGTCCATGCCGTCGATCGCTCGGTAGCGCGGATTGTTCAGGAAGTGCGGATCGAGGTACGGATCGTAGTTGGGATTGTCCTTTCGCTGGTCGGCGATGTAACCCGGTTCCTCATGATCCATCCGGTTGCCGGGTCCAGCCCAGTTGCCGTATCCAACAAAGCGCTCCAGTGGATTCGTCCGCCACGAGTTCTCGGAATCCCCTTGGGTGTGGTGGCCGTCGTAAGGCGTTGCTTCGTAATCCGACATCTGGTCCTCCCGATCGACAGTTCGAACCGGTCCGCGTTTGAATCCGACGAAGACGGCGCGATAGAAAGAGTATCGGCACCAGGCCGGAATCGTTGTCCTACCGTTTGACGAGGCTGTAGTACACTTGGCGTCTGGAGTTTTTATGTCAGGACGCAGATTGTGGATTGGCCTTGCCGTCGGAGCTGTTGGGATTGGGTCGCTGCTTTGGGCCCGATCGAAAGACACTGGCCAGCAGTCGTCTGCCACTGCCGGAGACAAGACCGATCCCAAGACTGCAGCTGGAGCCCAGAAGTCAGGCTGGACTCGAGCCCATCGTCTGGCGACCTCATTGGATCATCCCAAAGGTGTCGCGGTCGACGGTGATTTTGCGTATGTCGTGACTGGCGGCTTTGCACAGGCCGATAACGCAGTGCTGCGGATCTCGGTGACGAGCGGCGCTGTCGAGACACTCGTCAAAGTCCCGCAGATTCTCTCGGGAGAGCTCGCTCTCGACGACAAATACGTTTACTTTTCGAGCGAAGCGGACAACCAGATCTTCCGCGTCAGTCGGATTGGTGGACCAGCGGTCGCAGTGGTTTCTGCAACGAGGCCAATCCATCTCGCACTCGATGAAAGCCATGTGTACTTTGCCTCGCTGGTTCCCGCGACGGCTGGTGGTGCGGTGCAGCGAGTGAGCAAGCTCGGTGGTGAACCACAAGTGCTCGCGCCGGGGCAGACCGGGGTGGATCAGCTTGCCGTCGATCGCGAAGCCGTCTATTTCCGCAGCAACAGCGGGATCTGGCGTGTCGGCAAAGCAGGCGGCCCTGCGGACTGTTTGCTCCCTGCGGCTCCGGGGAAGAACGTGGATCACCTGGTCGCCGACGACACGCACCTTTACTTCTTTTGGGAAACGACTGGCAACGGCAAATACCGAGTGGCGCGTCTGCCGAAGCGTGGGGGGGCGCCCGAGGCCATTGGCCCGATTGCAAATCCGACCGCTCGCCTGGCGCTGTCCGACACACACGTCTATTTCTTCCGGGCCGCTGACTTGACGGATGATGCGCTGGCCAAAGTGGCAAAGGTCGGCGGTGAACCGTCGCTGGTCGATGGCAGTGGATACAGCACGGGGCATCTGACCGTCGCGATGGGCGACGTCTATTTCACGGATGTGAACAGCTTGTACCGCGTACCGAAGTAGTCACTTGCTGACCGGCGACCCGTCAGGTGGCGCAGTCACAAGTGGAAGCCAGATGCGAAGCTCGGTGGTGAGGTCTGACGGTTCGTTGGCATCCGTCCGTCGAGCTGCATACTCACCTTGGGACAACGAGAGGTCCGTCGAAGATCCATCGAACAAAGCCAGGCTGGCTGTGTCGAGCGGTGTCCCACTATCGGCAAGTCGCAACCGTAGGCGTGGTGCGTCGTCGGTCTTGGCCACCTCGAGGTCGATTTGCAGGCGCTCATGGTCCGATAGTCGCGGCACAGTCTTGAGCAGCCAGCGAGAGATCAGCAGCGACAGATCACTTCGCGATGACGCCACCGTCAGCACCGGAAGCTGCCGCACGGCGGCGCGCAAGTCGAAGCACTCGGTGACGCCTTTGTCGAGGTAGCGAACTTGGGGCGGGAATCTTTCGGCAAAAAGCTGATAGAGATCACCGAGAAGAGGCAAGAGCTGGACCGTCGACTGGGTCGCTCCGCTCGTGCTGATGTAGCTGCGCATGGCCCGGACCACATCGTGTGCTCGCTTGCCGCCTCGCTGGACCGTCGCCAGCATTTCGCGGATTTCTGCAACTGCGATCGCTGTTTCTCGACGGACTTTCTCGGGAACAGTGTCCGCCGATTCGCCGGGCAGCAGTCGGTCGTGGACACGTCGCAATGAATCGTTCAGTGGCTCGACGACAGAGACAACACTTCCAATCGGATTGTGAATCTCGGTGGTCAGGCTCGACACGACGGCACCGACAGCAGCGAGCCGCTCGCGCAAGAGCAGCTCTTCGCGGGCGCGCTGGATTTGGTTGAGCGCTTGATGAAGCTCGGCATTGCGACGGGCCAGATCTGTGCTGCGACGCGC
>CAYTGC010000463.1:0-3950 GCA_964437195.1 uncultured Myxococcales bacterium | reverse complement strand
TCAGCGGCAAGCCTCGACAGGCTGTTTACAACATGGAGCAGTACGTCAAAAAAAGCCCTACCGCACGCGGATTGAGAAGGTAAAATGCCCGCCCCTACGGACCAGACCGGTCGGCAAGTTCGTCGACATGCCGGTCCACCGACGGGTAAGAACAGGCTAGGAGACAGAAGGAATGCGCAACTACAGCGAATCAGAGATTCGGGATGTCGTCGTCATTGGACATGGTGGTTCTGGGAAAACTTCGCTGGGTGAGGCCATTCTGTTTGACGCCAAGCTGGTCACTCGGCTGGGGCGAGTTGACGACGAGACTTCAACCCTCGACGCAGAACCGGAAGAAAAGAAGCGCAAGGGATCGATCAATCCGCACGTCTCGGCGGTGGAGTGGCAAAAGAGCAAGCTCAACCTGATCGACACGTCAGGCCAAGGCGACTTTATCGTCGACACAATGATTGCGGTGGGGGCAGCGGACGCGGCGCTCTGTGTGGTGTCTGCGTCGGATGGCGTGCAGGTTTACACCGAGAAAACCTGGGAAGAGGCCGACGGTCTGCATATGCCTCGGATGATCTTCGTCAACAAGATGGATCGCGAGCGGGCCGACTTCGCGGTGGTGCTCGATCAGATCCATCGCGTTCTATCGCCGCAAGCCGTGGCGGTGCAGCTGCCGATCGGTGCCGAGAGCTCGTTCGAGGGCGTGATCGATCTGGTGGCGCAGAAAGCGTATCGCTTTTCCGACGATGGTCGGGAGGTGACGGCGTCGGACGTGCCCGCGAGCCTTGTGGCCGGAGCGAAGGAAGCGCGTGACAAGCTGATCGAAGAAGTCGCTGGCTCTGACGATGATCTGATGGCGAGCTACTTCGACCACGGCACGCTGACGGACGAAGAACTCCAAGCTGGATTGCAGCGAGCAGTTGCCGCCGGCAAACTCTTTCCTGTGTTCTGCGGATCAGCAGCGCAGAACCGCGGTGTGCAGCCACTTCTCGATGCGCTGGTGACGCTTCTTCCGCCTGCTTCGGCGGGCCGGTCGCGGACTGGCGTTGGCAAAAATGGCGCGGAGGTTCGTCGTTCCCCAAAGAGCAGCGAGCCGCTGTCTGCATACGTGTTCAAGATCATTCCGACGGAAGTCGGCAAGATGGCGCTGGTGCGAATCGTGTCGGGCAAGATCTCGGCTGACGCGCCGATCTGGAATGCGACCCACGACAAGGGCGAGCGCGTTGGTCAGCTCTATGTCTTTACTCCGGGCAAGCGAACCAGTATTCCCGAGGCACACGCCGGCGATATCGTCGGTCTGGCCAAGCTGAAGCTGACGCGCATCGGCGACACCTTCGCGGATGAAAAAGACGTGGTGAAGTTTGCCGCTCCGACGGTACCTGCGCCTGTGGTGCGCTACTCGCTGCACCTCAAGGGCAAGACCGACGAAGCGAAGCTGGCGCAGAAGCTGCACGACATCCACGAAGAGGATCTGTCGCTGTCGGTTGAATACGATCCGGCGACGAAAGAAACGCTCATCGGTGGCTGTGGTCCGGTTCACATTGAAGCGACGCTCGACAAGCTGCGCCGCGTCGGTGTCGAGGTGGAGCTGGCTCCGCCGCGGGTTCCGTACCTCGAGACCATTCGCGGGCGAGCCAAGAACGTCGAGGGCAAACACAAAAAACAGACCGGCGGCAAAGGCCAGTTCGGCGTCTGTTATCTGGACCTCGACCCGGCACCACGGGGCAGCGGCCTCCAGTTCGAAGATGCGATCGTCGGTGGTTCGATTCCGCGTCAGTTCATCCCGTCGGTCGAAAAGGGCATCAAAGAGCGGATGACTCGTGGTGGCCTGGCTGGCTATCCGATCACGGACGTGAAAGTTCGTCTGTTCGACGGCAAGTATCACGACGTCGACAGTGACTCGCGCAGCTTCGAAATGGCGGGCAGCAAGGGCTTCCTGACGGCGTTCAAGCAGGCGCAGCCGGTTTTGCTTGAGCCGTACATGAAGATCGAGGTGTCGATTCCCGAGGAGTACATGGGATCGATCATTGGTGATCTGAACAACCGTCGGGCGCACATCGCCGGGATGGAAGCCAAGGGCAAGTACCAGATTGTGATGGCGCAGGTTCCGATGAGCGAGACGCTCGATTACTCCGCGTTCTTGCGGTCTGCGACGGGCGGTCGTGGCAGCTTCAGCCTTGCGACGTCGCACTATGCCGAGATGCCGCAGCAGCTCGCCGACAAGGTCATTGCGTCGGCGAAGAAGCACATCGAAGAAGACGACGAGTAGGGAAGCTTGGCGCCCGTCGCGGGCTAGAGCTGCGTGACGGTACTGCCGACGATTTTGAACTTCTTGGACGAGAACTTCATCGCGAGAGCCGGGGCTGCCAGACCGGTCGAATCGGTCTGGACCTCGCTCTGGCTGATGAGGTGGAACGTCGCTTGCGCCTCGCTGTCGCCAACCTCGACGACGACGAAGCCGTGCTGGTCGCTGGCCGTGAAGTTGATAGCAGGGTTGCCTTCGCGCAGCGTCTGGTCAAGGTTGGCGACAACCTTGGCGTAGGCCGGTGATTCGACACCGAATCCGAGTGCGACCGCCGAGGCAGCAATCGACTCTTGCAGCGTGCCGGAGCTGATTGCAGGCGTGGTCAGCGATGGAACGGTTCCGTTGTCCAGGGTAGACACAAATCCGCCGTGGATGTCTCCCGACACGAAGAACGTGTTCTGGATGCTGTTTGCTTTGAGGAAGTCGAGCAGTTCCTGGCGCTTGTTGGGGAAGCCGTCCCAGCCGTCGAGGCTGTAGAGGAAGATATTCTGGTAGGAAGCGGGTAGACCCGGCGTCGTCGTCAGGTTGAAGACTCCTTCCGTCGGCATCACCGAGCTACCGACGACTCGGAAGTTGGCCTTCGACTCGGCCAGCGTCTTTTGTAGCCACTCCTGCTGATCTTTGCCAAAGACGTTCTCGCTCTCGTGGCCACTGACTTGCCACTGATACTGCGCGTACAGCTCGAACAGCGGCTTTACGACCAAGTAGCGCGAGCCTTGCGACGAGAAGATCTGCTGTTTGCCAAGATGTGCCCAGCAGACGGCGCGTTCCATGTCCCGGGTCGGCGCTGTCAGCAGCGAAGTTTGCATGGTCGCCTTGAGCACCGCGTTCACATACATCAGGGACAGATTTCCCGTCACCCACGACGCGGCTTTTTGGGCGGCTTCAGCCTGTGACAGCCCCACAGCCTGACATCCGACGACTGCGGCTTGCGTCAGCACCTGTTTTTGACGCGCATACAGTGGGGCATCGATGTCGATCACGGCGAAGTTGTCGTCGAACTCGAAGATCGGATACGCACCGAGCGCGCGTAGCGCCGATGCGTCGAGAGCCGGTCCGCCCGGGTAGGCCTCTTCGGGAATCACATGGTCTGGACGGAAGCTGCGGTAGTCGGTGAGAACCAAGTGGAGGTTTTGCCCAAAGCGGAAGTCTCGGAACAGCCGTGTCCGTGGGTACAGGTTCGCTTCGATCACCGACAGACTTCCCGACGCTGCCGTGCTGTCATCGACGGGCATGTACTCGAAAAAAGCGCGCTCGGCGTTGCGACGGCGCGGACCACTTACCTCGGTCGCCTTGCCGCTCTGATAGGTGCCGCTCGCACCCCAGCAGTCGTTCGAGTACTCGTGGTCATCCCACATGACGATCATCGGGTAGCGCTCGTGGACTTTTTGCAGCACTTCGTCGGAGCGATAGCGCTTGTAGAGGTCGCGGTACTGTCCCACCGTCGATGCCGCGAGGCGCGTTTGGCTGACCGCAATCGCACCGGTGGCATCACTGAAGCTGACGCTTCGCGCGGTGCTCGTTGGGCTGGCCGGAACTGTTTCGTAGATGTAGTCCCCAAGTCCGAGCACGAAGTCGAGATCCGTGTCGAGCTGAAGCAGCCGCTGCCAGGTGTTGTAGTAGCGACCTTCAAAGTCCTGACATGACCAGAACGCGA
>CAYTGC010000462.1:0-3953 GCA_964437195.1 uncultured Myxococcales bacterium | reverse complement strand
AGAGGCGCGGCAGCGTCGGCGGGAGGAATGCTCCCGACCGCTGATGACGGCGCTCCGTACGCAAGTCGACCAGCTGTCCTATGAGTCGCCGCCAAAGACTCCCATGGGCCGAGCGATTACCTACGCGCTGCGGCAGTGGGACACCCTAACGGTGTTTCTCAGCGACGGAGCGCTGCGGCCCGACAACAACGCGGTGGAGAATTCGCTCCGTCCCATTGCCATTGGAAGAAAGAACTGGCTGTTTGCCGGAAGTGACCAAGGAGCCAAGCGGTTGGCGACGCTGTACACACTTCTGGGAAGCTGCCAGCTCGCGGAAATCGCCGACCCCTGGGCGTATCTGCGTGACGTCCTTTCCAAGCTCAGTCACGGCTGGCCACACTCCCGCCTCGACGAGCTACTTCCCCAGCAGTGGAAACAGTCCCAAGTCCCCGCCTAACCCCCGGCAACCAAAGCCCATTGGCCTCTTGGGATGGTGTGGACTGGGCGGGTACGGTCTGAGTTCCCAGGGATGCCCCCAGAACCGGAACGAGCGGCTACACCATCGCCGATTCACCGGGCTACTGTCCGACGTTCCGGTCTAGTACAGCCCCCGCAGAGAGAACGCCTTCGTGATCATCTTCCCGAGGGGGTTCGTCTCCTCGACCCAGACACTCCGCACGAGGTCCACAAACGCTTCGGCGGTCGGCGGATAGCCGTGCAGACACTCGCGATTGCTGAAGAGGAAGCTCTCGATGACAAGCGGGTCCAGCACGAAAAACCGTCGCATATCCCACGGGGTCCGGTGATAGGACGGTCGCAGCTCGCGACGATAGAGCCTCCGGGGGAGCTGCTGGCACAGCTCGGCGATCTCGGCTTGGTGGCCCCGGTCCTCTTTCGAGCGGTCCCAGTACACTTCCATTCCCCGCGCTGCCAGCTCGTCGGCAATCGCCTCAAGTTCCTGCTCCTGCATCGGAACCACGAAGAACGAAGTGGGACGCGCAAAGTAGGAAAGGTATCCAATCGCTTTGCGTTTCCCGACGAACTGCACGTCACCCAGGACATCATGGAACGGGAGAATATAGGCCGTCATTTGGGTCCCCGACGCGCAAGTACCGCTCACGTCGCGCCGCCCACCACCAACGCACCTCCCGCTAACAGTCCGATTGCGGGAGGCTTTGCCTTCCCTTCCGAGCTTGACCGGACGCCGATTGACCGGACGCCGGACAGATAATGCTGCTGCGCCGCCTCCCGCATCGGTCGCAATGGACGCTGGAGGGGAGACAGCGCTGGCTGCCCGTGGACGACGCGGGCGCTTAGGATCGCTGCCAATAGAAGGAACCGTCTCATCCGTATCACTTCCAAGCCAAAGTCTACACGCCTGGTGAGCGCACGGTCAGTCCTCGAATCACTGACGCTGAATCAGCAGCGCAGCAGCGTGCTTGTCCGCGCCATACTTCCAGGTCTGGAGGGTGTTCCAGCCAAGACGCTGCAAGCACTGACTGAGCTTGTCGATGTCGTAGCGCTTGGTCCGCCAGACCAGGAACTGGCGCAGCGGCTCTCCTTCCTTCTCTACGTCGGCCCAAAATTCTACGGCGTAGCTACCTGGCACTGGACAGTGAGTCGCCAACTCGGTATGGAGCCGAATCCCTAGCAGCCCTCGACAATGGCGGCGAAGCGGTCCGCCCAAAAAGCTGCTGTACGCTTCAAGCTGCCGCTTGGCTTTGAATGCGCGGTCTGCTGTGCGGATCTGCTCCTCTGGCTGGTCAGCGGGCGCACGAACGGTCTGAAAGTCCAACACGGCCAAATCGCCCGGCTGAGCGCACGCAGCCAGATCTCGAAAGAACCATGGCTCATCGTTGATGTTGCCGAACGTGTAGCCCATCATGAGGAAGACGCGCATTCTGCGGATGCTCGTCGGGTGCATATACAGAAGCGGATTCTTCGATACGTCGTTAAAGTTGCCGTGGACCGCGAAGACCGGGATGCGCCGAGGAGCGAGCGAGTCCAGCGCCGTGCGGTATGCCTCCGACAACAGCACATGGCTGATGTCGAGCAGATACAGTTGGAGATCCGGCGGGGATGGCATGAGATCGGCGAGCCGCTGCATGAGCGCGGTTTCCGTCTTGCCATCGCCACAGCCAAGACCATCGACATCCAGGCCCACTCCCTTGCTGGCCTTGAGGATGCGCTCCGCAATGTGATCCAGCGGCAGCTTGGAACGCCAGGCCGTGATGTACTCCTCACTGTTGCTGAGCGCGTACCAGTCCGCCGCGCTCTGCGGATCGAGGTACAGGAGCGTCTGTTCGATCTGGCCACCGGGACCGTTCAGAACCGATGCCATGCCACGCGCCATCTGCAAGGGGTTGTACTGTTCGGTGAACCAGGCATCGAGCGCTCCCTCGCGGCTTGCGTCCAGCTCTGTGAGCCGCAGAGACTTGACGCTGGCGAGGAGTTTGAGCGTCTGCGGACTCGCCGTAGTGATTCCTTGTTCGATGTTGTGAATGGTCGTGCGGACCAACCCGGTCTTCCGGGCCAGATCGGCAACACTCAGCTTCGCCTCCTCGCGTCGGCTGCGTAGCAGTTCCCCAAAGTTCGCAGGGGGAGAAGCCAAGATCTCAGTCTCTTTGAGCACGGACTCTTCCGAAACAGACTCCATAAAGCACCTCTCTGTTCACGTCACAGGATTGGTCGAAAGCGCCGCGCTTTCCTTACGAATTGCACACGGATTGGACGGCAGTTGGACAGAGCAGACCAGTTGCACATTCAAGCCAAACCGCAGCGGATTGCGATTGTTTACCTTGGATTCCCTTTGTTATCCCTCTGCCCATGGATGAATCCGCTTATTTCCACTTCGCCCGTCGAGAACTGACTGGCGGACTGGTTCCGTCTGTATCACTTCTGCCATGGCAATCGCAATGCCGATGCAAAGGGGTTTCGGTGGTAATCGGGCAGAGTCTGTGACGCCAGCGACAAGCGAGTCAGCAGAGTGAAGCGAGCCGTCGGTTTCCCGACGGCCCAACCTGAAGCCGGGTACCCAGCGTGCAAAAGCGGAACCCGTCTCCAAGCGAGGAAGAGCATGCCGCAGATTTCGTTCTTGGCAAGCACGAACGGAGTGATGCACCCAATCCTCCGTCAGCAAGTTCTCCAACCATCCAGCGTCGGTGGGTCGCCATGATGGCTGATTTCCTACCCTTGGTCGATGGGTGTCTGATCGGCGCGCTGGTGGGCTGGATGGCTTGGCGGCAGCGCAGCCAGATCGATGAGATGAGAGCGCTACTACGGGCTCAAGAAGTAGCGATGGGTAACAAGCTGGCCACGCTCGAAAAAGTGGCCGGCTTTGATGCGCTGACCGGCCTGCGCGGACAGCGGTGGTTCGAGAATGCCCTAGCGGTGGCGCTTCGTGGGCCGGGTCCGGTGTCGGTCATCTATATCGACCTCGACGGTATCAAGTCGCTCAACCTGGCCAAGGGCCACCAGTTTGTAGACGGGGTGATTCGCAACGCTGCGATGGCGATACGCACGTCGCTGCGTCGGATTGCCGACCGCGACATGGTCTGTCGTCGAGGCGATGCGGCGGACGAGTTCTTGGTGATTCTCGACGGCGTAAATCGCAAATTGGCCGCTCAGCTCGCTGAGCAAATACTGACCTCGCTGCGCTCGCTTCCAACGGCGGTCACTGCTTCGATCGGCGTGGCCACGAGGGATGGTGATCGGCGAATGAGTGCCGCCGATCTGGAGCGTGCCGCCGAGATTGCGATGGATCAGGCGAAAGCCGACGGCAAGAACTGCGTCCGTCCCATCCTGCCAGAAGAGATGCCGGAGGAGGCTGCGCAGCAGTGGCGTCGTCAGCGCCTGAAAAGACGACTCGCCCGCCCTCGTCTCCTGAGCCAGACTCCGAAGGTCGCTGACACAGGGGCCATTCCTGAAGCGATTCCGGTCGAAGTCACCGAGCGAACCGAAGTTACCGTGCGCGG
>CAYTGC010000461.1:0-3959 GCA_964437195.1 uncultured Myxococcales bacterium | reverse complement strand
CGCTGCCAATGGCATTGCCGGCACCGGAAACGAGGTTGCTCGCACCGTTCCACAGCGACCTGGCACCGTTGCCAATGGCATTGCCGGCACCGGAAACGGCGTTGCTGATACCGCTGCCAACGGCTGAAACACCGTTGCCAATGGCATTGCCGGCACCGGAAACGAGGTTGCTCGCACCGTTCCACAGAGACTTGGCGCCGTTGCCAATGGCACTGCCGGCACCAGAAACGAGGTTGCCAGCACCGTTCCACAGAGACTTGGCGCCGTTGCCAATGGCACTGCCGGCACCAGAAACGAGGTTGCCAGCACCGTTCCACAGCGATCTGGCGCCGTTCGCAATTCCGCCGCCGATCTCTCCGAGCATGCCATGGCGCAAGGCGGTAACGGTGTTGTACGCACCGCTAAACGCGCCCAAACCCATCATTCCGAGACCAAGAAGGGGGTGCCCGGTGGCCATGGCCAGCGCGCCGGCCCCCATCTCGCCCGCCGACAAGCCCATCCGCTTGAGCCAGCCTCCAGTAGCACTATCGGTCGGGTCGTTAAACATATCGATTGACGTACCCGTGATTGGTCCCGAGTTAATACCCATGGCTTCTAGTGCTGGTGCGCCGTAGACCGCCAAGGCAAAGCTGGCCGGATCGATGAAGCCATTGTGCCCGCCTTTGCCGTGGCTGTTGTCTTGTCCCGTGGTTGGATCGCGGCTCGACTGGTCATAGGCGTTCACGTGCGCGCCGTACAAATCCCCAAAACTAAGGCGGCCCGACTCGCCTTGGGATTGACGTTCGTGAATTCGGTCGCCTTCCTGTTGCACCAAACTGCGCCGAACATTGTCCCATACGTTGGTGCCGTCTGGGTCGTTGCGATCTGGGTGGCCGACATAATTTGTCGCTCGATCCTGTGCATACGCCCCCGACGGCAAACCGCTGCCCGGCATCGACCAGCCAGGCATGAATTGCGCGTTGTCGCGGTAAAATGGATTGTCTTCGCTGGGATCGCGCCGTCGCGTATTGTATCCCAGCAAGTCCATTCCTTGGTTGACAACCCAGTTAATTCCGTTAGAAACCGGATTCGATGGTTCAGCCATCGCCTGATCGTTGGGGCCGCTCATATGTGGACCATCCATGGCATCTGGTGAGTATCGGCTTTCTAATAGATTGTCGCGAAAACAACGGATCGGTTGCTTTTAGCTAAGTGTCTGGTGCTCCATTGCACACAAGCCCGCATATATCCCTGCATGTCTACGAAACATGGGGGAAAAAACGGAAATTGTTTGAATGGAACAAAGAAACCTCGGCGGTTAGTCGCTGTACTGCCTTTGGAGTACAGCAGCGGCCTCGGTTCCGGGGATGACACGCCCCTTGAACGGGCGAATCGACCGCGCAGTGGTCTGCATCTGGGCAAGATGATCCAAATAGACGTCCGGTGCGGCGATGTAGTTGATACCATAGTAGCATAGATCATCGGAAAACATCATGTATTGGCGTCGTTCGCGGGCCTTTGTGGCTAAAACCACGCAAGAAATTTCGACGCATAGACCTGACAAACCCGTATCGGTGAAAAACGGAACAGGTTCTCGAAAGTCGGTCAACTGGATGCGTCGAGCAACCTCGGCTTCAATGGCCTTGGCGATCAAACGATCTGGCGACGGCAGGCCTGCGTGTCTGGCGATCAAAGGCGAGACATAAATGGACACTCTCGGCAAATCGGCGGTTTCTTCCGGTGGCAAATACTGAACCAAAGTTCCCATTTTTGCCGTCTTCCAACCGACTGGAGGAATTAGTTCTGGATAGTGTATAATTTGTGTCACCTTGCCATCATAACATCGGCTGCGCATTTTCTGAACTGAATCCACTGCGAAACCTACAGTTTGAGTAAGGAACGCGGAGGCAGCGGGCTACCTGTTAGGTAACTGACAGCAGGTGAAGCGCAACGGGCCGGGATGCAGATTCAATTGAACCGAACAAAATCACGGGGGGAAGGGACTAGTGTTAAGGTAGCAACCATGCTGCAACATCGCTTGACGGTCTTGTCCCTTCTTCTGACTGCAAGTGTCTTTTTGCCAGCTTGCGAGGACAAAATGGCCAAAACCGCACCCGAATGGGAGGAGCTCACCCTTCCACCCAAAGACCCTCGGTTCGCTTTTTCTGTTCACACGATTCACGGCACAAGTGCGACGGACATTTGGGTTGGGGCCAGCCGCTATAACTTGCACTTCGATGGGCGGCAGTTTGTACCAGTCCAAAACCAGGCGGGTCGAGAACGTGCGTGGCGTTCAGTCTGGGCCGTTGGTCCCGCAGACGTTTGGGCAGTCGGTGCGCACGGCAGTGTGGCGCACTTTGACGGCACTGCGTGGCGGGAGCAGAAACTCGATCAGGTGGACTACGACCTTTTGTACGTCATCGCCTGGCCAAACCAGGTGATTGTGACGGCAGGTGGTAGCGAACTACACCGCTTCGATGGAAAAACTTGGCGGCAAGAGCGTCCCGCAGAGCTTGCGAACGCTTCGCTGCACCGCCTGTTTGGTTTGAGCCCGAACAACCTGTACGTGCAAGTCACGAAAGGCAAAAATGGGCCTCCGGTTGTCGCGCACTTTGACGGTACTACATGGAAGCTTGAAACGCTGGGCGAGCGGGCTGGGACGGTGTATGCACTGCATGGCAGCGCCCCCGATGACGTCTGGGCTGCGGGCAAAGTCAACAAGACTTTTGGGGATGGCGGGCAGCTGTTGCACTTTGATGGCAAGACGTGGTCGCAAGCGGAGCTACCCATCGACGAACCGCTGTTCGATGTGTACGCCACCAGCAAGACGCAAGCCTGGGCGTGCGGTAAAAACGGCGTCATTTTGCGCTGGGACGGACGGCAGTGGACCCGCAGTGCCAGCGGAACAAAGCAAGGTCTCGGGGCACTCTTTGCGCCGCCCGGCGTCAAGCCGATGGTTGCGACGAACGATGCCGTGCTACGCCTCAAGTGAATGCCAAGTGGTTTAGTCTGCTGCCAGCGTGGGTCGCCGGCGTTCGATCGCAGGATGAGGGTGGAGTGCTTCATTACGACGCTTGCGGCGAGCCGAACCGAGGGACCAGGACGTGGTTCTCCAGATGGACATGGGTAAAGATGTCTCGCTCGACCTGCCCAAGCTCTGAAAACAGTGTCCGATAGCTGTTGCAAGCCCACTCTGGGAGCGAAAAATCCTGACTCTCTGTCCGAATCGCATCGAGGAGCTTTGCTACGCCCAGATGCTCCTCTTGCATGTCCTGAAGCTGGCGCTGCACAGCGCTGTCATCGCGTTCCTTTCCCATCAGATCGGCGACAGTTGTCGCCGCTGGTCAGAAAGTGTTTAGAAATCGCTGGTTTGTGAAGGGGCGGCGGGGTCAGCGCTGGTCGGAAAGTGCTGATGGAGAGGGGATCTACGGGTTAGGGTTTTTTGCGTTTGAGGGAGGCGCGGCGGGACTGGCGGGTGTCGGCGCGTTCGCGGGATTCCTTGAGGCGATAGGACTCGCCTTCGATCTGCACGATCTCGGCGTTGTGCGTGAGCCTGTCGAGGAGAGTGACGACGGATGTGGCACTCTGGAAGATCTCGTGCCACTCCGTAAACGGCTTGTTGGTGGTGACGATCGTGGAGACGCGCTGATATCTGCGGGTGATGACCTCGAAGAGCAGGTCAGCGGCTCGCGCGTCGTAGCTGAGATAACCGACTTCGTCGATGCAGAGCAGCTTAGGACGCGCGTAGTGACGGAGCCTCTGCTGAAGGGAGTGAGTCGTTTGGCGCTCGGTCAGATCGGAAAGCAGAGCGCTCGCGATGGTAAACAGAGCCGGAATGCCGTGTAGAATCGCTTGGTAACGGAGATTCTGCGCGAGCATGGACTTGCCGACGCCATTGGGACCGAGGAGTATCAGATTCTCTGCGTGAGAGATGAAGTCGAGACGGAAGGACTCCTCCAGCGCGTCTCTGTCGATGCGCT
>CAYTGC010000460.1:0-3980 GCA_964437195.1 uncultured Myxococcales bacterium | reverse complement strand
GGTACGCATCGATCAAAACAGCGTGTTCAGGTAGGTTGCCGACGTACAAAGAGCGACTGCATGGATTTGGAGTCCTATGGACTGCGGTGCTTGGGCTTCGGTGCAGCCTTGAATAAGTCTCCAGCTAGCGGCCCAGCCAGCGACTTATCAAGAACAAATTTTCGTTGTTTATCGTACACATAGGCATCGATCTTAAGATAATTTGACTGGTACCGTTGCCGATTGGTTCACCGGCTGGGCGTCCACTTCCCAGGCGGTGGCACTAAAACCAAGTTTGAAGTTCTTGAGTCCGCAGATCGGCAACAGTCATACGTAAACTGTCTGCCCCCGGTCTCCACCTCTGACACGGACCAGGGAGCTATTTCCAGGCCATGGAGGCGAAACCGTGTTTGAAGTTCCCAGCCGCACCACTCGCCCTCTCCATCCACAGAGTTCGACGGAGAGTCCGCTGCCAAGCGGACAGCCCTTGCAAATCACCGAAGCCGTAGCACCATCGGCAGCGCAGGCGGGAGGACCGGTGGATACTGCGCACTTTAGCAGTGTCTTCTCGCACTACGCAGATGACCAACCGAGCGCGCCTGTGCATCCGACGCAAGCTCAGCACCACGCCGAACTACCGCACATCATGCACAAGATGGGGGAGCGCTTTGGCGAAGATTTTTCATCGGTGTCGATCGGGGGCGGCGGCCAGTTGGCGGGGAGCGCCAACGCGGTCGCGGAGTCGGAACATATCGCACTCGGGCAGGGAGCACCGGATGTGGGCTCATCGAGCGGGCAGGAACTGCTCGGGCAGGAACTGGCCCATATCGTTCAGAAGCGACGCGGCACGCCGACCCCGGATACCGTGGATGTTGCTGAGGGAGTTGTATCCCCGTTGTCCGCAGCGGAGCCGGATGAAAAACATGACACCAGCCGCCGAGAACACTTGGAAGAGGAGGCGGTGACTGCGGGAGCCCGCGCGGCGCAAGGCGAACAGGTGGATATCCAGGCCGGCTCGAAGCCGCCGCTGCGGCAGTTCGATGATCCCAAGAAGAGTTGGAAGCAAAAGGTCCAGGAGCGCGCTCCTGAGGGCAAGGGCGATGCCTATCTGGGCTACATGGACGATGCCAGCGATCGGATGCGCAAGCACGGGTATACGCATGCGAGCGGCAACCTGATTGCTGCGGTAATCGATAACGAGGCCGGGAAGCACCATGGCCGATGGAAAGAGGATTCCTACAACAAAGACAGTCACGCAGCGGGGCTCACGCAGTTTGTTCCGGGCACATGGCAGAAGAGCATCGCCGACAAGCGGGGAACCTTTGTCCACGACAAGATCGCTGCCGAGGGAATCACTGACAAGAGCGCGATCCTGAACCTGCGCAATGATCCAGAGTCCAGCATACACAGTAGCATCGATTATGCGATGCAGAACCTCGATGGCCTCAAATCGAAGATATCGAAGATCGAGGGAAAGAACGTCAGCGAACTCGATGAAAAGACCCTGTTCAAGTACATCTACATTTCGCATCACGAAGGGCCCGGAGGAGCCGCCAAGTTCCTCGATCTGATGAGCGGCCAAGAACTCGATGAGGCGGGCGCAGACAAAAAGTTCCTCAGCCGTAAGAAGTGGCTCAGCAACATGCCCACATCGGCCCGCGCCGATTATCTCCGCCGCGCTGGCTACTCCGAGCAGGATCTCCCCAAGGAGAGCCAGGAGCGCTGCCAGGCCATCGACGAGCAGATCGCTGGCTACAGCAGCGAACTTCAGGACGCCACCCTGGGCAAAAAGGAACGTAAAGCGATCAAGAACAAGCTCAAGGCCGCGCAGGCGCAGCGCGATTCCACCTTCGCAGACTACGCGAATGTAGACGTAGATGCGGCGCATCGGAACAAGTTCAACAAGGCCTATCAGCTTTTTTATTCGGACTACATCACGCGGTCTCAGAAGCGCTGGTTCAAAGACGGAGAGACCGGTGCAGGTGCTGAGACTGGCAGTCAGGTGGAACTCGGCAATGTGAGCGCGGGGCTCGGCGCGGTTGGCGCTCAGATGGGCAAAGCCGGCGCTGGACTTGGCAAGGTCGGCGCGGGACTGTCTGCCAAAGAGCACGATGGAGCTCCGCCGAACAACGGCAGCTCATTAGATATTCACCTTCAGGTGCCCTGGTATAGCCAGTTTGACAAGACCGGCAAGGTCGAGCGACCCGGCAACGCAGCCTGCTTCCGCGCCAGCTCGGCAATGGCACGCGATGCGAAGGGCGTCGACGGCAAGGGTTGCGGCGTTCGCGATCTCGGCTTTGGCCAGGCTATCCGGGTTGCCAAGACCGAGGACAAGACCGGCAAGATCAACGTGGATCCGGCCCAGGCCCGGCTGGGACTCGCATATATCAACCAGCAGCTCGAGACCGGCAAACCGATCGTGGTCGGCGTCAGCTACAAGGTCCAGACCGACCCCCGTAAGATGAACCAGGACAATGGAATCACGGATCACTTTGTCGTCATCGATGGGCGCGAAGTCGATCCGAAAACGGGCCGAACATACTACACCTTCCTCGACCCGCGGACCAAGCAGAGGACGGACAACTCGCAGGGCAGATTTTACGTAGACGATGACGGCAAGATGGTCCAGGAGAGTGGGACTCAGACTAAGCAGAGCCACAATCCCTATGAAGTGAGCATGGTGCGCCGCAGCGGGACCGGCAAGATGCCGTCGGCTTCCAAGGTCGCCGTAGAGAAACTCTATCCGCAGGACTACAAAGAGAAAGTGCCGACCGGGGGGCAGCGGGACCCGCAAGTGTCGGCTCCGGAGGAGGCGATCGGAATCAATGACTACCTGGATGTGTCCGCGAAAATCGAGGCTTACTATCGGAAGCAGGCCAGCAAGTCCGGCAAGCCTTACAACCCCGAGACAACGGTAAGCGGAATGAGGGCACTGTACGGTTACGATGGCTCATCGGCGAACGGGTACGGCCAGAAAATCCTATGGGAACAGATGATCCCGGATGCGCCGGATGTCGCCGCCCCGACAGCCAAGGATGTGCCGGAACTCAGCGTGCTGTTTCACAAAGGGCAAGGCGGGGGTTCGCAGCCGCGCTTGGTGCGGCTACCCAACGGCGATCTCATTGATCCCGGGCATTTGTATACTGGCATCGACGCCGCGCAGCATCCACAGGCCGGGATCATGATGCGGTCTTTTGGCATCCAGAACCAGGATGGCGCGACTTGGTCCGGCGATGTGGGCCAGGCCATCGTCAAGCATGAGAACAATCCGGGGTTGACGGCGAAACAGGCATTTTCGTCGGAAGCCGGTCGGCCAGATCTGAACGCTGACCTCGATGGCATCGTGCTCGGCCACGGCTTCGACAAAGACCGTTCACTGACGGAGCAACTGCGCAGCTACTACACCGACCCCGAGGCCAAGCTTAGCTACAAGCAGCGATACAGCCAGTTCTGCAAGGCCCGCGGCTTTGGCTGTACAGATGGCCGCCTAAACGATGCAGCCGAGGACTCGGTTCGGCAGGAGGTAGATCACTTCACAGAAGCCTATGGACTGTTGCGTTCCAAGCCGAAGCAGCACGAGGTAGAGGAGCGTGCTCAGCCAAGTCTATGGCCGATGCTCGGGCCTATGGGCGCGCTCTACGAATCATATCGTCAGGTGAGCGCCCTACAATATGCCCACAATGGTCACTATGAACCGCAGGCGCCACTCTCCAAAGAGATGACCGACCAGTTCATCCAGTATGTGAACACGGGGCTGGCGCATGAGCCGCGCTAAGTGGATCGTTGGATAAATTTGCGCCACGGGTGGCGCAGCCAGTAGCGACAGCTTGGGAATGACGACCTGCAGACTGCTCCACGACAGTGGACAGCAGGACGTGTAAGAGTGGTTGGTTGCGTACTGCATCCACGAGTTCAGACAGGACAGTTAGCCCGTTGCTGTCGCTGTATCCAGTTTCCGGAGCAGTTCGCGGAGAAGTTTGAGACAGTCAGGTGGAGGATTC
>CAYTGC010000459.1:0-4023 GCA_964437195.1 uncultured Myxococcales bacterium | reverse complement strand
TTTTTGGAGCACTCTGTGGCCCCACTCCTCCTCCAGGCCAAGCAACGATAGACCTGGCTGAAGGGAGGTACTGCGCTCGCCTTTGTTTCGCAGTCCGGCGGTGGCATGTCATGTGCATTACCGATGACTCATCGGAGGAATCGGATCATGCGCGCAGCAGCACTATCTGTTCAACACTCTCCCTCATCGCCAGTCTCGGACTTCTGCTTCGGATTGGGAGTCTTGTGTGCACTTGGTATTCTGGCTGTCCATTCCGTTGCAATCTCATCCGTTGGATCTGCGGTGATTCAGGCAGACTCGAGGTCCACGCTGGCCGGTGTCTCTGTGCGAGCAGTCACCCAACTGGTCTCTCCTTCCGATCCTCCTCCAGATGGCGTCAAGGAGCGAGATCGTCGACACCAAGGGTGTCTCCTCTAGCGCGAACATGATCGATGACGAGGTCAGCGCGTGGAACCACGCAGCAGCCCTTGTGCTAACGCTCCGATTCGCGCTGCGGAGACACTACTGGTTGGGGTCGTTTGGGAGAAACGGCACGGCAGGGCCCCATCGTGAACGGCTTGGTACCATCACAAATGGGGCTGTGTAGACGGCGCAAGCGCAGGGATGCTCACGCTCCATCCATTCACATGAAGCTAAGCAGTGCCAGTGCCATGATTCCGAACAGTCCGGCAATGGACAGCGGCAGTGGGTACGAACCAGTGGTCAAGTGCTCGGTCGGTTGGTTCGTAGGCCAATGGATGGCTGGCTCCGGTAGCGACGGCGGCGGAATCGAGTAGGTTCCAGCGTCACTTTCCTCTTCGCAAAGCTGTCGACAACGTTTGGCAAACAGGCGCGGGCTCTTTGGACGGACAATCACGTGTGTCGCTCCGGCCAGCAGTCCCTGTTCAAGATCCGAGACGTATCCTTGATCCGTGATCAGGATGGTCTTCAGGGATGGCAAAAGACGGCGCAGCTGGCGACAGCATCGCACGGAGACACCAGTCTGACCATCCAGAAGACCAACGACCAAGCGGACATTCATGCACTGCAAAAGAGCAATCGCGTCCGAGAGTGTCCAGACCGTTTCAACTTGCAGACCTTCCGCCGTGAGCGAAGCGAGGATCTCATCTGAGAGTACGTTCCCAATCTGAACCACTACCGTCGACTCCGCTCCCGCTTGCCTGTCTGCTTGCGGGATATTGGATACTTGTTGGAACGCCTCCCACTTCGCCAAGGAATCTTCGGACAACTGATGGCTGTCGATTCCGACCCGAAAGCCTGCCTTGGTCTTTTCCAGAAGCGAGATCTGCGTGAGCATGCGCAGAGGCTCTGTTCCTTGGTACAGATTCACATCAAGGTCGAAGATCACCTTCGGTGACAGATAGCGCTGGACGGACAGCGTCGCCTGGGACCGACTGAGCGCTTCGAGCTTCATCGGAAAACCGAGTCCACAGCTCATCGCGGTGACGCTGGCAGTGGCGAGGATATCGGCGTGCTTGTGTGGGTTCCGTTTGCTGTCCATGGGCTGGCCTCAAAGTCGTTGCTTGGTGTCTATTGCAACCATGGGGCCAACCTCGGACAGGTAGATGACGGAGTTGGGTGGGGTGAGCGCATCCGGTCGCTGTGCCTCGGTCCGGCCGCGAGTCGTGATCCGGCGAAGAGGAGAAACCTGCGAGCCGCAAGGGGCAAGCAGCGTTCCGAGGTGTGTCAATCCGACAGACCGGGGAAACAGCAAGTCCTTGAAATTCCAGGTCTTTCGCAGACCGCCACAGTGGCGGAGTGTGTCAGCGCCCATTTTCGCGGCACGGACTTCGTCATCGCGCGCAACCAGTTTCCGCTTTGCAGCCTGAGACGCTGGGAACTTGAGTTTGGGGTACCTGCCGAAGAATGCGTCGCGCTCAGGTGCGTGTGCCTCGCACAGAGTGTGTCAAGCTGAGGAACGAGCGTGCTTGCTCGCGGTCGTGCCGAAACGCGGGCAACAGGGCAGAGTCGATGGAGAGGGAGCGGTCGAAGGCGCTCAGCGCCCGCTCGGCGGCGGCTTGACGCAGCGCAGGAGTTCGGGCCATTTGCGCGCGCAACAACTCCAACCGGCCCTGGGTGATGCGCCCAAGCACATGCGCCGGATACAGGGATAGGAGTTTCTCTACTGCCGTGAGGCCCGAATTCACCTCGGATTCGCGTCCCGGCGAGCGGGCGCTGGAAAGTCGCAGCCGCGTCTCAGCAAGCACCCACCAGCCGTCGGGAAAAGTGGGGTTCTCTTTTACAATGGACAGCGCTTCAGCCAGGGCCGCTTGCAAACGTGCCCGGGAGGACCCGGACCGCTGTTCGGCCTCGACCCACATCTTGCGCACAAGGAGGGTGCGGCAAAACGCATCTCCCTGGGCGATGCGGAAGCAGCCGGTGACGGACTCCTGGAACTTTCCCAGCGCCGGGGTTGGATCCTCCTGCTTTCGCATGCGGGACATGGCCTCGACCAGATGGTTCAAGGACAGGTACTGCTGGGCATCGAGGAAGCTGGCACCAAACGTTGCCATCGCACTCCACTCTGCGCGCGCGGAGAGGAGCAGCGGCTCCGCGGGAAGTCCTTTTTGGAAGGCCCGCCACCCGAGCAGCGTGCGGAGGATGGCGTAGTTATTGTAACACTGGAACTCGGTCTTGGTGCGGTGCAGACAGGCTGCCAGGAACTCGTCGCTTTGTACGAGCAAGCGGGATTCCTCTTCCGCAGAGAGCGGCAGCAGTGCCAGACCGTCCATGACGTCGAGCACGTTTACATACGAAACGATGTAGTCTGGATCAAGCTCCAGGTTGGCTTGGTACAAGGGGCTTACCTGCTCGAGGAGGATCCGCTTGGCCAGGACGGGATCGCGTGCGAGTGCGTCTGGGATCTTGCCTTTCATGAACAGTCCGAGGTCGTTCCGCCCCCACAGGAAATTCGGATGTACGCGGAGGGCGGCCTTAAGGAGCGCAATTGCTTCCGCGATCGTTGCTTCCGGATTCTTGCCGAGACGGATCTCCTCCCCCCAGCGCTCCATCAAGCAATTCGCGGTCACATCCGCGGCGTAGGGGTTCTCTGGCTGCCTTATTAGCGCCTCTCTGCCAGCACGATAGCAGCGATCGATCCGGTCCGCGTTTGTCAGACTGTCAATACCCCTGCTGCGACTATAGGTCGTGGCGACTTTGAGCGGTCCAGATGCACTGTCCGGATCCGCGATCGAGATCTGTTGGCTCGCCTCCAGCGCTTGCGAAAAGAGCGTGGCGTTCCCCGCACCGCGTGCGCTCTTGCTCTCCATGATGCGCAGTCGCGCCTCCGCCAGCCCTTCGTATACTTGCGCGTCGCTCCGCCCGATGCTGGCCGCCACCTCATACTTCTCGGCAGCGCGCTGGAACCCGGTCAGCGCCTCATCCGTCATCCCGCCGCGGTCGCGCTGCTCGAGCGCGCGATGAAGGTACACATCGCCCGCCAGCAGCGACGCCTCATATAGCCACGGTGCCTGCCGCTGCGCTTCCTTCGCGTACCTGAGCGCCACCTCGTCTTTTCGTTGGTAATAGGCAATCAGCGCCTGCAAGTACGCCGGCTCCTCATGGTTCATCGTCCGGCTTCGCTCGAGCGCTGCGATCGCCGGCTCGAGGTATTTGGGGGCGATCGTTTGCAACTGCTTCTGCGCCCACGGACCTCCGCCGGAGAGCCGCGCTTCGTAGATCGCCTGCTCGTAGTGCTTGCCGAGTGCCACACCGAGCGAGGCGTACACCTCGGCCCGCTGGTTGCCCGCCGCGATCGCCGCTTGAAGCTCCGCCAGCGCCTGCGGATATTCGTGCAGCGCCAGAAACCCGCGGCCAAGCGCGTAGTGGGACAACGCCCGGTTGGCGGTGCCAGAAGAATCCAACTTGTCGCGCAGCGCCGCCATGCGGGCGCGCACCAGCGCTTTTTCTGGACGCAGGTCATGCAGTGGTAGCTGCCTTGCGCTGCGCAGCAGCCACTCCATGTCCTTGATTTCTTGCCCAAGGCGCTCTGCCAAAGCTGCCTGGGCAAGGGCCTCACGACGT
>CAYTGC010000458.1:0-4037 GCA_964437195.1 uncultured Myxococcales bacterium | reverse complement strand
GAGCGCCGCCTCGACGACGATCTCGATGACATGGACTGACTCTCGGCTCCTCTATGGCGGTAGTGGCCTGGCTTTTGGGCTGGGGCTTATCGGTTTTTCGATCGCACTCGGCAGCTTGAGCGGCCCGACGATCGCGCTTGCGATGGCCGTCGCTTCCTTGTGGGCGACTGGGCTTTTGCTGGTCCAATCGGCGCGCGGGTTGACCGCGGTGTCGAGTGCCGACGAGCGACTCGAAGCCCAAGCTGCGGTTGGGCGACGGCGGCGTGAGCTACAGCGTGAGTATCACCTGCTCAAGCGGGCGCTCAAAGAGCTGGAACTCGACCGCTCGATGGGCAAGCTTTCCGACTCGGACTACAGCGAAATCCGTGGTCGCTACCGGGAGCGAGCCGTTCGCGTGTTGCGTCAGCTCGATCAGGGGGAAAGCTATGAGCAGCAAATTGAGCGTGATTTGGCCGTGCGTCGCAATGCGCTGGGTCGGAACGCGCAGTCTGTGGCCATTGACGGAAAAGCAGACGACGCCAAGGCCGAGCAGAGCGCCAAGGCAGAAAAGTCGCCAGCCAGCGATGAACGTCCGACGGTGATCGCGACCGCCTGTGCCGAGTGTGGCACTCGCAACGACGTCGACGCTCGCTTTTGCAAAAGCTGCGGCCAGCGGCTCGGAGGCAAAAAGTGATGCTGCGTCTCGCCGTCTTTTTGGCCGCCTTGCTGCTTTTCTCGCCGCTGTCGTCGGCCCAGCCGATGATGCCCGACCCGGCTCAGATGTCGGGCATTCCCCGGCCCGATTCAGCGGTTCCATCGGGATCGGTGACGGTGCGGCTGATTCGCGGTGCATTTACGAGTCCGATCGTCGACCAAGAGGTGACGTTGACCTCCTCCTCGGGGACCAAGCTCACGGCGCGCAGTGATGCGGCCGGGCGAGCGACATTTTCGGGTGTACCGACGGGAACGTACCAGGCAAGCTGTGTGATCGCGGGGAATACCAAGACCTCACAGCCGATCGCGGTGATGGGGGCTCCGGCACCCGGAATGCGCGTCATGCTGGTCTTCCCCAAAGACACCGAAGTTGCCGCGCCTGCACCGTCGGGTGCTGCACCGAGTCCTGCGGCAACGGCTCAGCCTGCTGCCCCGGGCGTGGCGACCGGCGTGCCCGCTGCGGCTCCCGCTGCGACAGCTCCAGCTGCGACGGCTCCGCCCACACCAGCGCCGCCCGCAGATGGACAAATCCATGCGGAAGCTGCCTTGCCGGTTGGAACGCTGCGGATTTTTGTCGTTGATGAAGCGAACAAACCACTCGCGGGAATCCCCGTGACGCTTTATCGACGCAGCGGACCTGACGGTCAGGTTGAGAAGCTACCAGCTCAAACGACGTCCGAAGCGGGCGCCGTGCTTTGGGCGGGGATGGCGACGGGCCCAGCCGAGTATTTGGTGACCATTTCCCGCTTTGGCTACGAGCAGCCGTCCGAGCCCTTTCATCTGGAAGCCACGACCGGGACGGCTGTGTCGGTGATGTCTCGGCCACCGGCTCGCGGGGACGATGCCCGCCGCAAGCTGACCATTTCGACTGGATCGCACATCATCTTCGACCTGCAAGAAGACATGGTGGCGGTGTCGGAGATGCTGCGACTGAACAACCCATCACCGCAGGCGTTCGACCCTGGTGCGGAAGGGCTGCGGATTTCACTACCAGAGGGTGCAATTGCTCCAGCGCTTGCCCAGGGCAGTCCATCGACTGTGAGTGTCGACCAGAGCTCACCGGGCAACGTCGCACTGGTGTGGAAAGGTCCGCTGTCCCCTGGTGAGTCGATGCTCCAGGTCAACTTCATGATGCGCCATACCGGCGAGCTGCAGTTTCGTCAGCCAGCGAGCCTGGCGATTCAGGACCTGCGCGTCGTGATTGAGAAGCGGCCAGCGCTGACCCTCGACGGCGTAACCGATGTGCAGGAGAGGAACTGGCAAGGCCATCAGCTTCTCTTTGGTGCCGTGTCGGGGACGAGCGAGGGCGGACAGATTCAGTTTACGATTTCGGGCCTGCCGGCAGAGCACCGGGCGACGCGGCTGGTGGGCGGCGTGCTGGCCATCTTGATTTTGGCGGCGTTTGTGTACTTGGCCTGGCAAGGCAAGCCGGGTGACGAAAATGCTGAGCAGGTGGCGCGAAAGAACCTGTCGCTTCGACGCGACAAACTTCTCGGCGAGCTATTGGCGCTTGAGGAAACACCACCGAAGGGAGCGCGCAGCCGCGAGCAGGTGATGCGCGAGCTGACCGGCGTGTATCGCGCACTGGACGAGGCCGATGCCAGCTGACGGTGCCGCAGTTGGGCAGGTCGCTCTGCGTGGCATCTTCAAGGACTATGGCGGCAAACGGGCACTCAGCGATGTATCGCTGACGCTTTTGGCTGGGCAGGTGACAGCGCTGCTTGGGGAGAACGGCGCTGGGAAGTCCACCCTGCTTGGGGTCTTGGCACTTCAGATTCGGCCCACCCGCGGCAAGCTGGTCATCGATGGCCAAGACGCCAGCTCGATCGACGGGATTTGGCTGCGGCAGCACCTGTCGTTGCTCTCGCACGAGCCGCGCTGCTACGCCGATCTGTCGGCGCGCGAGAACTTGCTCTTCTTTTCGAAGCTGTACGACCACGCTGCCTCGGACGCAAGTCGCGATCAGCAGGTGTCGGCACTGCTGGACAGGGTCGGACTTTCTGCATCGGCAGATCGTCCCAGCCGGACGTTTTCGCGTGGCATGGTGCAGAGGCTGGCGCTCGCGCGGGCGATTCTGCACAAGCCGTCGGTTCTTCTCCTCGACGAACCGTACACGGGCCTTGACCAAGAGGGCGTGAAGCTACTGTCATCGCTGATTGCGGAAGAGAGGGCGCGGGGCGCCATGATCGTGGTCATCAGTCACGACTTTGAGCCGCTGGCGCCACTGCTCGATGTGGCGGTCGTGCTGCGACGCGGGCGTCTCGAAAAGAGCCAGACCTATGTGCAGGGCGAGTGCACACGGCAGCAGCTTCTGTCTCTGTACACGCGGGCAGCCGAGCGGCCGCTGGAGATCGGCGGATGAGAGCTTCGTTCCTGTCGCAAGTCGGGCTGCTGCTGTGGAAAGACGTTCGCGTCGAGCTTCGCGCCCGAGAGCTTATCTACGCGACGATGCTATTTGCGGCGATCGTCGTGCTGCTGTTTTCGTTTTCCTTTCTGGGCGGGTCGCCTCCAACGGTCGAGGTGATGGCGGGCGTGCTATGGGTCGCGATCTCTCTATCGGGGATGCTCGGGATTTCGCGTAGCTTTGAGCGTGAGCGCGAGGCAGACACGCTCCGGGCGCTCCTCCTCGCACCGATCGATCGCAGTGCCCTGTATCTGGCCAAGCTGCTCTCGATCACGCTGCTCATGCTCCTGACGGCCGTGGTGGTCGTGCCGGGTCTTTTGCTGCTGTTCCAGATGAAAGTGGGCCCGCAGAAGTCGTGGCTGCTGTTTTTGACGTTGCTAGGGCTCGGTACGCTGGGATTTTCGTCCGTGGCCGCGCTGTTCGGCGCGTCGCTTGGTCGCGCCCGCGTGCGTGAGGTCCTGCTGCCGCTGCTCGTGTATCCGCTGGTTGTTCCAGCGCTGCTTGCCGGTGCGCGGGGAACCTACGCCGTGCTGTACGGAACGCCCGAAGCGCTCGTCGATGCGGTCCGCTGGATCAAGTTCCTGCTCGTCTTCGACAGCATGGCCGTGATTCTGGGGCTGTGGCTGTTCGAGCCGCTCTGTGCGCAGGAGTAGGTGGCAGGTCGAAGCAAGGGCTACGGCTTTGCGGCGGGGCCCCAGACCGGGGTTTCAGCGCCGCCTCGGAACACGGGACGCTGGGTCTTGCCATCGGCCGTCGAGACATAGATGCCACCACGGCTCGACTTGAAAACCAGCGCTCGTCCCGTCGGGGCCCAGCTTGGATGGCTGTTTGAGCCTTGGTTTTCGGTGATGCGCTGCAGATCTCCCGACGCCGCATCTACGGTGAAGATGTCCATCGTGCCCTTTTCGTCACGGCCCGAAAAAGCGATGAGCGACTTGCC